>JAJEEH010000272.1 GCA_022821105.1 Acidimicrobiia bacterium
TACGCCGGGTTCGTTTCCCACACCGATGCCCAGATCGGCCGGGTGATCAACCATCTGGAGGCCATCGGCGAGCTGGACAACACCGTGGTGGTGCTGTGCTCCGACAACGGGGCCAGCGCCGAGGGCGGCCACGTGGGATCGGTCAACGAGCACCGGTTCACCAAGGGCCTGCCCGAATCGGTGGCCGCCAATCTGGAGTGGTTCGACGAGTTGGGCGGCCCCCGCACCTACAACCACTACGCCTGGGGTTGGGCGTGGGCCGGCAATACCCCGTTTCGGCTGTGGAAGCGCTACGCCTGGCTGGGCGGCACCCGCACTCCTCTGGTGGTTCACTGGCCCGCGTGCATCGCCGCCCGCGGCGAGGTGCGCACCCAGTTCTGCCACGCGGTGGATCTGGCCCCCACCGTGCTGGAGCTGTGCGGGGTGGACGCTCCCGAGTCGGTGGACGGGGTGGCCCAGATGCCGATGCACGGGGCCAGCCTGGCGGCCACGTTCGACGATGGCGAGGCCTCCTCTCCCCGATCAGAGCAGTATTTCGAGGTGCAGGGGTCGCGGGCCATGTATCTGGATGGCTGGAAGGCCACCACCGACCATGTGGCCGAAGCCCACGGCGACGAGGTGGCGCTCATGGAGGGGAGCCGCTCGTTCTCCGACGACACCTGGGCGCTGTTCTGCCTCGACGACGACTTCTCCGAGGCCCGCGACCTGGCCGCGGAGCACCCTGAGAAGCTGGCCGAGCTGGAATCGGCCTGGTGGGCCGCGGCTGAGCGCTACGGGGTGCTGCCCTTAGACGACGGCTACATGGGGCGGATGCCGGCCATCTATCCGCCGGCCTACCCGCCCCCCGCCCAAGCCCGTTACCGACCGGGGGCCGGCCGGGTGGCCGACGAGGTGATGCCCACGCTGGTGCGGGGCTTCACCATCGAGGCCTCGGTGACGGTGGGCTCGGGCGGGGCTGAGGGCATCTTGTGGGCCATGGGCGACTGGACCAGCGGCCTGGCCCTCTACGGGTTGGACGGCTCTCTGGTGTTGGGCATGTGCCTGTCGGGCGACCAATTCAAGCTGGCCACCCCGACCGTTGCCGTTGACGCCACCAGCCTGGGATGCCGGTACCAGCCGACCTCTCCGGCCTCTAGCACCGTGGAGCTGCTGGTGGACGGTGAGGTGGCCGCCCGGTTGGAGCTCGACCGCACGTTCCCCAATTCGTGGCAGAACGGGGGCACCGGGCTGATCATCGGCCAAGACGCCGGCTTCCCGGTCAACGACGACTACCAGCCTCCGTTCGGCTGGACCGGCGCCATCAGCCATATCGATGTCACCTCCCCCAGCGCCGCGCCCCCCGACCCGGCTCAAATCGTCCGGGAATCCCTCAACGCCGACTGAGCGTTAGTGGTGTGGGGCAGAAACTGCTAAACCACAGCCGGACAGCCAAACACAGGAGAAACTATGAGCAGCGAAAACCCAACTGAGCGTCTCGACGTAAGCGGCATGGTGGCGGTGGTCACCGGCGGGGCCGGCGGGATCGGCAAGGGCATCGTGACCGCCCTGTTGGGGCGGGGCGCCACGGTAGTGATCGCCGACATCGAGGCCGACACCACCGAGGCCACCGTGGCCGAGCTGTCCGATCTGGGTCCGGTGTCGGGCTGGCCCACCGATGTGGCCGACGAGGGCTCGGTGGCCGCCCTGGCCGACCACGTCTACGACGCCCACGGGCGCTGCAACCTGCTCTTCAACAACGCCGGGGTCACCTCCGGCGGGGGCGGCAAGCCCTGGGAGCAGGAGCCCAACGACTGGCGGTGGTGCTTCAGCGTGAACGTGTTCGGCGTGGCCATATGCACCACCGAGTTCGTGCCCCGCATGCTGGCCGGCGGCGAGCCCGGCCAGATCATAAACACCTCGTCGGGCGATGGCGGCTTCGCTCCCGTGCCCACCGCGTCGGTATATGCCGCCTCCAAATCGGCGGTGAGCTGCTTCACCGAGACCGTGCACATCAACCTGATCCGGGAGGGCAGCGACCTGCGGGCCTCGGTGCTCTACCCGTCGGGCGGAATGCTGGACACCGGCCTGTTCACCGCCCAGCGCAACCGCCCGGACCACTTCGCCCGGGTAGGCGACGCCACCGGGCGGCGCAGCATGACCTTCCAGGAGCTAAAGGACATATTGACCGAGGTCCGGGGCGAGGAACCTCAGGTGGCCGACCTGTTGGAACACGGCAACTTCGTGGTGGATTGCGTGGAGCAGCGCCGGTTCATCATCGGCCGCAACATCGAGGACACCGTCGCCCTCCTCCACCGCCGAGCCGAAGCCATCTGCCGCTACGAGGTCCCCGACTACCACGACATGGGCTTGTAGCTCAGCCCTGGGCTCTTACCCGTACTGGGTGCGGTAGGGGCTGGTTGAACAGGTAGCCCTTCTGGTTGAACGGAACCCGATCAGGCTGGGTGTTGCCCTCGATATCGGTGGCCCGGGTGGTGATGGTGTGCTCACCGGGAGTTGCCGTCCATTTGAACTCGAATCGGGCCCATGAATGTTGGGGCTGAGTTTCGTGCACCTTGGAATCCTGCCAACTGGCGCCACCGTCGTCGCTCCATTGCACGCGGGCTATCCGGCCACGCGGCGAGTGGGCGAAACCCCACACGACGTTCTGGCCGGCGTCCATCGAGGCCGGCCACGGCAGGGCCAGCGCGCTCTTGATGTTCTGCTCGGTCACCACCTGGCCCAGAGCCTCATCCTCGGGCGAATAGTCGTCGCCGATCAGCACATAGGACGTGGTGTTGTTGCGGGTCCACTGCGGGTCGGACGACACCACGATCCGGCCCAGCCATTTGATCTGCGAGCTGCCTACCCAGCCCGGAACGATGACCCGCAGCGGGAACCCGTGGTCGAGGGGCAGCAGCTCGCCGTTCATTTCGTAGGCCAGGATTGTGTCGGGGTCCAGCGCCTTTTCGAGCGGTAGAACGCGCTGGAAACCTCCCTCGGGAGAATCCTCGTCGAGCCCCACCAGCAGCACGCTCACGGCATCGTCGGCCAACCCGGCCAGAGTCAGAACATCGGCCAGGGAGACACCCAGCCACTCGGCGTTGCCGATGGCACCGCGCCCCCACTGGGTACCCTCTGCTCTCCGACCTTGCAGCCGGTCGAACATCACCCGGTGGTTGCCCGCGCACTCCAGATAGGCGACCAACGAGCGACTGGGGAGGCGACGGATGTCGTCATAGCTGAGATCGAGTCGCTGTTCAACCGCATCGCCCTCCACCACCAGCGACCAGTCGTCCACCGATAGATCGATGCTGGAGGAGTTGTTGCGGACGAAAAACAGGTCGTTGGGCGTGATCACCCTCGACATGAACTCCATACGGGTCTCCAGCGAGTCGCCATGCCTGATGAACGGCCACGGATCCTTGAACAGCGCGGCAGGCTCAGCTGTCGAGGCGAGGCTGCCGGTAATGGGCACGGACGACGACCTGCCACCCCCGCAGGCCGCGACCACCGCGGCGGCGCCACCGGCGACCAAGAGCGCCAGAAAGTGCCGACGCGGCATCCCGTTGTCGCTGGCCAGCTCCCAAAGGCGCTCGCTCTGCTCGGCGTGGGATTCGAGCTCCATGGGGTCGCTATTGGGTCAGAGGCCGAAACACCGCTTGGCGTTGAGGCCCAGGATCTTGTCTTTGCGGGTTTCGCTGAGGTCGTCCCGGTCGGCCAGGGCTTTGACCACGCCGGGGAAGACCCCGTCGGGGTGAGGGTAGTCGGTGGCGAAAACCACGCAGTCGTCGCCAAGTGAGTCCATCACGCCGGCAACGGTCCGCTCTTCGGGGTCACAGGAGATGAAGCACTGCCGCTGGAAATACTCGGTGGCGTTCAGCTCCAGCGGGGCTGAGGCGTGGCCCCAGGAGTCCAAGTGCTCGTCGATGCGCTCGAGCCAGTGGTCCACCCAGCCGCAGCCCGACTCCAAGAACACCACCCGCAATTCGGGATGGCGCTCCAGCACCCCGCCGGCGATCAGCTCCAGGCATCCCATCTGCTGCTCATGAGGATGGGAGCACACGTGGCGGAACATGAAGTTGTCGTAGCGGTCGAGGCCTGATTGGGGCACGTTCTGGGTGGTGCCCTCGTGCAGGGCGGCGGGCATGCCCCGGTCGGCCAACAGCGACCACAGCCCGTCGTAGGCCGGGTGGTCGAGGGTTCGCCCGGCGATCACGTTGGGGCGCAGCATCACGGCGACGAAGCCCAGCTCGTCGATGGCCCGGCGGGCCTCGGCCACCATCAATGCCGGGTCGACCTGGGGTACCACCGCCACTCCCAGCAGTCGGGACGTGTCGGTGTCGCAGTAGGTGCGGAGCCAGTCGTTGTAGGCCCGGCACAGGGCGTTGTTGACCGCCGCATCGGCGATGCCTCCGAACATGAGCCCGGTGGTGGGGAATATCACCGAGATGTCCATGCCCTCGCTGTCCATGTCGGCCAGTCGGGCGTGGGGATCGACGCCTCCTTTGGGGCGCTCTTTGTCGTAGGCAGCAGAGTCGAACGGGATGTAGGGGGCCATCTCCCCGCCGACGAAGGTGCGGGGCCGCCCCTGGCTGTCGAGCACCCGCCGGGGGGCGAAGGCCAGGTATTCCGGATCGCAGAACTCCTCCCACAGCTCGGGCGGTTCGCTGATGTGGCCGTCGGCGTCGATCACCAATCTGCTCATTGCGTTGCTCTCCTTCTGGTCCCTATCTCAGTGTGGCCCGGCCCTTGTCGAAGACGGTGGTGCCCCGGTTGGAGACCACTCGGAACAGCACTCCGTTCTCTTCGGCGGGGTCGCGCCATATCTGCGTGGTGAGCACGTCGCCGTTGTATCCGGGGGAGGCGAAGCGCCCGGCTATCGAGCCCAGTGCCAGGGGGTCGCCCCCGCACACCGTCTCCACCAGGGCCCGGCAGGCGAAGCCGTAGGTGTTGAGCCCCATGAGGATGGGGCCGTCGAACCCGGCCGCCGCGGCCACTGTGGGGTCGTAGTGGATGAGGTTGGGATCGTTGCCCCCGTGGCGGTAGAGCAGAGACTGCACCGGCAGGGTCTGCCAGTCGACGGCGGCGTCGGGGGGCGCGTCGCCCACATCCCAGGCCGGTGTTTTGGGGCCGGGGTCGCCGCCGAATCCCCCCTCGCCCATCACGAACAGCTTGGAACCGGTGGTGAACAGCGGCTCGCCGGTGGCGGCGTCCACCGACTCGCTCTCGGCGTGGACCACCGCACCGGAGCCCTTGTCGTAGATGCCCACCACCACCGATGTGCTGACCACCGACCCGGTGGGGCTGATCTCCCCGTGAACGGTCAGCTCCTGCTCGCCGTGCACCAGCTGGTGAACCTGGTAGTCGCCGTATCGGAACATGGGGTTCTCGCCGCTGCTGGCCTTGTCGGACCGGCCCCCGGAGCACACGAAGCTGGGGTACACCTGCTGGGGGTGCCCGGCGGCCTTCTCCCCCACAAACGCCAGATCGTCGAACCCCGCCCCCACGCTGAGCGCATACAGCGTGCAATCCCGGGGCAGCCACCCCCGCTGGGACGGCTTGCCCCGCTCCCCCACCAAGCTCAAGTTCATCGCCATAGATGCCATTGTGACCCAAACCGGCCCCATTCTTCCCAAAGCAAGAGCGACGGATACGGTGAGGGCATGGCCGACGATCGAGTACAGCTCAGGGTGGACGGGCATATCGCCGTCATCACCAATAACAATCCCGCCAAGCACAACGCCTTCGACGACGACATGGACGTGGCGCTGTTCGACATCCTGGGGGAGATCAAAGCCGACAAGTCCATCCGGGCTGTGGTGTGGCGGGGTGAGGGCAAGTCGTGGTCGTCGGGCCGGGACGTTTCGGCCATTGGCGGGGGGCAGATGGGGATGGCCCACCACGCCGGAATGGAGCGGGGCCACCGGGGCATCCAGCAGGTTTGGGACATCGACGCCCCCATCATCGTGGCCATGCAGGGGTGGGCCATCGGCGGTTCGTTCCAGCGAGCGCTGCTGTGCGACATCCGGGTGGCGGCTGAGGGCGCCCGCTTCTTGCTCCCCGAACTCACCCACGGGGTGATCCCTGACACCGGCGGAATGGGACGCCTGTTCGAGATCTGCGGATCGGGCCTGGTCAGCGACATGGTGCTCACCAGCCGGGTGCTCAGCGCCGAGGAGGCCCTCACCCACGGCATCGTGACCCGCATTGTGGCTCCTGAGGAGTTGGACGACACCGTGATGGAGATGGCTGCCAAGATCGCCTCTCACTCGCCCTACACGGTGCAGCTTGCCCGCCGGGTGATCCGCAACCTGGCCATGGAGGGGCTGCAAAGCTCCATGAACGACGAGTACGCCTTCCAGACGCTGATCAACCGCTCCGACGACTTCGCCGAGTTCCGAGCGGCCCGGGCCGAAGAGCGCGAACCCGAGTACAAGCGGTCTTAGGGAGGACAGAGCCATGGCTGAGATCACCGGACTGCCCGAGCCCGCCCCGGAGGGCACCACCGCCCTGGTGCCGGGCACCTACGACGGCCAGACCGTTTTCGTGACCGGCGGGGGCACCGGGCTGGGCAAGGCCATCGCCACCGAGTTCGCCCGGCTGGGCGCCAACCTGGTTATCGCCAGCCGCAAGCCCGAGCACCTGGAAGCGGGCCAGGCGGCCATCGAGGAGACCGGCGCCGAGGTGCTGGTGGTGGGCTGCGACATCCGCCAAGCCGAGCAGATCGCCGAGGCGTTCGACGCCGCCGTCGAGCGGTTCGGCCTGCCCGACGTGCTGATCAACAACGCGGCGGCCAACTTCCCGGTGCCCGCCGAGGACATGTCGCCCAACGCCTGGCGCACGGTGGTGGACATCACCCTCAACGGCACCTTCTTCTGTGCCCGGGAGTTTGCCCGCCGCCATCTGGACGCCGGCACGCCGGGGTCGATCGTGAACATCGGGGCGTCCTACGCGTGGACCGGCGGCCCGGGCTTCGCCCACTCGGCCGCGGCCAAAGCCGGGGTCAAGTCGATGACCGAGAGCCTGGCCGTGGAGTGGGGACCCTACGGCATCCAAGTGAACGGCCTGGTGCCGGGGCTGTTCCCCCATGAGGACATGACCGCCGACATCCGCTCCAGCCTCGACCGCACCCACGAGAAGGATCCCTGCCAGCCGGCCATGCGGGTGGGGCAGCTGCGGGAGCTGGGCTGGGCGGCCACCTTCCTGGCCTCCCCCTTCGCCCGGTTCATCAGCGGCCACACCATGGTGGTGGACGGGGCCAACTGGCAGCGCCGCTCCATGACCAACCCGGCGGTCGTCACCATCCGCGACCAGATGGGCAAGGGGCCGTTCGAGCTTTGATCGCCGGGCTCTGATTGCTGTGGACCGCGCCCCATCGACTACCGACGGCCAGCCCTCTGACCCCATCGCGCTGGAGGTAGTCAAGAACGCCTTGGGGGCCATCGCCGAGGAGATGGGGCTGACCACGGTGCGGTCGGCCTATTCCTCTGTGGTCAAAGAGGGCGGGGACTCCACTGCCGCGATCTTCGACCACCGGGGCCAGTTCATCGCCCAGTCGATGGGCGCTCCCTTGATGCATTTGTCCAGCTTGCGGCCGTCGCTTCGCTCCCTGCTGGACGACTTCCCGCCCTCGGAAATGCGCGACGGCGACGTGTACGCCTCCAACGATCCCTACCGGGGCGGCATCCACTCCAACGACGTGATGGTGTTCCGCCCGGTGTTCATAAACGACACCCTGGCGTTTTTCACCTGCGCCCTGTTGCACGTGGCCGATCTGGGAGGCATGGCCGCCGGCGGGTTGCCGGCCAACGCCACCGAGATGTTCCAGGAGGGCCTGGTGCTTCCCCCCGTTCCGCTGGCGGTGGCCGGGGCGCCCAACCAGCCGATGCTGGATGTGATCGCGGCCAACAGCCGCACCCCGGAGAAGGTGCTGGGCGATATTCGGGCCATGATGGCCGCCACCAACCTCGGCGCCGACCGGCTGGCCGATTTGGCCGACCGCTTCGGCCTCGAGCGACTGCACCAGATCACCGACGAGCTGTTGGACTACACCGAGCGCCGGACCCGGGCGGGCATCGAGGCGCTGGCCGACGGCACCTACACCGGCTCGTTCATCATCGACGACGACGGTGTGAACCCCGATGCCGACCACGAGGTACACGTGGCCCTCACCATCAGCGGCTCGACCATCACCGCCGACTTCGAGGGCACCTCGCCCCAAGCGCCGGGGCCGATCAACGCCGCGGTGTCGCAGACCACCTCCGGGGTGCTGTTTGCCGTGCGCTGCCTGTTGGCCCCCGACATCCCGGTGAACGACGGCGCTTTCCGGCCGTTGGAGCTGCGCCTGCCCCCGGGCACGCTGGTGAATCCCAATCCGCCCGCCGCCCTCAACGCCCGCATGGCCACGGTCATGGCAGTGGTGGAGGCCATGTTGGGGGCGTTCTCTGAGCTCGACCCGGCCCGGGCGGTGGCCGCCTCGTGCAACGTCCACGTCTACATCATGAACGGCACCGGGGGCGACGGCCGGCCGTGGGCGTTCATGGATCCCCAGTTCGGCGGCTCCGGGGCCCGCTCCGATCGCGACGGGGTGGATGTGACCGGCCCGCTGGTGCTGGGCGCCGGCGGGGCGTTCCACACCGTGGAGGCCTACGAGCAGGAGCACCCGGTGCGCTTTGAGCGCTTCGAGCTGTGGACCGACTCGGGGGGACCAGGGCAGTGGCGGGGCGGAACCGGGGCTCGCCGCGACATCCGCATTCTGGCCGACGGACAGTTCACCGGACGGGCCACCGATCGCTGCCGCCGCCCCCCTCCCGGCATCTACGGCGGCTCTGCTGGCGCGGGCGGGGGCTGGGTTTTGAACGAGGGCACCTCCGACGAGCAAACGCTGCCGGCCAAGGTCACCGCCTATCCGCTGCGAGCCGGGGACATGATCACCATGCTCACCTCGGCGGGCGGCGGCTTCGGAGACCCGTATGAACGCGACCCCGAGCTGGTGGCCGCCGATGTGCGAGACGGCCGAGTCTCGCCCGAGGCCGCTCGCCGGGACTACGGAGTGGTGATTCACCAGGAAACCGGGGAGGTGGACCCGGCGGCCACCGCGGCACTGAGAAGCAAATGACCCTCGCTTTGGGCATCGACATTGGGGGGACGTTCACCGATGTGGTGATGATCGACCGCTCCGACGGCAGCGTGTGCACCGCCAAAGTGCTCACCACCCCCGACGACCCCGCCACCGGGGTGCTCGAGGGGATTGCCGAGCTGTTGGCCGAGGCCGGGCATGATCCCCCCGAGGTGTCCCAGGTGGTCCACGCCACCACCCTGGCCACCAACCTGATCTTGGAGCGCAAGGGGGGCCCGGTGGCCTACGTCACCACGGCGGGGTTCGGCGACATCTTGATCATCGGCAACGAGCGCAAGGGCGACGCCGAGAAGTACGACCTCTTCTACACCAAGCAGGCGCCCATCGTCCCCCGGCGGCGCACCGTGGATGTGGTGGAGCGGACGGGGGCCGACGGCTCGGTGGTGGTGCCGCTCGACGTCGAGCAAGCCCGTGCGGCGCTGGCCGACCTGTTGGCCCGCGAGCCGGTGGAGGCATTGGCGGTTTGCTTCCTCCACTCCTACGCCAACGGGGAGCACGAGCGGCAGGTGGCCGACATCATCGCCGGGCTGAGCCCCGACCTCTACGTGGCCGTTTCCAGCGAGGTGTGGCCCGAGTACCGGGAGCTGCCCCGAGCCTGCACCACGGTTATGTCGGCCTACGTGGGCCCCACCGTCACCCGCTACATCGCCCGGCTGGACGAGGAGCTGGCCCGTCAGGAAATCGGGGCCCGGCTTCAAATCATGGGCTCTTCGGGCGGAATCATCTCGGCGGCCACGGTGGCCCGGCGGCCGGTGCAACTGGTGGAGTCGGGGCCGGCCGCCGGGGTGATGGCCGCCGCCCACATCGGCCGCCTCAGCGGCATCGACGATCTGATCTCCTTCGACATGGGGGGCACCACCGCCAAGGCGGGGCTGGTGCGGGGCGGCCAGGCCGCCATAGCCCACGAGTTCTATGTGGGGGGCACGGCATCTTCGGGGGTGAAGAAGATCAACACCGGCTATCCCATCAAGATCCCGGTGATCGACTTGGCCGAGGTGGGCGCGGGCGGTGGTTCGATCGCCTATCTCGACAGCGGCGGCGCGCTGCGGGTGGGGCCCGATTCCGCCGGGGCCGAGCCGGGACCGGCCTGCTACGACCGGGGTGGCACCCTTCCCACCGTGACCGACGCCGATTTGGTGCTGGGCTACCTCAATCCAGGCTTCTTTCTCGGGGGCCGTATGGCCATTCGGGCCGATCTGGCCCATGCCGCTGTGGCCGAGTTGGCCGAGCCAATGGGGCTGACTCCGGAGGAGGCCGCCGCCGGGGTGTACGAGGTGGTCAACGCCACCATGGCCGCTGCGGTGCGGGTGGTGACCCTGGAACGGGGCATCGACCCCCGCGATTTCACCCTGCTGGCCTCCGGAGGGGCCGCCGGGGTGCATGTGGCCCGCTTGGCCGAGGAGTTCGGCATCGCCGAGGTGGTGGTTCCGGCCAACCCCGGCGTGGGCTCAGCGGTGGGCCTGCTGGCCTCCGACGTGGTCACCGACCACGTCCGCACCCAGGTGATCGACTCGGTCGGTGTTGATGTGAGCATTGTCGAGGCCATCTACACCGAGCTGGAGGCCGTGGCCGTGGCCGAGATCGGGGCGGAGGGGTTCTCCGCCGACGAGATCGTGCTGGAGCGGGAGATCGACATCCGCTACCACCACCAAGCCCACGAGCTCACCGTCCCCCTCCACGGCTGCGACCTGGACGAGGCGGCTTCGGCGTTCAACGGGCTCTACGAACAGCTATACGGCATCCGCCAAACCGACCCGGTGGAGTTCGTCAACTACCGGGTGCGGGTGATCGGCCCCGTGCCCAAGCCCGACTGGTCAACTGACGAGTTGGCGGCCCAACCGCCCATGCCCCTCTCCTACCGCCCCGCCTGGTTCGGCGGCGAAATGGCCGACACCCCCGTCTACCGCCGCCACACCCTCCTGCCCGGCCCCACCATCGCCGGCCCCGCCATCATCGAGGAAACCTCCTCCACCGTGGTAGTCCCCGGCGGCTGGACCGCCTCCGCCGACCGCTGGCTCAGCCTGGTTCTGCGCCCGGCCTAGGCCGCTAGTTCCAGCGGACGTGGAGGTGTTCGTGGCCGTGGAGCACCAGGGTGGGGCGGTATACGGGGGCGGGCTTGTCGGGGTTGAGCTCCAGGGTGGGGAACCGCTGAACCAGGGCGTCGAGGGCGGCGATGGCCTCGGCTCGGGCCAGCGATGAGCCCAGGCAGTAGTAGGCCCCTAGGCCGAAGCCGTTGTGCTGGCTGGCGTCGCGGTTGAGGTCCAGGCGGTCGGGCTCGGAAAATGCTTCGGGGTCGCGGTTGCAGGCCCCCAGCATCACCACGCACAGATCGCCCTCGGGGAAGGTCTGCCCGGCTACTTCCACATCGGCGGCCAGCACCCGGTGGTTGATCTGCACCGAGCTGTCGTAGCGCAGCAGCTCCTCGAAGCCGTCTTCGATCAGCTCGGGATTGCTCTGCAATCGCTCCAGCTCAGCCCGATTCTCCAACAACGCCTTGGTGGCGTTGCCGATGATGTCGGCGGTGGTCTCGTGGCCGGCTTGGAGCAGGATTATGCAGGTGGGGACGATCTCATGGTCGGTGAGCGGACCCCGCTCGTCTTCCACCGTGACCAGCTTGGTCATCAGGTCGTCGCCCGGGTTGGCCCGGCGCTCGGCAGCCAGCGCGGTGAAGTACTCGCTGAACCCTCGGAAGGCCGTCTCCCCGTTGGCGATCATCTCGTCACTGAGAGCGGCGATGTCGCCCCGGCGGGCGAAGTCCCACATCCACTGCTCGATGTCGGGAATGTCGCTGCGGGGGATGCCCAGCATCTCGCAGATCACATGCACCGGCAGCGGGTAGGCGAACTGGCTCACCACATCCATGCCGCCGTCGTCGGCCACTGCGTCGAGCAGCCCGGTTACCACGTCGTTGATGGCCAGCTTGATCTTCTCCACCGCCCGGGGGGTGAACACGCGGGCCACCATCGAGCGGATGCGCTGGTGGTCGGGCGGGTCGAGCCACAGCAGCATCCGCTTCATCATGTCGTAGTACTCGGTGCCCCCCGCTCCCACGTTGTACATCTCGGTGGTGCGGCGGTCGCTGATGGCCTTGGGGTTGCGCAGAAGCCGATCGGCATCGGCGTGGCGGGTGAACACCCACGCCTCGTGGAGGATCGGGTTGTGGGTCTTGTGGATCGGGGCGACCTCCCGCAGCGCGTGGTAGTGCGGGTACAGGTTCCCTCGGGTTTCCGGGTTGATGATGTCGGCGATGATCTGCTCAGGGTCGGCGCTCATAGTGAAGGCCACGCTATAGCCGAAGGCGCATCGCCCGCCGACTGGATGGCCGCCCAGACCCGATCGGGGGTGAGCGGCAGATCGATGTGGCGGATGCCGAGATCGCTGAGGGCATCGATGACTGCGTTCTGGACCGCCGGGGTGGCGCCGATGGTGGCCGCCTCACCGATGCCTTTCACTCCCAGGGGGTTCAGATGAGTGGGGGTTATGGTGCTGTCGACGGTGAAGTCGCAGAACTCGGCGGCGGATGGCATGGCGTAGTCGGCCAGCCCGGTGGTGAGCGGGTTGCCGTGGTCGTCGTACGCCACATATTCGTACAGCGCCTGACCGATGCCCGACGCCACCCCGCCGTGCTGCTGGCCGGCCACGATGAGGGGGTTGAGCAGGTTGCCGGCGTCGTCCACCGCCACGAAGCGACGCGGGGTGACCATGCCAGTCTCGGTGTCCACCTCCACCACGCAAATGTGGGTGCCGAACGGGAAGGTGGCGCCATCGGTGGTGTGATCAAGCTCGGCCCGCAGCGGTTCTTCTGATGCCGCGGCCACCTCAGCCCAGCCCACCGTGGCCGAGGGCACCCCGGCCACTCCCAATCGGCCCTCGTCGGTGACCACGATGTCGTCGGCGCTGGCTTCCAGCAGCTCCGCCGCCCGCTGCCGGGCGATGTCCAGCACCTCCACGGAGGCGGCATGGATGGCGCTGCCTCCGAGCTGGGCGCTGCGGGAACCGCCGGTGCCGCTGCCCCGGGCCACCAGGGCGGTGTCGGACTGCACGAAGGTGATCTGGTCCATGTCGATGCCCAGCCGGTCGGCCACAATCATGGTGAACGCGGTCTCGTGACCCTGTCCGTGAGAAGAGGTCCCCACCGACACGGTGGCCGAGCCGTCGGGGTGGACCTCCACCACTGCGTGCTCCTCCTGGCCGGTCGGTGCGGTGACCTCCACGTAGCTCGACAACCCGATGCCCAGCCTTCGAGGGTCGTCGGCAGCCCGACGGGCGGCCTGTTCGGCCCGCAGCTCCTCATAGCCGACCAGCTCACAGGCCCGATCCAGGGCTTTCTCGTACTCGCCGGTGTCGTAAGCCCCGCCGGTGGGAGTGACCAGCGGAAAGTCCTCGGGGGCCAAGAAGTTGCGGCGGCGGAACTCCACGGGGTCGATGCCCAACTCGGCCGCGGCCAGATCGGCCATGCGCTCGATGGTGAGGGTGGCCTGGGGCCGGCCCGCGCCGCGGAATGCCCCCAGTGGGGCCCGATTGGTGGCGGCCAAGCCGTAGTCGAACTGCACCTGCTCGATCCCGTAGACGCCCGGCGCCATAACCCGGGTGATCATTGGGAGAATGCCGCCCAAGCCGGGAAAAGCCCCGGCGTCCACCAGCGCCACCACCTCCAGCGACACCATGCGGCCGTCGTCGGTCACCCCCAGTCGGGCGTAGTGGACCTGATCGCGGGCTTGCATGGAGATGAGATTCTCGGCCCGGGTCTCTGTCCACACCACCGGGCGGCCCAGTTGCTGGGCGGCGGCGGCCACCGCCACATGCTCCACTCGCCACCCGCCCTTGGCCCCGAAGCCGCCGCCCACCCAAGGGGCAATCACCCGCACCTCGTCGGCGTCCAACCCCATCGACTCAGCGATTCCTCCTCGGGTGGGGTGGGCGCCCTGGGTGGAAACCCACAAAGTGAGCTGTTCGCCGGTGGGATCAGCCAGCACCGCGTCGGTTTCCATCGGCACCACCGCCATCCGGTTGTGGACGATGCGGCCGGTGACGATCCGGTCGGCTTGGTCGTGCAGGCCCTCCACCGGGTCGAAAGCCCTGATCATCGAGTCTGAGCCCCGCTCGGGGAACAGCACGGCGGAACCGTTGGCCACCGCGGCCTCGGCGTCCATCGATACCGGCAGCGGCTGGTAGTCGACCATGATCTCATCGGCGGCGTCATGGGCTGCGGCCAGGGTCTCGGCCACCACCATGGCCACCGGCTCGCCCACAAAGCGAACCCGCTCGCCGGCCAGCGGCCCGCGTGCGAAGTGGGGGTCGAGGGGAAAGCGGGGCTTGACCTGCTCCACCCCAATGGTGTTGGCGGTGTACACCGCGGCCACGCCCGGGTGGTCGGCCGCTGTCACCAGGTCGATCTCGCCGATCACTGCGTGGGCCACCGGCGAACGCACGAAACATGTGGTCAACAGCCCGTCGGGCCGCAAGTCCCCCGTGTAGTGCCCCTCGCCTGTTAGCAGAATCCCGTCCTCCCGACGGATAACTTCAGTGCCCAGAATCGATCCAGCCATAGGGTGCCCATTATGGGTTTTGCCTAGGCCAAAGTTGTCACTGTGCATCCGTAGTCTTCCATCGTGGCTTCTGAACCCCAGTCCCGCGATCTCCCACCTCGCCACCCCAAGAAGCAGGTAGCCGAGGCGGTGGCTAGCGCCCTACACCAAGGCTGGCGCTTCAAGAAGGGCAGGCCACGTGGCCATGTGTGGGGATTCTTGCTGTGCCAGCAAGCTGATCGCAGCGGTTGTCGTATCAGTGTCTTTTCGACCCCCCGGAATTCTGACGACCACGCTGCTGCCATTCGTGCTGACTTGGCCAGCTGTCCTCACGTTCAAGCCGACGAAGGAGACAGCTAAAATGCCTGTGATGATCGAATTCCAGTTCACTCTGGAGGTTGTCGGGCCAAGTGGCCAGGACGATGACTTTGCAGTGTGGGTCGCCGCCCAATCCGGAGCTTCCGGCCACGTAAGCCGAGACGAGCATCACTACATCCACTTTGCCCAATCCGCGGATTCTCTTGATGATGCAGTTCGGGAAGCCGTCGATGCATTGAATGGCTGGGATGGCCTAGACATCCTCTCCTTCCAAGCCGCTTGTTCAAACACTGGTGTGCTGGCTCGCGCTTGAGTGCCCAAGTAGCCAAATTGGAACCCTATGGAATTGCGCGAAGTTATAGATCCAACAACCACGGCTTTGGTGCTTCAGGAGTGCCAGAACGGGGTGATCGGGGAGCTGTCGGCACTGCCGGCGCTGGCTGAGGCGGCCAAGGAGGGGCTGATCCCCAATGTGGCCGCGCTGGCTGGCGCTGCCCGGGGCGCGGGAGTGCGGGTGATCCACTGCACGGCCCAACACCGGACCGACGGATGGGGCGGCAATAGCAACGCCCGCTTGTTCCGGGCCATGCCCAAGATGCCGGTGCAACTTCACGTGGGCACCCCGGCGGTGGAGGTGGTGCCCGAGATCGGGGTGGCCGAGGCCGACGTGGTGCTACCCCGCCACCACGGCCTGTCGCCGTTTGAAGGCACCGAGCTCGACTCGCTGCTGCGCAACGAGGGCATCCGCACCATCGTGGCCGTGGGGGTGTCGGTGAACGTGGCCATCATCAACCTGACCTTCGACGCGGTCAACGCCGGTTACGTGGTGGTGATCCCCCGCGACGCGGTGGCCGGCACCCCTCCCGACTACGTGGACGCCGTGTTCGAGCACACCCTGGGCATCGTCGCCACTATCACCACCACCGCCGACGTGGTGGATGCCTGGCCGGGGTAGGTCAGCCCAAACCGCCTCTCACGTAGGCCACTACGCCGGCTATTTCCTCTTCCCTGAGCTTGGAGGCGAACTCGGGCATCTCGCCTAGTCCGTCGCGCACCACCTCCTCCATGGCCTCGGCTGAGGCGTACTTCTCCAGAACCTTGCCGGGGCGGATGTCGGGTCCGACGATGCCGCTGCCATCGACGCCGTGACACCCAACACAACGGGTGAGGTACACGTTCTTGCCGAGGGTGAACGACTCGGCCGACAGCGGGGCTTCGGCTGATTCCGCCGGAACCGAATCGCTACAGCCGGCCGCGGCGGCCAGCATCAGCAGACCGCCCGCCAGCAGGACGGCGATGATCCGCCGCAATCGGGAGACGGGCAGGGTCAAGCTCCCACCGGGGCGCTGGGGGTGAACGTCACCGGCATGGCCTCGGGACCGACGATGAAGTTAGACGCCCGCCACGGCAGCGGCTCGTCGTTGGCCAACTGGATGTCGGGCATCCGCTCGGCCAGCCGCTGGAACATGATCTTGAGCTCCAGGCGGGCCAACGACGCGCCCAGGCAGAAGTGCGTTCCCCATCCGAAGGCCAGGTGCTGGTTGGGCTCGCGCTCCAGGTCGAATTTGAACGGGTCGTCGAACACCCGGTCGTCCCGGTTGGCCGAGGGATAGAACAGGATGATCTGGTCCCCCTCGCCGATGGTCTCGCCGTGCATCTCCACATCCCGGGTGGCGCTGCGGGACATGTTCTTGATGGGGGTCACCCAGCGCAGCAACTCCTCCACCGCCCGCTCCATCCAGGCGTCGTCGGCGGCCCGTTGGTTGAACAGCGCCTTCTGGTCGGGATGCTCCATCAGCGCCAGCATCCCCCCGCTGATCACGTGGCGGGACGTCTCGTCACCCCCGATCAAGATCAGCAGCCCCTCCTGATACAGCGATTCGTCGTCCAGGCTGTCGCCGTCTACCTCGGCATGGCACAACACGCTCACCAGATCCGACTGGGGCGGGCGGGCCCGGCGGTCGGCGATCACCTCCATCAGGAACTCCCGAAAGGCCACCCCGGCCATGATCCCCTTCTCGAGCGCCTCCTGGTCGGTTTCGGTGGTGGCCCGCATCATGTCGTCGGACCACTCCAGCAGGTCGTCGTAGCTCTCTCGGGGAAAGCCCAACATGTCGCCGATCAAAATCAGCGGCAACGGGGCCGCTATGTCCCAGATGAAGTCGCACTCACCCCGCTCGCACACCCTGTCGAGGATCTCGTCGCAGATGGCGATGACGTCGGGCGTGTGATCCCGCACCCGCTTGGGGGTGAAGCCCCGGTTCACCAGCTTGCGGCGCTGCTTGTGCTCGGGATCGTCCATGGAGATCATCATCGGCAGCGAGTCCCCGTGGGGACGGGGGCTGCGGAAGGACGAGAACGTCTTGGGATCCTTCTCGATGGCCAAGATGTCGTGGTAGCGGGAGATGCCCCACACGTCGCTGTTGGCGTCGTAGTACACCGGGGCGTGCTCCCGCATCCAGGTCCACGCGTCGTGGGGTTCGTGCTGGAACCAGAACCCGTCCATGAAGTTGACCCCGTCGAGGGTGGGGTGATTGGGCATTGCTCTCCCTAATGCTCGTAGTGCCGGACTAACCCTCGCCCATGAGCCGGGCGATCATCCGACTGCCCTGCTCTGGGTCCCAGGCCGCCACCATGTCGTCGATCCCGTCTTGCCACGAAACCGCGCACGGCCCGGTGATCGAGATGCGCTTGGCGCTGTCGTAGGCCCGGCTGTGGGTGCCCACCGGGTAGTACTCGAAATTGGGCTCCACCCCGACCTGGGCGCCCATCCGCCGGCACATGTCCTCGATGCTGACGTTCTCGTCGCCGCCCCAGTTGACGATGGTGGCCGGCACGGTGGCCCCCTCCAAGAACGCCTCGGCGTGGGCGCACATGTCTTTCTCGTGGACCGGGGAGAACATGTTGGGCTCCGAGTCTTTGAGGGGCACCGGCATGTTGTTGGTCATCATGGCCAACAAGATGGCGGGCAGCCCCCCGTTTTGGCCGTAGGCCACGTTGATGCGGCCGATCACGGTGGGCAGGTCGTAGAGCCGGCACATGGTGCGGGCCACCGCCTCGGCGGCCATCTTGGTCACCCCGTAGGTCTCCGAATAGGGCTGCTCGCTGTCGCCCAGCGGATCGCCCTCGGCGTAGACGTAGGTGTGGTCGGGGTTGTTCTTGTAGGCGGCGGCGGTGGAGGCGTGCAGAAAGCCCTTGGCGTTGCGGCAATGGGCCATCAGCAGGCCGGTGGCCTCGGCGTTCTGGGTGAGGGCGAAGTCGTAGTCGGGGGTGGCGGCCATGAACGCGGCCATGTGGATCACATAGTCGAAATCGTCGGGCAATCCGTTCAGCTCGCCGGAGGCCAGGTCGGCCTTGTGGGGGACGGCGCCGGCCTCCTCCACCTGCTCCTTCGATCCCGGCTGGCTGAACCGGGCCAGCCCCCACACCTCGTTGTTCTGGGCGAAGTGTCGGGTCATGGGCAGGGCTATCTGCCCCGCGGTCCCGGTGATCAGAATCTTCTGGCCTTCCATCGTCGTTCCTCCTCGACCTTTGCTCTCCCTGTACTAGCACGGCGAGCCTGCGGCGTTGACATGATAGGGATAGAGACATGATTCGCACCGAGCCCCTCGACGCGCCGCTGGGTTCGCTGGCCTCGGGCTGGGACCCCGGGGCGCCGCTGTCCGACGGCGATCTGGCGACATTGCGCCAAGCCCTGGCCGACCGGCTGGTAGTGGTGCTGCGGGGCCAGCGGGAGTGCGACGCCGACGAGCTGGCCGCCCTGGCCCATCAACTGGGCGAGCCGTTCCCCGCCGACGAGCTCTACAACATCCCCACCGAGGTTCCCGAGGTGCTGGCCGTGTCCAACGAGCTCAACGACGACGGGCACGAGATCGGCACCGCCGGCAGCGGCCCGCTGCCGTGGCACACCGACTACGCCTTCTTGGACACGATCGCCCGAGAGTCGCTGCTCAACGCCCAGCGGGTGCCGCCCGACGGCGGGGCCGACACGTCGTTCTGCGACATGTACACCGCCTATGAGACCCTGCCCGTCCACCTGGGCGAGAAGCTGGCGGGTAGGACCGGGCGGTACACCATCACGTCGGAGAACAACACCCGGCTGCGCCAGAACCACCACAACGAAGACCCGGCCGCGGCCGCCGCCCGCCGGCAGCTTGCCAACCCCGACATCGTCTATCCCGGCTCCGGCCAAGTGGTCGAGCACCCGGTGGAGATGCCCCACCCCGACACCGGGCGGGTGGCGCTGTACGTGTCGTCGTTCTCCTGCGGCTTCGACGGTATCGACGACCCCGAGGAGGCCTTCGCCCTCACCCAGGCGGCCATGGACCACGCCATCGTGCCCGAGCACACCTACACCCACCGCTGGCGCCAAGGCGACGTGGTGATCTTCGACACCGTAGGCACCGTCCACCGCCGAGAAATACCCCACAACCCCGCCCCCCGCTCCCTCCGCCAACTATCAATCAAGTACCCCTGAGCGACGAGGGGCGACCCGCGGTCCGAGGCGGCCTCTCGTTAGTCTGGCGCTATGCCAACCCCTGCTCGTGTCGCCGTCGTTCCCCAGGAGATGGGCCAGCCCCTGCGAATCGAGTCGGTGGAGCTGCCCGATCCCGGGCCCACCGACGTGGTGGTGCGGCAATTTGCCAGCGGGGTGTGCCACAGCCAGCTTCACGAGATCCACACCCCCCGGGCCAGCGACGTGGTGCTGGGCCACGAGTCCACCGGCGAGGTGGTGGCGGTGGGCGCCGAGGTGAGCCACGTTGCCCCCGGCGACCGGGTGTTCGTGACCTGGCTGCCCCGCAGCACCCAGCCCCCCGACCGCCGGCCAGCCATGGCCGAGGTCACCCAGGGCGACGGCGCCCTGGCCACCAGCCTGGGGGTGTTCACCTGGGCCGACCACACCATCGCCGATGAGATGTTCATCGTGCCCATGCCCGACGACGCCCCTACCGATGTGACCGCCATCATCGGGTGCGCGGTGATGACCGGCGCCGGCGCGGTGATGAACACTGCCGGAGTCACCGCCGGATCGTCGGTGGCGGTGTTCGGCGTGGGCGGCGTGGGCCTATCGGCTCTGGCCGCGGCCAAGGCGCTGGGGGCCGACCCCGTGATAGCGGTGGACCTCTCCGAGGAGAAGCTGGACTTCGCCAAGCGCCACGGGGCCACCATCGGGGTCAACGCCTCGGAATGCGACCCGGTGGCCCGCATCCACGAGCTCACCCCCCGAGAAGGCCTCGACCTGATGGGCGCGCCCTGCTCGGGGGTGGACTTCGCCTTCGACTGCATTGGCGCGGAGGCGACCATCGCCCAAGTGGCGCCGTCGCTGCGGAAGAAGCGCTGGGCCGCCGACGAGCGGGCGGTGGCAGTGCTGGTCGGAATACCCGTGGCAGTGCCCACCATCGACATCGGCGATCTGTTGATGCACGAGAAGCACCTCACCGGAAGCATCGGCGGCACCAGCCACCCCGAGCGGGACTTCCCCATCTACATGGACTGGTACCGCCGGGGCGACCTCGACCTCGACAGCCTGGTCACGCAGAGATTCGCCCTCGACGAGATCAACGAGGCGGTGGACGCTCTGGAGAACGGGCGGATCGCCGGACGGTCCATCTTGGTTTTTGACTGAGGTACAGGAGTCAGCCATGCCCGAAATGAGCCAGCCAGAGCCAAGCAATCAGGCCGGGGACAGCGCATCGCGCACCGTGCTCTATGAGCTCTCTGGCCATGTGGCCACCATCACCCTCAACCGCCCCGACTCGCTCAACGCCATCAACGGCGAACTGCGCCAAGACCTGAACGCCGCGTGGCTCCGGTTCCGGGGCGACGACGAGGCCTGGGTGGCCATCATCACCGGTGCGGGCCGGGCCTTCTGCGCCGGGGCCGACATGCGCGACGGCGCTGGATCGGTGGGCGTGTTCGAGGGCACCTTCTGGGAGAAGCCCACCATCAACTCCTTCGAGTCGGGCCTGGAGCTGTTCAAGCCCACCATCGCCGCGGTGAACGGCCACTGCCTGGGCTACGGGCTCACCGGCGCGCTGGCCTGCGACTTCCTCATCGCCAGCGACCAGGCCACGTTCGGCTTTCCCGAGGTGCGCTTGGGCGTGCCCACCATCGTTGGGGCCATTCAACTGCCCCGCAAGGTGGATTGGGCCGATGCCATGGAGCTGTTGCTGACCGGCGAGCGAGTGGACGCCGAGCGAGCCCGGGAAATGGGCCTGGCGTGGCGGGTGGTGCCCCACGACAACCTGATGGACGAGGCTCAAGCCTTGGCCGAGCGACTGGTGGCCGCCGCCCCGCTAGCAGTGCGAGCCACCAAGGAGGTGGCCACCCGCACCCGCGCCATGTCGTGGGTGGAGGCGGTGCGCTTCGGCGAGACCATGCGGATAGTGGCCGGATCAACTGAAGACGCCGCCGAGGGCACGACGGCCTGGGCCGAGGGCCGTCCCCCAAACTGGCAGGCCCGGTAGCCAGATGGGCTTTCGGGCCATTGTCTTCTGCGTGGTGGCGGCCGGGTTGGCCTTTGTCGGCCTCTCTTTGGCCGGCATCGTGTCCACCTGGGGTCTCGACTGGGTGACCATCGAGTCGGAAGACACCGATCCCGAGTCCACCCCCGAGCCCACCCCCACCGTCACCGAGGCGCCTCTGCCCGAGCCTGTCGTGGAGGTCGAATTGGAGATCGACCCCCGTTATCCCCCCGACACCCAATGGACCGTGTTCGACGTGCCCTCGGCGCTCAACGTCCGTGCCGGCCCCAGCACCGACCATCAGGTGCTGGGCACCGCCAACCTGGGGTCCACGGTCACCCTCACCGGCCAGGTGGTGGAATCCCCCACCAGCGGCACCTGGGTGCAGGTCCGCTCCACCACCGTCACCGGCTGGGTCTTCGCCGCCTACCTGGCCCCGGCGGGCTGAACCAGCGTCAGGAAGTCCCCAGCGACTCGACTACGGGGATCTCCTCGTCGGCTAGGGGGGCCATGGGGGTGCGGCGGGCCAGGGCGGCTTCGATGTGGGGGGCGAGGCGCTCGGCTTTGGCTGCTTCCCGCTCGTCTTCGCCCTCTTTGAGGGCGGGCATGACCTCTTTGGCGAACATCTCCAGCGACTGGCAGATGTGGTCGTGGCGGTTGCGGCCCGACTGCTGGATGAACATCACCTGGTCCACCCCGACATCGGCATAGCCCTGGAGCTGACGGGTGACCTGCTCGGGAGTGCCGATGCCCAGCGTCTCCCCCAGCCCTTCGAACGACTCCCTGGATTCCTGGAAGTTGTCCCACACGTTGGTCCGGCCCGGCTGGTGCCGGCCGATCACGTAGTAGTGCAACAGGCCGTGGCCGAAGAAGTGGAAGCCCTCGAGGCCCCGGCGCTCGGCTTCGTCTCGGTCGTGGTGCATCGACAAACCCACCACCATGGCGATGTTGGCGTTGACGGTATGGCCGATGGGCACGCACTCCTCGGAGAGAATCCGGTAGTAGTCGTCCACCCAGAGGGCGGCCTCGTCGGGGTCTACGAAGGCGAACGTCAGCGCGCCCATGCCCAGCCGGGCGGCCAGCTTGATGGTCTCCCGGTTCGAGCATGCCACCCAAAGCGGGGGGTGGGGCTTCTGGGCCGGTTTGGGCACCACGTTGCGGCACGGCATGGAGAAGTACTCGCCCTCAAACCCCGGATAGGGCTCCATGACCATCATGTTGCAGCACTGCTCGGTGGCCTCGGCCCACGCCGGGCGCTTGTCGGCGTGCTCGATGTTGAATCCGCCCAGCTCCACTGCGGCCGACGACTCGCCGGTGCCGAAGTCAACCCGGCCGTTGGAGATGAGATCCAAGGTGGCGATGCGCTCGGCCACCCGGGCCGGATGGTTGTACTTGGGGGGCATCTGCACGATGCCGTGGCCCAGCCTGATCCGCTCGGTGCGCTGGCTGGCCGCGGCCAAGAACACCTCGGGCGCCGACGAGTGCGAGTACTCCTCCAAGAAGTGGTGCTCCACCTCCCAGGCGTAGTCGTAACCAAGCTGATCGGCCAGCTCCACCTGCTCGAGTGCCTCATGCAACAGGCGCTGCTCGTCGCCAGGCTGCCAAGGCCGAGGCAGTTGGTGCTCGTAGAAGACTCCGAATTTCACCCTTCAGAGCCTACGCAGCTTTGCTCCGATCAGCCGATCGCAAAGGAATGTGTTTAGCATCGCCGCGATGAGCAGTGATCGGGCGCCGGTGCTGGTGGGTGTGGCCCAGTACGTGGGGCGGGAGACCGACCCGACGGCGGCGCCCGACCCGTTGACCATGGTGGCCGATGTGGCTACCCGGGCCGCCTATGACTCCGGTGTGGGCAATTCCCTGTTCGCCCATGTGGACACGTATTTCCAGATCCCTCTGGCCTACTGGAATCCGGCTAACGGGGCCGCGCTTGCTGCCGAGCGGCTGGGCATCGACCGCCGGGCCCGGGTCCAGAACACCGGGGGCGGCGGCGAGATGGGCGTGCTGGCCGCCAATCACCTGGCTGCGGAGATCATGGCCGGTCGCACCGAGGTGGCCGTGATGACCGGCGGCCAGATCTGGAAGACGTTCGAGCGGGCCAAGGCAGCTGGGGTGGAGTTGGACTGGCCCACCGGCGGTGATCCAACTGGTGCCGACGAGCGGTTCGCCCCCGTCGCCAAGCCCATGGTGTCGGAGCTGGAGGAACGCCATCACCTCACCCGCCCTATCCAGGCCTACCCCCTGTTCGAGAACGCCCTGCGGGCCGCCCAGGGACTGTCCCTGGCCGAGCACGCCCAGCGGCTGGGCCAGATGATGACCGAGTTCACCGCGGTGGCGGCCGCCAACCCCTACGCCTGGTTCCCCACCGAGCGCAGCGCGGAGGAGTTGGCAACCCCCACCGCAGAGAACCGAATGATCGGCTTTCCCTACACCAAGTATCTGAATTCGGTCTTGAACACCGACCAGGCCGGCGCGTACGTGATGACCTCGGTGGCCAAGGCCCGGGAGCTGGGAATCCCCGAGGATCGCTGGGCGTACTGGTGGGGCGGCCACAGTGCCTCCGAGGAAGCCTGGTACGCCAGCACCCGACCCAACTTCGCCGAATGCCCGTCGATGAAGGACTCGTCGGTGGGCGCGCTCGACCAGGCCGGAGTGGGCGTGGACGACATCGCCCTGTTCGATTTCTATTCCTGCTTCCCCGTGGCAGTGCGGATGGCCTGCGCCATGCTGGGCATCGACGAGCTGGACCCCCGTCCGTTCACCGTCACCGGAGGCCTGCCCTACGCCGGCGGGCCGGGATCGGCCTACAACATGAACTCGATAGCCGCCATGGTTGAGCAGTTGCGAGAGGACGACCGCTCGGTAGGAATGGTCACCGGCAACGGCTACTTTCTGACAAAGCATGCCGCCGCGGTGCTCTCGGCCCGGCCCAAGCAGGGCGGATGGGACCGACCCGAAGGGCCGCCTCCGTCAGCCGCCATGGAAACCGCCCCGGCCAACCCCGAGGAGTCGGCCATCGGTAGGGGCCGCATCGAGGCCTACACCGTCATGCACGACCGCGACGGCCAGCCCACCATGGGCTACGTCTGCGGACGCCTCAACGGAAACGGCAGCGAAGGCCAGCGCTTTTTGGCCAACCTCCCCGAAGACCCCGACCTGCTCCGCGACCTATTGGCCTCTGAGGCCGTGGGCCGAGCCGGCGACGTACACCAAGACACCACAACCGGCCGCGTCACGTTCACCCCGGCCTGAGCCGGCCGGGATTCAGTCGGTGGCGAGGCCCACGGGGCAGGTGACGCCGGTGCCGCCTAGGCCGCAGTAGCCGTTGGGGACTTTGGCCAGGTACTGCTGGTGGTAGTCCTCGGCGTAGTAGAAGGGCGGGGCGGCGATGATCTCGGTGGTGATCTCCCCGTAGCCGGCGTCGGCCAGCCGAGCGCCGAACATGTCTCGAGACGCCTCGGCGGCCACCTTCTGGTCGTCGTCCAAGTAGTAGATGCCCGACCGGTACTGGGTGCCCACGTCGTTGCCCTGGCGCATTCCCTGGGTGGGGTCGTGGTTCTCCCAGAACAGCGCCAGCATCTGTTCGTAGCTGGTTACTTCGGGATCGAACACGGCCAGCACCAACTCGTTGTGGCCGGTGAGGCCGGAGCAGACCTCCTGATAAGACGGGTTGGGGGTGAATCCCGCTCCGTAGCCCACCGCGGTGGTGAACACGCCCGGCGCCTGCCAGAACACCCGCTCCGCTCCCCAGAAGCAGCCCATTCCCACCATGATCTGCTCCATACCATCGGGGAACGGCGGCTTCAGCGGATTGCCGTTCACGAAGTGGGCCTCCGGCACCGGCATCTCTTCTTCCCGCCCCGGCAGCGCATCAGCAGGGTCCACCATCATCGACTTCTTCATCCCGAATATGGCCATGGCTCGAAGTGTAGAGGCTGCTGCACGAAATCCCCTCCGGTTGCCGAGCCGGCTCGCACAAATGTCCAGTAGGTGTCAACAGGCGGTTGAGGTCGTTTGGCTGCATTGAGACTGCATAGTCTTGCCATCGCGTCTCAAAGGAAAACTGTCGACTACGGCGACTGGCTTATGGGGAGTATGGGGTGAAACGAGCAAAAGGGACAAGGCTGACGGTGGCAGCCGCTGGGGTGGTTGTCGCCCTGTTGGCCGGGGTGCTGGCCTTTGGCGGGGCTGGAGCGGCCTCGGCCCAAGAGCCGGTGCTGATCAGCGAAGAAGAGGTGACCACCCAAGAAGAGGTGACCACCCAACAAGAGCCCAGTTGCGAGGTTGTAGACCTGGG
>JAJEEH010000296.1 GCA_022821105.1 Acidimicrobiia bacterium
TTGGCAGCCGGCACCTCGAATGGTCCGCAGCGCGCCGGTCAAGTCCATCGCCCCCTCACCGGGCACACAGCGGAGATACCGAGTCGCGAACGCCAAGTCATCAGGTGGCTCCGCGGGGGCGTCGTTGAGCTGGATCGCCCCGATCAGATAGCCGGGAATCGAGCCAAAATCAGCAAAATCTCCGGGTCCGTAGAACACATGCCAAAAGTCCACGGTGAGCCCGCAGTTGGCCCGACCGGTGGCGGCCACCACCTCGGCGCTGGCCAGCGGGTCGGGAACGGGTCGATTGCGGCTGAACTCCATGTACACGTCTACGCCGACCGAGGCCCCCTGGTCGGCCAGTTCGGCCATGGCCTCCACCACCTGATCCCTGGTCGCCGAGCCCGGGCACACCAACAGCGAGTTCACCCCGGCGGCCCCCAGCGCAGCAGCCGTCTCGAACACCGCTTCTCGGGGAGCCTCCTCGTAATAGGGCCCGCCGGGGTCGTCGGGTCCCACCCATACGATGACGGCGTCCATGTCCACGACCTCCAGACCGGCATCGCGAATGCGTTCGCCGATGGCCGGATCGGGCGGGTAGACCGCGGGCCACAGCGTCAGCCCCGCGAACTCGCCCGCGACTGCGGCTTCCACCAGCACTTCGATGGGGGGATTGTCCACAGAGCCCGAGCTGAGCACCAGATCGTCAGGGCCGAGGGTCACTCCCATAGCATGGCACCCCATGTCCGCTGATCCCTCTACTGGCCACACCACTCATCCTGACGACGAGTTCCATCCTCCAACATCTGACGACCCCTACTGGACCGAGACCTGCTGGTTCACCTTCGCCGCCCCCGAGCACGAGCTGTCGGGCCAGCTCTACCCGTTTTTCCGACCCAACCAGGGGGTCACATCCGGGGGAGCGTTCTTCTGGGACACCGGCGGCGACCAGATTTGGAACTGCCGCTACGCCAAGAACTTCTGGCATCTGCCCCTGCCCGACCAGCCGTTGAGCGATATCGAGTTGCCCAACGGAATCCGCTACCAGGCGGTCGAGCCGCTCAAGCAATACCAGATCAGATTCCTATGCCAAGACGACGGGGAGGCCGAGGTAGACCTGACATTCACCGCGGTGTGCCCGCCCAACTATCTGGGGGACGGCCACCTCGACCAGCCGGGCCGCTATCAAGGCACCATCCGGCTAGGCGACGATGTCTACGAGGTGGACGCCTACGGGATGAGGGACCGGTCGTGGGGACCGCGCAGCCAGTTCGGTGCCACGCTCCACGGTGCGGTGCGGGGTGGCTACAGCTACGCCACTGCGTCGGACGCCGACGGTTTCCACGCCCTGACCATGGCCTACGGAGAGGGGGATGACCCCGACTGCATTGTGATCCACGGCTACTACCTGCGTGATGGCGAATACTCTCGGTTGGTGCCGGGCCAGGGGCGGCGCGACGTGCTGGAGCGCGATCCCAGTACCGGCGCTCCTACTGTGGTGCAGATCACGGCCACCGACGAGCTAGGCCGAAACCTTGAGGCCACAAGTCGGGCGGTAAACAGGATTGGCGTGCACCTCAACCCCAACCTGTGGACTTGGAACTGCCTCAGCGAGTGGACGTTCGGGAACGCGGTTGGCTGGGGTGAAGACCACGACAACTGGAGTGCGGCTGGCTATCGCCGCTTCGTCCGGGGCCACCTCGGATTGGACTGAGTGCTCTCAGCCCCCCTCGCGGAAGTCGGCCAGCTCCACGCCGTCGATAAGGTCGGCGAATTCCGGGGCGACTCCAGCGCCGGGGCGACCAGTGAGGCTGGCCAGGAAGAATGACGTTGCCAAGTGCTTCAGGGCAGCATGCATGGCGAGGGGATCAGCGTTTTCCGGCGTACATCCGTCTTCGGCCCGCGCTACCTGCTCAGCACCGAGGAGAGGTTCGAGCATGCCCAGCCCACCTCCCGCAAGGATGACGGGACAGCTATCGGTGAAGCTGTTGTGGCCGGCCTGAGCCAGGTTGACAAAGGTCTTGGGTCCCGGTGCTGAGTCGTAACTTTCCAGGCTTCTATCGGTGGGCACGGTGAGGTCTAATTCTGCCACCACCACCAGAATCGGCTTGTCGGTGGCCTCCGCGGGAGCCTCCCCGCCGCCGGCCAGTGGTAAGGCGGCCAGGACGGACTCATTGGCCAATGCGTCCAGCGCAGTTCTGGCGCCGGCAGAATGGCCGATCACTCCCACCCTGGCGGTGTCGACGGCGCCTCCGAGTGCTGATTCCAGGGCATTCAGGGTGTTTGCCACATCGGCTTGGTCTTTCTCGGGGTTGGACTCTGCGGTTCCGAATGCCTGGGCAGGGAGATTCCTGTGGATGTGTTCGGGTGAGGCCACGATGAAGCCGTGGGAAGCCAAATGGGTAGTCAAGAAGATGGCAACGTCACGGTGGCCTCCAAACCCGTGGCTGTAGATGACCACGGGAAAGGGGCCTCCGTCGGCCAGCGGCGCATCGCGATAGGAGTTGGTCTCAACCGCGCTCTGCATGCTCTCGGGAATCAGGGCTCTAAAAGCTGCCGGAATGGCTTGCGCGGAGTCATAGACCTCCGTTTCCATACCGGCCACCGCGTCTGAATCGGCGGGATACCAAACAGATAGGGGTTGCTGTCCGGGTTCCTCTCCCAGTTCTAGGGTTCTTACTCCTACGGGTAGGTCGCCGAACTCGGTGAAGACCAGGAGGGGCGCGGGCGTGGGCGCCGGGGTGGGCTGTGGCGTCGGCTCGGAAGTCGGTACTGACGCCTCCGTGGGTTCAGGTTCGGGCATCGGCGCCTCGGTGGGTCGGGGTTCGGGCGTTGCCGCTGGTGTGGGCGCTGCGGTTGGTGCGGGCGCTTCGGTTGGGGCGGGCGTGGGTGCCTCGGTCGGCTGCTCAACGATGGGCGCGGCGGGCTGCGAATCGTCGTCATCGGAGGAGCACCCCACAGCGAGCAGAGCCAGAACCAGCCCCAGTGCGATGCAGGCGGCGACTGTCCTGCGCATGAAACGCCCAGTTTTTCTTGGATCCACCTGAGAAGAATAAGCTCCGACCATGGGCCGAAAGTACAAGGTAATCAGCGCAGACGGGCATGTGGAGACGCCGCCCGATGTATTCGTGAAGTATGTCCCCGAGAGGTGGAAGGACCGGGCACCCCGTTTGATCCACCTGCCTGAAGGGGGAGAGGGTTGGCTGATCGAGGGTCAGCCACTGCTTCGCAACGGCCAGAACATCGCCGGGCGCGACAAGGTGAAGTTCTCCGGGGGCACCTATTTCAACGCCGACGGCAGCCCCGCCGAAGGTGCCGGCCCCGCTGAGCAGCGCCTCCGGGAGCAAGACCTCGACGGCATCGATGCCGAGGTGTTGTTCCCTCCGGTGTTCGCCAGCCGATTCCTCGAGGGCATCAAGGATCCCGACGTGTACCGCTCCATGATCAGGGCCTACAACACCTTTCTGGCCCACGACTATTGCTCGGTAGCCCACGACCGGCTCATCGGCAACGCGGTGACCCCCATCACCGACATTGACCATGCGGTTGAGGAACTGGAGTTCGTCGCCGAGGCCGGCTTGCCCTCGGTGGCGTTCTACAACTTCCCCAACGGCACTCCCTATGCCGACCCGGTGGACGACCGCTTCTGGGAGAAGAGCCTGGAACTGGGCCTCAAGCTGGCCCCCCACTTCGGCTTCGGCGCGGGGCAGGCCCCGCCCCAATCAGCGGCCAAGGGAACGTCCGACAGCCCATGGGCTTCCGCTCTGGTGCAGCGGGCCGGCAACCACTCCCCGGTGTACTGCATGGCCCAGCTCATCGCTGCGGGCGTGTTGGAGCGGTTCCCGGAGATCAAGTTCTACTTCGCCGAGACCAACGCCAGCTGGCTGCCGGGCACGCTCTATTTCATGGACGACAACTACGACCTGTTCGGCGACTGGTTCAAGGTGAGCTACGACCGCAAGCCCAGCGAGCAGATACTCGACCACTTCCACTTCAGCGTGATTCGCGACCCGGTGGTGTTCGACATGGGCGACATCATCCCGTGGGACAACATCATGTGGGGCACCGACTTCCCCCACTCGGTGGGCTCGTTCCCCGACTCCCAGGAGTTCATCGAAGAGAACTTCACCAAGGTGGACGATTCGATATCCCGCAAGGTGCTGCTGGAGAACCCGGCCAAGTACTTCGACTTGGACCTCGACGCCGACATCACCGAGACGCCGGCGGCCTGACCCTCGGCTGGAGTTCAGCTCAGATCGAGCACGCCTCGGGCCAGCTTTCCGGCTTCGAGGTCGTCAAACGCCTTGTCTAGCTCGGCGAGGTCGTACGTGGCCGACACCAACTCGTCGAGCAGCAGGCGGCCGTCCAGGTACAAGTCGACCAGCGCGGGGATGTCGAACGCGGGGCGGGCTGATCCGTAGCGACAGCCCATGATCGACTTGTTCTGGTAGAGCTTGAACGGGGCGAGCTCCATTACCG
>JAJEEH010000140.1 GCA_022821105.1 Acidimicrobiia bacterium
ATCATCAGTAGCCCTAGTCCCGAAATTGGTGCAGCCGAGCCCGATGGCGGAGACCTCAAGGCCCGAGTTGCCAACCTGTCTGTACTCCACCGGAAATGCCCCCTCAACGATGTCGTGGTAAACAATAACGCAATATTTGTACTTTCGTATCCTGCGGGGGAGGTCAGGGGGCTGCGATGAATGTCGCCGATCTTGTTCTTGCCCGCGCCGATGATGACGCTGTTGGGTTGCGGGCGGGCGAGCAGTCGTGGACCTATCGCGAGTATGTCGACGAGGCCATCGCCCGAGCTCACGTTCTGCTGTCGCATCAACCTGACGAGGAGCCCTTCCACATCGGTGTTCTGCTGGAGAACGTTCCCGACTATGTCTTCCTGCTGGGCGCCGCCGCCATTACCGGGGGGGCAATCGTCGGCATCAACCCAACGCGTCGTGGATCGGGTCTCGAGCGGGATATACGCCACACCGAGTGCGCTGTTCTCGTCACCGAGGAGAAGTTCCTGCCTCTGCTCGATGGCCTCGACACCGGCGTTTCGGCCGACGCCACCTACGTCATCGAGTCCGACAGGTGGCGAGGGACAGTTCAGGAGCACGCCGGCAAGGCCGCTCCGTCCGTCGAGATCGACGAAGCCGCTCCGTTTCTGTTGATCTTCACTTCCGGCACCTCAGGTGAACCGAAGGCGTCAATCTGCTCCCAGAGCCGCCTTGCTGGCATTGCCCCAATGATCGCCCGGAACCGGCAGATCACCAGCGATGACACCCTCTATTCCGTCATGCCCCTCTTCCACGCCAATGGAATCATGTCGGGCTGGAGCGCAGCGCTCGCCGGGGGGGCGACCCTGGCCATCCGCCGGCGCTTCTCGGCATCGCAGTTCATGCCAGACGTCCGCAAGTACGGCGCCACCCTCGCCAACTACGTGGGCAAGGTAATCGCCTATGTGCTGGCCACCCCCGAGTCGCCCGAAGACCGGGAGAACCCGCTGCGCTTCGTCTACGGCAACGAAGGCGGGGCACTCAACTGCCGACGATTCGAGGAGCGATTCGGCTGCCCGGTCTCTGATTCATACGGATCGTCAGAAGGTGGCGTCAGCATCTTTGCCACGCCCGACACGCCTCCAGGTGCCCTAGGGCAGGGTGTACCCGGTAGCACGGTCCTCGACCCTGATACCGGTCAGCCCAAAGATCCCGCTGTCTTCACCGCCGATGGGCGGTTGGCCAATCCCGATGAAGCGATCGGCGAGATCGCTCGCATCGCGGATGATCTTGAGTTCGAGGGGTATTGGAATGACCCCGAGGCCCAGCAGGAAAAGACCCGCGACGGCATCTTCTGGACCGGCGACCTCGGCTATCGAGATGAGGCCGGTTTTCTCTACTTGCTGGGTCGCAACTCGGACTGGATGCGGGTTGACGGTGAGAACATGGCCGCGGTCACGATCGAGGGAGTTATGGCCCGCTTCCCGTCCGCCGCGCTGGTCTGTGCCTACGGTGTGCCTGACGTTGACGTCGGTGACCAGATCATGCTCGCAATCTTGCTCCGGGACGGCGAGAGCTTCGAGCCGCAGGCCTTCGCCCGGTTCCTGCGCGAGCAGCCCGACCTGGGGACAAAGGCCCTGCCCCGCTACGTGCGGATTTGCGAGGAGCTCCCGATGACATCCTCCAACAAGATCCTTACCCGACAGTTGCGGGCTGAGTCGTGGGATTGCCCCGACCCCGTATGGCTAAGAGACGGCGACGGCTATCGGCTCATGACCAGCCACGACATCACCACCCTGCGAAACCAGTTCGAGGCCCGAGGCCGCAGCATTCTGCCTTACCAGGCGGCCAGTTCGGCGGCGCGGTCGCGGTGATACCCGCTTCCACCGAGAAAGGCCCGGTCGAACATGATGCGCTTGTACCAGAGGTGGATCGGGGTCTCCCACGCATAGCCGATGGCACCGTGGAGATCGACACAAGCCCGGGCTATGCGCATGGCCCGGTCGCCGATCGTGGCTTTCGCCATGGCGGCGACCCTCGGCCCCTCATCTGGGACGTGATCTAGCGCGTGGGCGGCGTACCACCAGAGCGCCCGGGTTGGCTCGAGCTCGACCGCCATGTTGGCCAGCTCGTGCTTGACGCCCTGGAACTGGACCAGCCGGGTCCCGAACTGCTCCCGCTCCGACAGATAGTCGATGGTCTCCCGCATGATCCGCGAGGCACACCCGAAGGCATCGGCGGCCAAAAGGGCGCATCCGGCATCTCGGAGGCGATTGGCCGCATCGGGCCCCCTCGGCAGCACTTCAGCGACGGCACCGTCGAACTGCATTTCAACCAAGGGTCGGGTGCGGTCGATGCCGTCGAAATCGCTGAACTCCACGCCGGTCGATGGACCGTCGATTACCGCCAGTCCACCCGGCGCGGTGCCGACCACCACCAAGCCCGACGGTGCAGGGGCCGGGACGTGAACCTTCTGCCCATGAAGCCGATCATTCTCGATGCGGACCGTCCAAGAGTTCGGGTCCCAGCGGTCGCCCAACTCGGCCCAGGCAATGGTGCCGACTCGTTCACCGGAGGCCAGCGAGGGCACCCAACGCTCCTTTTGCTCGTCGCTTCCTCCACCGATGATGGCGAGCATGGCGAGTTGGTGGCCGAGCAGCGGCCCGGGGAGCGCCCCCTCACCGCTGACCTCGGCCACGAGCGCGGCATCGAGCAGTTCGAAACCGCCACCGCCAAGTTTCTCCGGGGCAAGAAGGCCCGGTACGCCCATCTCAGAGAGCTTCGACCACGGACCGGCCATCTCCGATGAGGTCTTGAGCTGTTCCAGGATCGCCAGCGGTGGGCATTCCGACTCGAGCACCGCCCGCACCGTGTCCTGCATCATCAGTTGTTCATCGGTGAGCCCGAAGTGCACGAAAGGCCTGTACCTTCAGTCGTCGAGACCCGCGGCGCGGCGGGCGGCAGCCTTCGCGTGTTCCATGTCGTAGTGCTTGGTGGTGACGAGCTTCTGCGCATAGAGGCCAGCACCGCTGATGTTCACGGCCACCTGCCACCAGCCGCCGAAATCGCTGGCGGTCATGTCGCGCACGGCGTGGAAGAGCCTGGTGCGGTATTCACCGGATACCCCCTCCATCGTTCGCATGTACTTCTCCACCAGTGGCCGGGTCTCCGGATTAGCGAGATCGCCGGGAAGCGGGGCGGTGACGATCGACCCGCCGCCGATGTCATGGATCAGGCTGAGCATGCGAGGGAACTCTTTGGCGCCGAAATACTTCGCCGCATTCGTGTAGAGCTCGTTCGGCGTGACCCATCCCTCGGGGGTGGTTGAGACGTTGGTGACCGCGGCCTCAAACCCCGCTCGAACCAGGGTGGCGTGGATCACCATCTCGGCGATCTTGTCCTTGATGTGGTTGATGCGCTCGGTGCCGTTGGCCTCGGCCAGCAGGCGAGCTAGGCCGACGAGTATGTCGTAGTTCTCAGCCATGTGGGCAATGCCCCCGGCTCGCTGCCACAGCCCCAGCGAGTGGGCGAAGGTCGCGGAATGCTCGACCTCCCCGCAGAGGAACACGCGCTCGTTCGGAACGAATACGTCCTCGAAGACCACGAATCCCTCAGGCATGGATCGGGTCCGGCTGTAGGGGTGCTCGTCGAGTTCATCGAGGCGGGGCGACACGGTGGTGTTGAGCACGATGACTCCCGGCGCATTCATCGGCACCGCACATGCCACCGACCACTGCTCTTCCCCCGGGCGCATCATCTTGGTGGGCATGATCACCATTTCATGGGTGACCGCGGCGGCCGATATGTGGAGCTTGGCGCCTCGGATGACGATGCCATCGGCGCGTTCCTCCACGATGCGGGTGTAGACGTCGGGGTCGTCCTGTTTGGCTGGTGACAGGTTCCGGTGGCCCTTGGCGTCGCTGATGGTCTGGACGCAGCGAACGTCGTTTTCTTGGCACCAGGCGATGTAGTCCTCGATGCGGTTGCTGTAGACATCGTCTCCCATGCGGCCCGCCGCAGTGCGCAAGGCGTTCAGGCTCTCCAGGGTGGTGACAAGAGACGTATCCCATTTGGTGAGAAGCTCAAGTCGCTCGCGCAGTTCTTCCGACGAGCGCGGTGCTTCGTAGGCCTCGGCGAAAGCCTCCGGGCCAGAATCGGCATAGGTGTCGTAGCCCGCCGCGATGAGGTCAACCGAGCCCTGCATTCGGGGATGGGTCGTCACGTCTTCGACGAGCTCGCCGTCGTAGTAGATCCGTCGGCCATCGCGCAGCGACGCGCGGTACTCGTCTCCAGTCATCATGAGGGGCCGTCTCCGCGGTTCGGGTTTGATGTTCGAGCGGTTTCGACTGCTGGCGTGCGCAGGTCGCGGGGAAGGCCCAGCCCGCGCTCACCAATGATGTTGCGCTGGATGTTGGGCGCGCCTCCGCCAATGGCAACCGCGTGGGTGTACATGTAATTCAGCGCCCATCCTCCCGGTTCATTGGCCCGGCCGAGATCGACCGTGGCGTCCCCAGGATCGCGCAGGGCCTCGTCGGCTCCGGCCAGATCGATGCCGACCTGGACCAATCGTTTGACCAGGCCAGTGGCATGGAGCTTCTTTACCACCCCGGCCAACACCGCGTTCGGGTCGTTTCCCCGCTCGGCGTTGGAAAGGGCTCGATAGCGGGAGTAGCGGGCCGCTAACAGATCGGCTTCAAGGTCGACCAGAGTGCGGCGGAGCGCACCGTCTTCAAGCGCAGGCCCGGCGTCGATGGTGGTGTCTCTGGCCCGGTCGACAATGTTGTTGAAGAGCTGCTGGGAGCGGAAACCCATGAGATTTCGCTCGTGAACCAGAAGACTGCGCGACACGGCCCAGCCGTTGCCCCGCCCGCCGACGGTGTAGCGCACCGGGGTGCGAGCCCCCTCGAGGAAGACCTCGTTGAACTCTTGATGGCCTGTCATCGCCTTGATCGGTTGAACCTCGATTCCCGATTGGTCCATGGGTATCAGGAGGAAGGTCAGGCCCCCATGGCGGGGAATCTCGGGTTCGGTTCGGAACAGGCCGAACATCCAATGGGCGTTGCGCGCTCCCGTGTTCCAAACCTTGTGGCCATGGATCACCCACTCATCCCCGTCGAGTTCAGCCCGACTCTTGAGGGATGCAAGATCGCTGCCGGCGCTGGGCTCGCTGTATCCCTGGCACCAGAGGATGTCGCCCAGCAACGTGGGCGCGATGAACTCTCGGCGCTGCTCCTCGGTGCCCTGGGAGAGGAGCGTGGGCACGATCATGTCGGGTCCCTCGCCGACTATTCCCAGGGGGGCGCGTCGAACGGTGAACTCTTGCTCGATGATGTCGTCGGCGATCGGGTCGGTGGGCTGCTCGGAGCCGCCGTATTCCCTCGGCACGTGCCGATAGATGAGGCCCCGGTCGATCGCGTGCCGACGAAACGCCTTTTCGTCATCGGCGGGCCAATGCTCGTCGAGGAAGGCGCGGACATCCTCGCGCAGCTGCGCGTGGTGAGGCCCCAGCTCCAGGTCCATTCCGTCGAGGGTAGTGCTTGTGGGCTCAATGGAACAACAGAACACTCAGAGTGTGATTGTTCACCCGTGAGGCTCAATCCGAGCGGGCTCAGCGCATCTGGTAGGTGATCGGGAGGCTGATGGGACCGCTCACCATGCTTGATTTCAAATTTTGGCAGGGCCCGGCGGCCTCCACGCTCTGGAGTCGGGGGATCAGCAGCTCGAAGAATTTCGCGACCTCGAGGCGGGCCAAGTGGGCCCCGAGGCAATGGTGGCGCCCAAAGCCGAATGCGATGTGCCGATCGGCGTTGGGGCGTGCGACGTCGAATGACATGGGATTGTCGAACATGAGCTCGTCTCGGTTGGCTGACGGGTACGAGAGGAGGACGCGGTCGCCCTCTTGGATCTGCACTCCCCCAAGCTCATAGTCGGTCTGAGCGGTCCGCAGGAAGTGCTTCACCGGGCTCACCCAGCGAATGATCTCCTCCGCCGCGTTGGCTATGAGGCCGGGATTACGCCGGAGCGCCTCAAGTTGCTCTGGGTGGTTGATCAGAGCATCCATCCCCCCGGCCACCGCACCGCTGGTGGTGTCGTGGCCCGCGGTGGCAACGATGAGGTAGAGGCCGAAGGCACCGAGGTCTCCTACCGGTTCACCGTTGATTTCGGCGTTGGCGATGAGGCTGGCCAGATCGTCACGCGGCTCGGCCCTGCGGTTCTCGGCCAAGACCCGGAAGTACTCGTAGAACTCGATCATCGTCTCGGGGCCCAATCCCGCCGAGTCGGGGTCATGGGCCTCCATGAGTGCCTGGGTGAGTCGCAGCATGGTGTCGTAGTCGTCGTCGGGGACGCCGAAGAGCGACATGATGACGCGGAGCGGATAGCGCAGGGCGATGTCTTGGGCGAAATCGCACGAGCCGCCGAGTCGGCGCATGTCGGCAATCGCATCCTCGGCCCGCGCCGTAATCGCGGCGTCTAGGCGGCGGATGCTTCCGGGAAGGAACCACTGATTGACCACCAACCGGTGGGCCTGGTGCTCCTCGCCGTCCATTTCTACCAGCGTCTTCATCAGTGGCTGTTGGTAGCCGGGGGAAAGCACCCCGC
>JAJEEH010000158.1 GCA_022821105.1 Acidimicrobiia bacterium
CCGATGATCATGTAGCCCTCGAGTCCCAGATTCAGCACCCCCGCTCGCTGGGCAAATGTCTCGCCGATCGATGCGTAGATCAACGGGGTGGCCAAGCGCAGCCCGCCGGCCACGGTGGCGCTCCAAAACGTGGCTTCGAGAAGCTGGCTCATTTCCGTCTCTTCCCGATGAGGGTGAAGTTGGCCATGACCCCGCGGGTGAGGCGGATGATCTGGGGCGCATAGCGGATGGAGAACCCGAGCAGCAGAAGCGCCTGAATGATGTCGGATAGCGAGGCCGGGATGCCCTCCGAGGATTGCATGGCCAAGCCGCCGCTCTGGAGGGCGCCGAACAGCAGGGCGGCCACCAGCACACCGCCCGGGGTGGCGCCCCCGAGAAAGGCGACGACCAGGCCGAAGAAGCCGATATCGGATGCGATCTCCACGTAGACCCGCTGGAGCAGTCCTGCGGCCTGTATCCATCCGACGAGACCGGCGGTTGCCCCAGAGATGAGAAGCGAGTTGACAATGACTCGGTTGCCGGAGATGCCCAGGCTCTGGGCCAGGTTCGGGTTCTCGCCGTAAAGGTCGTAGCTGAACCCCCGATCCGAGCGCACCCACCACACGAAGAGCAGTCCAATGGCCACGGCGACGAACACCCCGACATGGAAGCGGGTTCCGTCGATCACCAGTCCGAGAATGCCGTTGTCGGGGTAGGGATCCGACTGCGGCGTGATGGCGGTCGGGGGCTTGAGCGGGTTGTTCAGGAGGTATTCGATGAGCAGGGCGGCGAATTCGGTGAACAGCAGGGTGGAGAGGATCTCGTTGACACTGAAGTGGGCCCGCAACAGGGCGGGGATCAACACCCACGCCATGCCAAAGAGGGCTCCACCGAGTGCAGCAGCCGGAATGGCAACAGCCGAAGGAGCACTTTCGAAGAACTGGGCAGTCACCAGCGCTCCGATGGCTCCGGCCACAACCTGCCCCTGGGCGCCAATAGTGATCAAACCGGCGCGAAGCGCCACCGCGGTTCCATACCCGACAATGGCCAGCGGTGCGGCCCGGGAGAGGGTCTCTCCGAGGGCGAATTTCGACCCGAACGCGCCGTCGACCATGGCGGTGTAGGCGGTCAGCGGGTTCTCACCGGACATCAGCATGATCAGCCCGCCGAGGACAATGGCGATGAGGACGGCGAGGCAGCTTGTCGACAGCGACGTGGTGAGTCTTCGCCCTTCGTCTTCGAGGGGTTCAGGCGGTGCGTCGCCTACGTCGCCGCCGATGAAGGTGTCAGCCACTGGCATCCCCCATGGTCTCGGTCAGACCGGCCATGGCCGCCCCCAGGCGCTCTGATGTCATTTCCTCGATGGGGAATGCATCGGTCACCCGCCCGCGGTAGAGCACGACAACCCGGTGGGCCAGGTCGGATACCTCGTCTAGGTCGGCCGAGATCACTACAACGGCGCCACCGGCCTGGGCGGATGCGAAGCAGCGATCGCGCATGGCCTTGGCGGCCTCGGGATCGAGCCCCTTGGTGGGGCCATGGGCCACCAGAACCGTGGGGTTCTTCTCAAGTTCCCGTGCGGCCATCAACTTCTGCTGATTCCCTCCTGACAGCGAGCTTGCCCTTGCCGCAGGCTCAGGAGGACGGACCTGGAACCGCTCGACCAATTCCCCGGCATGGCGGGCGATCTTGTCGGCCAACCTGACGCCGAAGCGGGTAAAGCGACCGCTCCTCACATGGCGGGCGGTGGCGTTATCGGCTACCGAGAAAGCGGCGGCCAGCCCGGTGGAGCGGTCTTCGTGCAGGTGAGCGACGCCGGCGGCGATCGCCTGGCGAGCCGAGCCGGAGATGTCCTCGCCGTCGACGAGGACGTGGCCGCTGGCCAGCTTGACTTGCCCGGTGAGGGCTTTGGCCAGCGAGTCCTGGCCATTTCCGGCGATGCCGACAACGCCGAGAATCTCTCCACCGGCCACCTCGAAATTGAGACCGTGACAGCCGATCTCTTGCGTTGATGAAACGGAGAGGTCGGTTACCGTCAATCGAGTTGTTCCCTGCTCGATTTCCGGCCGATTCACCTCAAGGAGAGAGACGTCCCCGATCATCAGCGTGGCCACCTCGCGAAGGTCGGCCGCCCGCACATCGGCCCCTTCGACAACGACCCGACCGGCCCGGAGAACCGTGAGCCGGTCGGCCAACTCGGCCAACTCGGGCAGCCGGTGGGATATGTAGAGAATAGGGGTGCCTTCAGATCGGAGGCGGTGGCACAGCGCGATGAGGGCCTTGGTCTCAAGAGGTCCCAGCGCCGAGCTGGGCTCGTCGAGAATCAGCAACCGCGCTCCCCAGGCCACCGCGATGAGAATCTCGGCCTGCTGCCGCACCGCCAGCGGCATGTCGTCCACCAGGGTCTCGGCCGGAACGCTGAGGGAGAACTCGTCAGACCACCGCTCCACCTCAGCCCGGGCCGAGGCGGCGTTGAAGAATGCGGGCGCCCCCGGTCGTCCGAGCTGGAGGTTCTGGGCGACGGTGAGCCCTCGTACCAGGGAAAGCTGTTGCCGAACGTGGGCAACGCCCGCGGCGGCGCCTTCCCGGCGGGAGGTCGGCCGGTAGGGCTGGCCGAATAGGCTCATTGAACCGGAATCAGACCGGATCGATCCGGCGACGATCTTGGCCAGGGTGGACTTGCCCGCTCCGTTCTCGCCTACGAGCGCGTGGATCTCACCCGATTCCAGTGTGAAATCCACATTGGCCAGCGCCTGGACAGACCCGAACCGCCGGGAGACGCCTCTTACCGAGAGGGGCGTTCCGGTGGCCGGGTCCGCGCCTGGTTCGGAGGTCAACGAGTGTCTAGCCGGGGAACGGGATCGAGAACTCGCCGGCTTCGATGGAGGCGACCAGTTCGTCGAGGGCGGCTTGCAGCTCGTCGAGCCCCACTGCGGTGTCCACCGTTGCTGCCATGTTGACCGGCAAAACCTCAACCTGAGCGTTGAAGATGCCGCCCGGATAGAAGGCGTATCCCTCTTCGCCCACCGCATGCACCTCGCCGTCGGGTGTGCCGAACGTCCCGGTGCGGACCTGGTCGAAGAACGACAGGTACAGGTCCTTCATCCGGATGACGGTGGCCGCCAGATAGACATCTGGCGCGGTCTGCTCCTGGGAGCCGAATCCGACCGCGATCGGGATCCCGGCCGCGGATGCGGTCTGAGCCGCTCCGATGCAGATTCCATCTCCGGAGCAGTAGATGAAGTCGGCACCCTGGTCGATCAGCTGCTGGCTGACCTCGGCGGCGGCTTGTACATCGACGAACGATCCGGCAAAGCCCTCAAGGAAGTTCAGATCGGGGTTCACCGACAGGGCCGCGTCGCGGAACGACTGGTGCATGGTCTTGACGAAGTCGAACTCGGGACCACCGACAATCCCGATGGTGTCGCCGATGACTGCCTGTGCAGCCAAAATACCGTTCGGATAGGCCATGTCCTGAACGTTGTACAGCCAGTCCACCACGTTGCTCGAGGTGACCGAGCCGGGAACCAAGATTCCGCCGGTCATGGAGAAGGCGACGTCGGGGAACTCGTCGTAGAGCTGTTGGATCGGATCCACGTACTCGATGCCGTGTCCCAGAATCAGGTCGAAGCCTTGACTGGCGAAATCGCGCAGCGCCGGAAGCGAGTCGGTGGGGTCGATTATCTCCTCGAGGACCTCGGTCTCGACGTTGCCGTCTTCGGCCACCGCGTCGCGCAGACCCTCGTAGGCCGCTTGGCTGAACGAGTTGTCGTTGCGGACGCCGGGCAGGAGCAGCGCAACCTTGAGAGCGCCATCGTCCTCGGAGTCGTCGTCGTTGCCGCACGCTGCGGTTACCAGGCCGAACACCATCAGCAGCGCAAGAAGCTTGAACAAGATCGAAGAACGCCGTTTCACGGAAATACCCCCTCCTTTTGCGACGCCGTCGTATGACAACGCGCGCATCTGACAATATCCGACACTACCCCCTTGCCAATCGGGTGTCGATTGAGAGTGTCGGAAGGTCAGTTGCGGCGCCGGTGCGAGGAAGGACGTACCGGGTAGGCCTCACGGGCCGCGTTAGCGATGGCCGTCTCGTCCACCGTGGTACAGCGACCGTCTCGTACTACGACTTCACCGCCCACCATCACCAAAGAAGCCCGGTCCGAGAGTCCGCCGAGCACCAATCCGATGACCGCGTCGTGGACCCCCACACGGTCGACGGTGGTCATGTCCCACGCCGCGATGTCGGCCGCCTTGCCCGGCTCGATCATCCCCAACTCGTGTCGGCCCAGGCAGGCAGCCGAGCCCCGGGTAGCCAGGTGTAGGAGCTCCCTGGCGCTGGGCCACTTCTGCGGCGAGACATCCATATCTCGGTGGGCTAGCGCGGCCACGCGGAGATCGCCGAGCTGGTTGCAGCCGTCGTTGGAGGCCGACCCGGTGGTGCCGAATCCGACCTTGCATCCGGCATCGAGGTATTTCCGCAGTGGGGCCAACCCCCAGCCCATGCGGAGATCGGGAGCGATCAGGTGCACAATGCCGACTCCGGCCTCGGCGAATTCGGGGATCTCCTCATGAGGGGGATCAACCATGTGGGCCAGCCACACCCTGTCGCAGTGCCAGCCGTTCTCTCCAAGGTATTGCCACGGTGTGATGCCATAGGTTTCTTCGCAGAACCCGGTGTCTATGACCTCATATAGGTGGGTGTGCAGGCCAACCTCTGGGTATTCGGCGGCCAGCGCGGCGAACTCCCGGTACATCTCCGGCTCGTCGGTGTGCACGCCGCAGGGCGCCAGGTCGATCCGGATCTTCGCAAGGGGATCGGGGTCGTGGTACCGATCCAACAGCTCTTGAGAATGGCGCAAGACCTCATCGATGTTCTGGCATGCGATGTCGGGGACCACACCGCCGTGCCGCTTCCCCTTGGTCATGGAGCCCCGACCGGCGTGAAGCCGGATGCCGGTCTCTAGGGCGCCTTGGATCATCTCCTCGATGAAGGGCTCGGTGTTGCCCTCCACGAACACATAGTGCTGGTCGGCGACGGTCGTGACCCCTCCGAGCAGCGACTCCACCATGCCCGCCCGGGCGACAGCGCCCACTGAGACCGGCGTGTAGTGCCCCTGGCGCCATAGGTACAGCGTCTTCACGTGGAGGGCGGTCAGCCAGGGGTGAATGGGCGCCCGCTCAAGCTCCACGAACGAGCGCAGCCCCACCTGGTAGAGATGCTGGTGCCCGTTGATCAGCCCGGGGAGCACGAGCAGGCCGCGGCCGTCGATGACCTCGACGGAGTCGTCGACCTCAAGGTCGTAGCCCACCGCGGCAATACGCGACCCTGACACCAACAGGTCTGCGCCCTCCAGCTCGCGGTCGTTGGCGTCGAAGGTGACGAGATGGCTGATATTGCGGATCAGAGTGTCGGGCATCTCCTGCGAGTCTCGCCCTTGGGCCTGTGACTGCGCAATCGCCGCTGATCGGCTGGGCTAACGCTGGCTAGTGTCGCGACACCTATGAAGCTCCGACTGGTCGGCCAGCGAGTGACCCGTCGCAACGACGAGTATCTCTTGCGCGGGACGGGACGCTATCTCGACGACATCGTGCTGCCGGACATGGCTCATGCCGCCATCGTTCGCAGTCCGGTGCCCCACGGGCGTCTCATCAGGTTCGACGCCGCGAGCTGCGACCGGGGCACGGTGTACAGCCCCGACCAACTGGCCGCCCTAGTTTCCGGAGAGCTGCCTGTCATGTGGATTCTGGGAGGCCAACAGCAGCGCTCCACCCCGGTGATCGACCCAATCCTTCGATACGCGGGCCAGCCGATCGGAGTGGCAATAGCTGCCTCTCGATACGAGGCCGAAGACCAGGCAGAAAAGGTCGCCCTAGACATCGATGAGCTCACACCGGTCTTGGAGATCGAACAGGCCCTGGCTGCCGATGCCACCCTGCTGTACCCCGAGCTCGATAGCAATGTGCTGGCTTCCTTTGACGCGGGTGATTCCGAGGAGCACACCGCCGCGATATTCGGGGATGCGGATTACACGCTTCGCACCAGGCTGCGGATCGGACGGATCCACGGGCTGGCCATAGAAGGGCGGGGCATCGTGGCGGTGCCCCAGCCCCAGGGGAAGCTCACCGTGTACACGTCGACGCAAGCGCCCCACTCGGTACGCGATTCGCTGTGCGAGACCTTGGGCATGGCCCAGAGCCAAGTGCGGGTTATCGCCCCCGACGTGGGGGGAGGCTTCGGGCTCAAGGATCATCTGTACGAAGATGAGGTCATAGTGGCCGCAGCGGCCTTGGATCTGGGCCGCCCGGTGAAGTGGGTTGAGGACCGGTCAGAGTCGCTATTGGCCACCACCCACGCCCGCGACGAAGTCCACGACATCGAGGTGGCGTTCGACGAGGAGGGAACCCTGCGGGGACTGCGGGTTGAGAGCATTCGCAACGCCGGGGGACGATTCGCGGTCTTCGGCGGTGGGCCGCTCTTCACGGTGTTCGGGGTTGTGCCCGGCCCCTACCGCTGGGATGCCGTGCGCTGCATCGGCCAGGTGGTTGCTACCAACACCATGTCCACCGGGGCTTACCGCGGCTTCGGGCAGACTCAGGCAGCGTGCATTCGAGAACGGGCGGTTGACCTGGTGGCGGGGGCATTGCAGCGCGATCCGGTGGAGCTGCGGCTTCAGAACATGATCACCCCCGAGGAGCTCCCTTATCGGATCCGAACCATGATCGAGTACGACAACGGCGACTACCCCGAGGCGCTGCAACGGGCACGACGGCTCATCAGCGATGGCCCGGCGCCCCCCGACGACGGGCGGCTCCGCGGCGTGGGCTATTGCTGCTACGTGCAGATGGCGGGTATCGGTCCGAGCACCATGAACGAGTTCATCGGGCTCAGCATCGGCGGATTCGAGAGCGCCACCATTCGCCTGGAGCCCGACGGCTCGGTTCGGGTGGCCACCGGCATATCCCCCCACGGTCAAGGTCTGGAAACCACGATCCCGCAACTGGTGGCCGACGAGTTGGGCGTTGACTTGGAGTCGATCGAGCTGGTCCACGGAGACACCGAGACCACTCCGTATTCCCCGTATGGCACGGCCGCCTCACGCTCGATCGCGGTTGGTGGCGGAGCTTCGGTGGTTGCCGCCCAGCGGGTGGCCGACAAGCTCAGAATCATCGCCGCTGAGATGCTCGAAGCCAGCCCGGCGGACATCCAGCTTCAGGAGGGTCAGGCCCGGGTGGCCGGTACTGGCGTCGGGGTGAGCATCGCCGAGGTGGCCCAGCGGGCCTGGCAGGGGTTTCGACTTCCCGAAGGTACCGAGCCCGGTCTGACGGCGTCCTACGCCTACGATCCGGCCAGCCCCACTTTCTCCTATGCCACCCACGCCTGCCGGGTGGCTGTCGATCCCGGCACCGGACTGGTGGAAGTCGAGGACTACGCAGTGGTGAGCGACTGCGGCACCATGGTCAATCCGACGATCGTTGAAGGCCAGATCGAGGGCGGGGTTGCCCAGGGCCTTGGTGCCGCGCTGATCGAAGAATTCGTCTACAGCGACCAGGGTCAGCCGCAGTGTTCGACACTGCTCGACTATCACGTTCCCGACAGCGCGACGATGCCCGACATCCGCATCGAGCACTTGGAGATCCCCAGTCCCTACACGCCGGGAGGAATGAAGGGCATGGGGGAGGGCGGGACCAACGGCGCCTTCGCTGCTGTGGTGAACGCCGTGTGTGCCGCGCTGCCCGATGTGGACTGGACCAACGTCGCCACACCGCTGTCACCAAATCGGATATGGGAGGTGCTCCATGACCAAACCTGAACACACCCGATTGCGGGTGCTCTATCCCGACATGTTCGGCTTCGCCCGGGGGAAGTACATCCCTATGGCGTCGGCCACCGGTGAGGTGAGCTTTTCTATTGCCATCTTCGGGGTGGGGTATGACCGGGCTCTTATCCCGGCCCCTGGGGCCGAGGTGCTAGAGGGGCTGGGCGATTTCCGAGCCATCTACGACCCTGAGGAAGCCAGAGACTGTTGGCAAGAAGGGACCGGGGTAGTTGTCGCTGATCTGTTCCAGAAGGGGGAGCCGCTGGCGATCTCGCCTCGACAGGCGCTGGCCAAAGCGGTGGACGACCTAGCGGCCGCGGGCTTCCGAGCCCGGGTTGGGATCGAGCTCGAAGCCTATGTTCTTCAGCCCGACGGAAAAGGGGGCTGGGAGCCATGGGACACTCCAGGGTCGCACTGCTACGGAACCGGTCCGCTGGTGGACCCCTCTGGATTGCTGGACGACATCATGGCCGCCGCGGAATCCACTGGTATCGGCCTGGAAACCGTCGCCAGCGAGTACGACACGCCCCAATTCGAAGTCACCATCGAGCACAAAGAGCCCTTGGAGGCCATCGACAATACGTTCCTCCTCAAGCTGCTGAGCCGCGAGGTGGCCGCCCGCCACGGGCTCCTGTTGACCTTCCTCGGTCGACCATTCGGCGATCGCGGCGGCAACGGCCTCCATGTGAATATCAGCTTCCAAAACGACGCTGGCGAGCATCTTTTCCAAGACCCTCAAGCCGACGACGGGCTCTCTGCGATGGCTCACCACGGCATCGGAGGAATGCTCGAGCACCATGAGGCCCTGACCGCGCTGTGCGCGCCAACCGTCAACGCCTACAAGCGACTAATTCCCGGGCAGCTTTCGGGCTATTGGGCCAACTGGGGCTACGACCACCGAGCAGTGGCGATCCGAGTTCCCAGCGACCGGGGCGCGGGCACCCGGCTGGAGAGCCGAGTGCCCGATGGGGCGGCCAACCCCTACGTCGCCACCGCGGCGCTGTTGCAGGCCGTGCTCTTGGGGGTGAAAAACGAGACCTCTCCGCCCCCACACGAGGAGGGCGATGGCCTAGAAACCGCCAGCACCGACCGATGTGCGCCCGAGAATCTGGCCCTAGCGCTCGATGCACTAGAGGCCGACAGAGAGTTGGCCGAAGCTGTCGGGTCGGAGCTGGTGGCCAACTTCGTGGCCATGAAGCGAGAGGAATGGCGCCGATTCTCACAAGCGGTCACCGATTGGGAGCTCAACGAGTACCTGACGTACCACTAGGAGTGTCGGTCCGTTCTGGCAATCAGCTTCTGCTTGTGACGGGCTCCAATTCGAACAGGCGCAGTTCTCGCTGGGTAATGGCGTCGTAGCCAGTCCACAGCGGATACCAGGCCACCGCGGCCTGCCACCTTGTTTCACGCTCGGCGCCGGAGAGGAGGCGGGCCCGCACCGGAATTCTCTTACCTCAGAAGATGACCTCAGCATCGGGATTGGCCATGAGATTTGCCGTCCAGGCCGGGTGCTGCTCGCGGGCGAAGTTGCTGCCCACCACCAAGAAGCGACCCTCTTCGAGCGGAACCGCGCCGAGCGGTGTTTCTCGGGTCTGGCCGGTCTTGGCCCCGGTGGAGAAGAGCATGAGCATGGGCTGCGCCGCGGAGTCGAGCAGCGTTCGGCCCCGGGTGAGCCGGTTGATCACCCGGTGGACCCGCGGGACGACGAGCGGGCCGAGGGTCCTGAAGGGCCGAGACAGCACTACCCGGGCTGGCATCCGGAAGCCCTTGGGCGGGGTCGGCGCTTCGCTGTCATCAGGGGTCGGGAGCGCCTTGCCTATCTGGCGGTTGGAGAGGAGGCCGGCTTCGTGCCAAGCAGCCAGGCTGTCGGCGAAGGTCTCCTCTATAGGGCGGAACTCAACTCCGTACATGGCGAGATCGCTGTCTTCCGACCCTTCCCACTGGGTGAGCACGCTCATGCTGAACCTGTTCATTGCCGCGTTGATGGGCACAAAGCGCCGAATGGCATCAGCCATGCGGCCCATACCCCGGAGTGCCGAAGGGGGAAGCGGCATCATGGGGAACCTTCGACCGGTGAGATTGCGGTAGATGGCGGCGAAGAGGTTCATGTCCACCAGATGGCCGCCACACATCACGCGGCGGGGGCCATGGCCCGATTCCAGCAGCGCCACTAGAAGATCGGCCATATCACGGACATCGGAGATCGCCACTGCGGCCTTGCGGGTGGGAATGATGCCGGTTGCCGTGAATCGGGCCATGTCCTCGCTGGCCTCGCCGAGAGCCGAGCCAGCAGGCGGCCCGATCACCGCGCTGGGATACACGATGGCCAAGGGAGCACCATCGGCCTGGAGCTTGCGGGCCACCATCTCCGCGTCGGCCTTGGCTTGCCCGTAGGTGTATCCGGCCGACGATGGCGGGTGGTCTACGGTGAGCGAGCCGGCACCGGGGTCGAACAGGGCCGCCACGCTGGAAAGGTGGATGATCGGGTCGAGCCCCATTTCATGGGCCTTGCGGAGCACAAGACGGGCTCCGGCGATGCTGTTCTCGATCCCCTGGGCGTTGCCGCGTGCGTCGAGCGATACGACTGCGGCGCAGTGGATTGCTGCGTCTGCTCCGTCGAGGGCTGCGGTTACGGCGTCGGGATCGGTCATGTCGCCCACGACGTGATCTATGGCGGGCAGGTCGAAAGCTGCTCGGAGGCTTTCAAGCTTCTCGGGTGACCTAACGAGGGCACAGACCTCATGGCCCGCTTCGATGGCGCGTGCCGCGGTGTGTCCGCCGATAAACCCTGTTGCCCCCGTCATCATTACCCGCACAGATCACCACCCTAGTGGTGATCCCCCTGTCTCCAACCACAGTGTCTGGTGGGGTCTCAATGGGTAGCCTTCCCAGAGCTTGGCTAGGCATGGAGGAGCAGATGGCTGATCGATCAGGACAGGTGTGGGAAGAACTCGTGGAGTTGATGGCTGAGATCGAACAGGATTGGTGGCGCGAAGACAGAATGATGCCCAGTCCGGACGAACGGGCCGAAGCGCGGATATTCGCGCTCAACTCTTTGCAGCACGCCCTGGAGTTCTGGTCGCAGGCCGACCCAGCTCGGCCTTGGTTCTACCGGTGGTTCTCGCCCACCAAAAAGCTCTTGGGAGACAATCCAGATGCCATCTACTACGGCTCGGTGATCGATCCTGAGCGCGACTACTTGATCAGGGGAAACCTGGCTGGAGCGGCTTATACCTCCTTTACTGTCGAGGTTGGGACGGCCGGTGGCGGCATGTCGAAAGCACTGGGGGCCACGCTCAACGACGATGAGATCAAGGTGAATTCGGATGGGAGTTACGAGCTGCACCTGAGTCAGAACCCCCAGCCCGTCAACTGGCTGGCGCTCACTCCAGAATCTGGCAGCGTTACCACCCGGCACTATTTCGAGTGGGATCGTCCGGCAGCGACCGACCCCAACATGAACGTTCCACTTTCCATTGAACCGACGATCGATCCCGGACCTCCGCCCATCCCCGACGACGAGGCGTGCGCCCTGGGTCTCCAGAGGGTCATCACCTTTCTTCGCAGCGTGACCGTGGACTGGCCTGCTGGTCCTCGCGACATTCCGCTGGACTGGGTGTCCTCCGAGCCCAACCGGTTTACCAACCCTCCGCTCGACGAGGGCAACCGAGCGATCGGCTATGCCGCGGCCGACAATGCCTACCGCTCGACCCGCTATGAGCTAGGGCCTGATGAAGCGCTTGAGATTCGCGGCCGGTTTCCAAACTGCCGATTCGCCAACGTCGTGCTCAACAACCGGTTCATCCAGACGCCGCCTTATCGGGAGCGCCGGGTGTCGCTCAATCGACGCCAGACCGTGTTGGAGCCCGACGGCTCATTTCGCATGATCCTGGCCCATCGCGACCCAGGCGTACCCAACTGGCTCGACACCGCGGGCGCCCCCACCGGCACCGTTTTCTGGCGCTACCTTCTCCCCGAAGAACAGCCCACCCAGCTTGAGGCCCAGGTGATTCCTCCCGACGGAGTCTGATCGGAGGTAGTCGCCAATGGATACTGATCCAGAACAGATAGAGGTTCCATGACAGTTGTAAGTGTGGACAACAACAAGTCCGAGCTAACGATGACATTCACCGCAGAATTCGACGCACCTGTAGAACGGGTATGGCAGATGTGGTCCGACCCCCGACAGCTTGAACAGTGGTGGGGTCCGCCGTCGTATCCGGCAACGGTTGTCGACTACGACCTGGTTCCCGGTGGACGAGTGTCGTACTTCATGACCGGCCCCGAAGGGGAGAAATACCACGGATGGTGGCGGGTGATCGCTATTGACCCGCCGCGACGACTTGAGTTCGAAGACGGCTTTGCCGACGATGACGGCGAGCCCGACGACAGCTTGGGAATCACGTTGAACACAATATTGCTTGGCGTTTCAACCGGGGGTGGGACGATCATGACGATCAAATCTGCATTCCCATCTGCTGAGGTTATGGATCAGATGTTGGCCATGGGTGCCGAAGAGGGATTGGTCCAGTCCCTCGGACAAATTGATCCCATCCTTTGACTCTGTAGATTCACAGGCCGCGCCCGAGCAGGCTGAAACACGCCGCCTGTCCACACAGCCCCTCTGGAAACCAGCGAAGCCCGTAGCGGAGCCATACCTGAGGCCCTCGGCTTCCGCCTCGACGGCGAGTCACAGGTCAAGCCCCATGCCCCGGCCACCATCGGAATCGACGTCGCCTGGTCGATGACCAAGAACGAATGGCACTCCTCCTCCCGTCGGCACTAGGCGAGTGAGTGCCAGCTGTGGGCGACATTCCCCAGTATGGGCTAGGTCCGGTATCGCCAGGCGATGTGGGAGGAGCGGCGGGCGATCTGGGCCTGGCGATCCACCGGGGGCAAGCTGAGTTCGCTGAGGGGGATGACCTGGGCGTCGACAACGGGGGTGTCAGGCGGGTTCCACCATCGAAAAGTGCAAAGCACTGAATCCCGCCCTTCGGTGTCGAGCCAGTTGGCACCGCCAGGGTCGGTTCCGGCGATAACGATGGGCCCGGGTTCGATGAGGGCATGGTTGAGGCAGGTCAACCGGTTGGTGAAATCCAGGGCCTCGTACCACGGCCGGTTGTAGAGCTGGACGTCCCACATTGTGGTGCCCCCGTGGTCGACCTTCACCACTAGTGCTTCCTCGGGGTCCAGGGCCACGCCAGCGTGGCTGTAGATCAAGGTCTTCACACCGCGGCCCATGCCAGCGGGGGGCAGGAACGAGTTGGGAGGCTGGTCGCCGAGCATGCGCTCCTGATAGCCGTTCCAGAACTCGAAGGAGTGTTCGATCTCGCCTAGCGCTGTCCCAAGGATGGCGGCAGCGTCGATTCCCGGCTTGGGCTCGCCCACGGTATCGAGGCGCTCTATGACAAATGTGGCCGGCTCGGCGGGTTGCCAGTCGAAGTAGTAGTCGCGGATATGCACGAACGACCCCTCGGGATCAAGGGGCAGCCAGCTCTGGGTTTCGTGGTCGGGGTCCTCGCCCCCGAGCAGGATGTCGAAGTCGTCCCCCGGACCCAGCCCCAGGCTGGAACCGGTGACTTCCAGACCCACTCCTGCACCACCGCTTTGCGTGGCTCCGAGCTTGATCTGAAGAACGAATTCTTCGCACGAACCCATGTGGCCAGAGATCCGATACACCCCGTCGCCGTCGATTGCAGTTCGGCGAGCCACCTGGTCGGCGTTGGGCCCACCCCATTGGTAGACAGGATCGCTGCTCCGAAAAAATGCAGGGTGGCGGGGGTCGTTGTGGCCGATTGAATAGGTGAGCCAACAGGCCACTTGGTTGGCCAGATGCCGCTGCCCCTCATCGTCCAGCCCTTCGCCAAGAGCTTCAATCCGCTCACAGAACTCACTCCATGTAGTCATAGATGCCCTGCAAAATAGACCACCTTCCGCCGGCCAGCGACCCCTCAGAGCCGCAATGGCGACTGCCACTAGCTGGGAAAGGCGGACTTCAGCAAAGAACACCGAGCTCTCTAACTGGTAAGCCTTATGGCGGCAACTGCCAATTGTCGGGAGGCCATCGGGATGCGAATTGAACCGCTAACAGCGGCGCTGGGGGCGGAGTTGTCGGAGATCGACCTTGGGGGGCTCGACGCCGGGACAGCCTCGGAGCTTCGGGGGGCGATTCTGGAGTACAAGGTGGTGGGTGTTCGCGACCAGTTCCTGGATGATGCTGATCACGTGCGGCTGGCTGAGTCACTCGGAGAGCCGTGGATTCATCCGATGGATCGTCTTGCTGGGGTCGATAAGGCGGAGCCGTCGGAGTTGCGGGTCAGGAGCGATCACCAGTTGCTAACCGACCGGTGGCACTTGGATGTGCTCTACGCGCCCAATCCGCCAGCGTTCGGCATCTTGCGGGCGATTGATGTTCCGCCGGTGGGTGGCGACACCATGTGGGCCAATCTGGTGCTGGCTGCCTCGTGGCTGCCCGACGAGCTGCGGGAGCAGATGCAGGGGCGGTTCACCGTTCACAGCGTGCCCGACACGCTTGTCGGCTTGAAGCAGCAGTTGTTCCCAGATTTCGATCCGCAGATCTGGCGGGACAACCTCCAAGGGGTGCGCCAGCCCCTGCTGCGAAGGCACCCCGAGACGGGGGAGGAAGCGATCTTCTGCGTCGGGGAGGCAACGGTCGACGGCCACGACGATGAAGCGAGCCAAGACCTGATGACTGCCGTCACCGAGTACGCCACCAATCCCAGCGTGACCTGTCGCTGGCGTTGGCGCAACGGAGACGTAGTGATCTGGGACGAGCGGTGCACCGCCCACTTCGCCGTGCGCGACCCCTGGGAAGGGGAGCGAGTGCTGCGGCGGCTGCTCGTCGAGGGTGATTGCCCGGTGGCGGCCGAATAGCTTTCCAGGGTGGCAATGGCAGATTCACTGGACGACAGGATTCAGCGGCTGCTAGATCGCGACGAGAACCTGCTGGCTTCACCTTGGCAGCTCTTCGACGACGTGCGGGAGGCGTCGGAGCCAGCCTTCTACAGCGAGGCCATGGGGGCCTGGGTCATAACCAGCTACCAGCTGCTGCACGACATCGTTGTCGACCCGGAAACGTGGTCGAACCGTTCGCCAACCGCGACCTATGACTTCCGGAATCCGGTGGCCGATCACACTGCCGCTATCGCTAGGGAGCCCGACATGGCTGAAGCCGTCAGCCGCTTCCGAAGCCGCAATCGAGGGCGGGTGCTCAACACCGCCGATCCGCCCGAGCACGTTCGGCAGCGCCGGGCGCTAAATCGGGCGTTCCGTCCTGCCCGCCTCCGGGCACTGGAACCCGAAGTCATATCGGTATCTGATCAGCTGGTTGCTGAGTTCGCCCATCGGGGCCGGGCCGACCTGTTTCGCGAGTACGCCGTCTTGTTGCCCATGGTGATGATCTCCCGAATGCTCGGCGTCCCCGAGGAGGAGCTCGGGAAATTCAAGGGATGGTCGGATGACTTCGCCATTCCCATCGGGCGGGCCAACCCAAGCCGGGACGAAGTACGCAGCTACATCAGATCGGAGTCTGAGTTCGAGGACTATTTCTCGGCCATGATCGAACAGCGCCAGGCCGAGCCGCTAAGCGATCTGATCTCGGATGTGGCCAACGCCGAGGTCGACGGCGAGCCCTTGACCCACGAAGAGCGGATAACCGCGTTGAGACAGTTTCTTCTGGCGGGCAACGAAACGACTACCACGCTATTGGCCAACATCGGCCATCGACTGGCCACCGATCACGAGTTGCGCGACCGGCTGGCAGAGGATCGGGATCTGGTGCCTGCCTTCGTGGAAGAGGCCCTCCGCCACGAAGCGCCAGTGACCGGGTTGTTTCGAGTTGCCACCCGAGACACCCAATTGGGCGATAAGCCAGTAGCCAAGGGCGAGTTTGCATGGGTGGCGTTCGCGGCCGCCAATCGAGACCCCGAGTTGTGCCCGATGCCCGATAGGTTCGACATCGACCGAGACTCCAACGAACACGTTGCCTTCGGCTACGGCGAGCACTACTGCATCGGCCAGGGCCTGGCCCGCCTTGAAGGCAAAGTGGGCACCAATGCCATGTTGGATCTGCCCAACCTGACCCTCGCCGACGACCACACCTACAACTACATGGACAGCTACATACTCCGGGGACTTACCCAGTTGTTGGTTTCCTTCGACCCGTTTGGCGGTACCCCCGGCAATTGAGGGGAAACCAATGCTAGGTGGCCTGCGGGTTAGGTCCCGCCGTCGGCCACCAAAACGACTTGGTCGCTGGCCAATGCTTCGATCTGTTCAGCGGTGTAGCTGAGCTCAGCCAGGATCTCAGCGGTGTGCTCGCCGCACTCGCAGGGACCTCGCTGAACCGCCTCTTTGGTGTCGCTGAAGTTCACCAGCTGCCCGACGTCCTCGAACAGTCCCACCGACATCGACCGAGTTTGCGCCCGTAGCCCGAGAGCGAGAGCCTCGGGATCGTCGAAGAAGTCGCGGCAGAACTCCTCATTCACCACCTCAACCGGCACGTGGTTGGAATCAAGCAGCTTGAACGCCTCATCAGCAGAGCGCTCCCGGCACCACGAGGAGATCTCTTCGCTCAGCGCCTGGTCGTGCTCGGCCCGGGCCGCCGGATCGGAATACCGGTTGTCGGAGGCCAATCGCTCAAAGCCCGGGACCGTACACAGTGTCACCCAGGCCGGCTCATCGATCACCGCGATGGCGATGTATCCGTCGCTGGTCTCGTACATGCGATAGAGGGCGCTGAGGCCCCACTGGTCGGCATCAACTTGATCCCAAGTCACGGCAGGGTCTTCGGGGTTGATCCAGGCGTAAGAGGTGGCCAGAAGGGTGGCGTTGACGATAGATGTGCTTACCGAGCGGCCTGTCCCGGTGCGCTCCCGGTCGAACAGCGCCAACGCGATAGCGGTGGCACTGAGCATCGCGTTTCCCGTGTCTCCCATTCCCGAGCGCGACCACATCGGAGGATTGCCGCTTGAGCAGGCACCGTCTTCCCATTCTGTGCCGCACAGCGCGGCGGCGGTCTGGTCGGTGCCAGGCAGATCGGAGCGCGGCCCCTTCTCGTAGCCGCGGGAGTTGCAGATCACCAGGTCGGGACGGCGTTCCCGCAGCGAAGCTTCGTCGATCCCCAGGCGGGCCATCGCGCCGGGCCGCCAGTTGGTGGCGATGACGTCGGCCTGGTCGATGAGCTGGTGCAAGATCTCCAGTCCGCGGGGATCCTTGAGGTTGACCGAGATGCTTCGCTTGCCCCGGTTGGTGCCGAGCCCCATGTGCGTGCCCGCCCAAAAGGTGTCGTGCAGCGCATGGATCTTGATGACGTCAGCGCCGAGGTCGGCGAGCATCCTCGGCCCGAAGGGCCCGGCCACCCCGAGGCCTAGGTCGAGCACCTTGATTCCGGCCAACGGACCTCCGGTGAGCTCGGCGGCGCCATTGGACCGGGCCTGCGTTTGTGCCCCGAAGGGCTCACCGAACTCCAGAGGGTTGCCGACGTGGCGGATCCGACCGTGCTGTGGATGCTCAACCTCGGCCACACATCCATCGGCCAGGAACGACTCGTCTAGCAGGGCCTCGAGCGGGGAGCGCACCAGCGCGACCCCCATTTCGTTCGCCTCTGCCTCGGCCACCCAGTCGCGGGCTGGGAGCCGCTTGAAGGCTTCGGCCAACTCGGGGTAGAGGAAGTGGGTGACGAGCAAGTCCTCAGCAGTCATGCCGATGCGATCGGAACTCCGGCGATAGTCGGCAGTGGCGGTAGCTGGGGAAGCCGAACCGGTTTCGCGGACCCAAGCCGGCCAAAGGGACCAGTGGTGGACCCAGCGTCCGTCGGCGCACTCGAATAGGCCTTCGATCGACCGGCTGTCGGTAGGCCACATCCAATACAGGGGGCTGTCTTCAGGACGCTCGACCCGCTGCCAGACGAGGGACGCGGCGAACAGTGTGCCCTGGAAAAGCGATGTCTCTACTGCTTGGCCCCTGCCGGTGACCTCGCGGGCCCGCAGGGCGGCCGCGACCCCGAAAATGGCCAGGTGAGCCGCGCCCAGGCTGGGCCAGTTCGTCCGGGGGAATATGGGCCCAAGTCGATCAACACCTCGGACCATGCCTTCGGGAGGACCGAACTCGGGGGACGGGGGCTCGCGACGGCCGATGTAGTTCATGGCCGTCCCCACCCGGCCCCGCTGGTCGAAGAACAGGCCGGTCCGAGCGGCGACCAGGGCGTCGATTCCGGGCCGGTCTTTGTGGTCGGAGTGATGCCCGTAGCCGGTGATGGAACAGGAGATGATCCGGGGGTTGATGTCGGCTAGCGCGGCGTGGCTGAGCCCCAAGCGGCGGGTGGCGTCGTTGGAGAACGCGCTGACAACGACGTCTGAGCTCTCCACCAACTCCCGGAACGAAGCAGCATCGGCTTCGCTGTGGAGGTCGAGCGGGATACGCTCAGCGCCCCGGTGCCACACCACATAGCCCGACTGATTTGCGAATGGGTCGCCTTGGGGAGGCTGGATGCGGACTACTTCGGCGCCGTTGTCCTCGAGGATCATCGTGGCCATGGGACCGGCGATGCCCCATGACAGGTCGAGCACTCGCACCCCGCTTAGGATCCCCATTGCTGCTCCCTCCGCCACCAGTCCAAGCCAAGTGGTGATTTCTTCCAGGGTTAGGATAAGTCCCGATTCTCAACCAAGGGAGATTTATGACTGCGACTGCACCACTGGAGTCAGCCGCTGACCTCGAAGCACGGGAGTTGCTTGTGTCTTCGGACTCGCACGTCCGGTTGACCCATGAAGGAGTGAAGGACCGGCTGGCAACGAAATTCCACAGTGACTACGACCAAGCCGTCGACCAGGTCGGGGGCGGGGTGGCCACTCGCGCCGGCCAGAACACGATGCCCCCGGGATTTGAGGGGGTGCGCCACGCCATAGGCCGGGCCGGAAATATCGACGGCCATGAACGCTTGAAGGACATGGACCAAGACGGTGTTGACGTGGAGGTGTGCTACTGCGAGTTCAGCGCGTTCCGCTACCTGTATCTCATGAAGAACGGGTGGCGGGAGGCCACCCAGGCGTTCAACGACTCGCTGATCGCATTCGGGGAAGCCGACCCCAGCCGGCTAGTGGTTTCGTACCAGATACCCATTCACGACATCGACGTCGCGGTCGAGGAGGTCCACCGAGTTGCCTCCCTGGGCGGCAAGTCGCTGCAACTACCGGTGTACCCGGTGGAACTGGGCGCTCCTGACTACTACGACCGGGTCTACGACCCCCTGTGGGCGGCCATCCAGGAGACCGGGCTTCCGGCCTGCTTCCATATCGGGCTCGCGCCGATTGACTACTTCCAAGATGAGATGCCCCAGTTCGGGCAGGGTTGCATCCAACCGATGTCAGCGATGTTCACCTCGGTGCAGTACGCCAATTTCATACTGAGCGGCATCTTCGTTAGGTTCCCCGAGCTGAAGACGGTGTGGGTGGAGCCGGGAGTGGGCTGGATCCCATGGTGGCTTTTCATCATCGACCAGATGAAGACGGTGACCAACTACCCCTTCAACGAGATCGACGAGCGCCCCAGCTTCTACTTCAACCGCAACATGTCCGTGACGTTCATCCACGAGCCGTTTGCGGTCCACAAGCTCCGCTATGACATCGGCGTTGAGAACATGATGTGGTCCACCGACTACCCCCATCCCGCCTGCACCTGGCCGGACTCCCGAGAGCTGGTCAACCAGGACTTCGAGGGCATCCCTGCTGATGAGCGCGAGCTGATTTTGAGCGGCAATGCCATCCGGGTCTGGAATCTCGATCTCTGAGAATTCTCAGCGCTCTTCCCGCTCAATCGAGCGTCAGGATCGCCCCGGTCCGGCTGGCGGAGATAACTGCGGTTCGGGCATCGGCCACCTGATTGACGGCGGTGCCTCGTAGCTGACGCACCGCCTCCAGCACGAGGTTGAGCCCGTGGATGTAGCCTTCGCCGATCAGCCCGCCGTTGGTGTTGGTGGGCAGCGAGCCGTCGAGGGCCAGACTGCCGTCGGCGATGAAGTCCTTCGCTTCGCCGAACCCGCAGAACCCCAGTCCTTCGAGTTGCATAAGCAGAATGGGGGAGAAGGCGTCGTAGATCAGCGCGACGTCGATGTCGTCTCGGGAGAACCCCGCATCTTCGAATAGACGGCGGCCCAGCGCCACTGTGCCGTCCATGACGGACAGGTCGGGCCGGTAGTGGTCGCTGGCGATCTCCTGTTCGAAGAGGCCCGCCGTCGATGCGGTTCCGATGCGAACAGGGGTGTGCGGCAGGTCGGCGGCTCGCTGTGACCCGGTGATGACCAAAGCCACTGAGCCGTCGGTCTCCTGGCAGCAGTCCAGCAAGTGGATGCAAGGCTCGACGATCCACCGTGATTCCTGGTGCTCATCCAGGGTGATCGGATTCTGGAACCCCCAAGCCGCGGGGTTGGTGGCGGCATACTCGCGCAGCTGGACCACCGCACGCCCGAAGTCGGCGCTCTCCACCCCGAATTCGTGCATGTAGCGCACGGAGTTGAGTGCCATCCAAGATGCCGGGGTCAACACCCCGAAGGGCATGCACCACTGCATGGCCGTGGTTCCCGAATGGCCCGAAGTGGGAGAGGGTGCTGTTTTGGCCGATCCAAACCGGGTGGCACCGGATCGGGCCCGAATCGCCCGGTAGGCCACGACCACTTCCGCGGTGCCGCTGGCCACCGCAGCCGCCGCGTGCTGCAAGACGCCTACCGATCCGCCGCCCCCGTAAGGGATTCTGGCCGAGAAATTGATCTCCTCGAACCCCACCGAGCGGACAAGCTCGGTTTCCTCCACGGGGTCAACGGTGTAGCTGACGATCCCATCGACATCGGCCGCGGCCAAGCCGGCATCGTCAAGGGCGGCGGTAATCGATTCGCAGGCCAGTTGGAGCTCAGTGCGACCGGCCCTGCGGGAGAATTCCGTGCACCCGGCCCCGACGATAGAAGCCGCCCCTCGGGCCAAAGTGCGGCGGCCCGTCACAAGTCCTCGCTAGGACGGAATAAAGGGATCAGGGGACCGTCAGCGGTGGGGACGAAGTGCGCATAAACCGGCATGCCGATGCGCACGTCGTCTTTCGGGACATCGGTAAGGGACGACAGCAGGCGAATCCCCTCTTCGAGATCCACCAGCGCCGCGATAACCGGGTACTCGAATGCCGGATGCTGGGGGTGGTGGAGTATGGCAAAGCTGTACAGGGCTCCCTGCCCGCTGAGCTCAGCCACTTCCACCTCCAGCGATGAACAGGCCGGGCACATGGGACGCGGCGGGTGACGCAGCTTGCCGCAACCCGCACAACGCTGGGCCACGAGGCGGCCTTCGGCGGCCGCGTCCCAGAACACGGCGCTGTCATCGGTGACCGTGGGCGACGGTCGGGTTGGGGCGTCTGCGGCCATTTGCTCTCTTTTCTGGAGGCGGCTTGTGCATGGTAGGTCGTCGTTAGCAGCCAGGGGCGGCAGTCGAAGCTAACCTGCGGATTGATGACACTCCGCGATGGTCGCGAGGCTTTGGGCCGGCGATGACGGCCAACGAGAACGATCGGGTGTTGTTGGTGTCCGGCGATTCCCATGCCGGGCCAACCCTGGAAGCGCTGCGGACATATTGTCCGTCGGCGTACTTGGCGGCCTTCGATGAGTTCTCAGCGAGCACTCAGGTCGGGGAGATGCGCGCCGTGGTGCGCGAGAGCGGGTCGTTGTACATGAACACCTCGGGGCACAATGAGCCAGAAGCCCGCCTGGCCGACATGGACCGAGATGGCATTGCCGCCGAGGTGATCTTCCACAACAGCTTCAACGGCGAGCCGATTCCCTTCGTCGACGAAGGCTGGCCCGAGCTCGACAATCCCGAGTTAGCCGGGGTGGGATTTCAGATCTACAACCGCTGGCTGGCCGATTTCTGCTCGGCGGCACCCGATCGGCTGATCGGGTTGGCCCATATTCCGATGTGGGACATTGACGCCGCCATACGAGAAGTTCTATGGGCGGCCGACCACGGATTGCGAGCGGTTAACTTCCCCAGCGCCCGACCGCAATGGGTCCAGTACAACGAGTCGGACTGGGATCCGTTCTGGGCCGCGGTGCAAGAAACTGGGCTGGTGCTGGGCACCCATGCCGGGGCGGCCACCGATCCCGCCGTTAGGGATGTAGGCGGCACGCCGCTGTTGTTGATCGAAGCCGGTGGGGCGTACAACCGCCGGGCGGTGGCCCGCATGATTCTGGGGGGAGTGTTCGAGCGATTCCCCGGCCTCAAGCTGGCCATGACCGAACAGCCCGGGGTGTGGATCCCCGCAGCCCTGGTCGAGCTTGATTCGGCGGCCATGGCACCGCTGCCATTGTCCAACGCAGAGCTGTCCAAAGCTCCGAGCGAGTACTTCAAGCAAAACGTTTTTGTCGGCGCCAGCTTCATCGCCCCGTTCGAGGTAGAGGCCGCGGTGGGGGACTGGTGGTGGACGAACATCTTCTGGGGCCGCGACTATCCGCATCCCGAGGGCACCTGGCGCTATTCCGATGATCCCGAGGAGACCCCCATGACCCACCTATCGCTGCGCCATGCCATGGCCGGCGCTCCCCACGACAAGGTCCGGGCAATCGTCGGGGAGAATGCGGCCCGCGTCTACGGGCTGGACGTCGGCACGCTGCGCTCAATCGCCCATGAGATCGGTCCCACCATCGAAGAGATCACCACCCCGTTGGAAGCTATTCCGGCTCTGGAGGGGCCTGAGCGCAAGGGCTATGGCTACTTCGCGTTTCGAACCGTCGGTCCCTACGCGTGAGTCTTGGTTCAACAGCTAGACCGCAAGCCACCCCGAAGGAGTGCAAGAGATGACTGCTCGCAGCGACAGCAGGGTTGCCATAGTTACCGGGGCACGGCCCTGGGGAGTTGGTGGGGCAACGGCGCGGGCCCTCGCCCAACGGGGCTATGACATCGCGCTGGTTGACGTCCGCCAGGACTGGGGGGAGCAGAGTGTCGAGGCCGTCATGGGAGAGACCGGCCAGCGGGCGATCTGGGTGCGGGCCGACGTGTCGAATCGCGATGATGTTGCGGCCATGGCCGAAACCGTGCTGGGCAAGTTCGGTCGCATAGATGCGCTGGTCAACAACGCGGCGATCGGTGGGGCCAGCAGCACCGAGAGTTTTGAGGTTGAGGAATTCAACCGGGTAATCGGCGTCAACTTGCTCGGTCCGATGCTGTGTACCCAGGCAGTCGTACCGGCCATGAAGGAGGCCAACTACGGACGGGTGGTCAGCGTGGCCTCGACGGCACCGTTCAACCCGCCGCCCGCCGACATGAGTCCGGTATCCCTCTACAACGCGGCCAAAGGCGGGTTGATTGCCTGGACCAAGTCGGCCGCGGCCGAACTTGCCCCCTACGGAATTGTGGTGAACGTTGTCGCCCTCGGGGGGATTTCGACCGGGGGCATGGGTAGCGAGAAACCTCCAACTCCCGAACAAGATGAGCACATGTTGAATGTCGTGCACCGCGGCTTGCTGCCCTGGGGACGGGTGCTGCGAGTTGATGAAGCCGCCGACGTGATCGCCTATGCCGCCTCCGCACCGAGCCACGCCATGCTCGGGGCCACCATCCACGCCAGCGGCGGGCGGGTAATGCCGCTCTGAAGTCGGCTAGAGAAGAACTTCAACAACAAGGAACGAGGCAGAAGATGGACAGCGCCCACACGATCCGCCGCGTGGTCACAGGACACGACGCCGATGGCAAGTCGGTTGTCGTCTTCGACGATGTTCACGACTACAAGCGCCGAGTGCAGATTTGGACGACTGAGGGATCACCCGCTGACAACTCCGGAGAGGTGACCGATGCGTCTATGCGCGAAACCCGGCTCGAAGCTCCTCCCCAGGGTTCGCTGTTCTGGCTGGTTGAGCTTCCCCCCAGCCAAGACCTCGCTCCGGGAGCAGCCGCCGAAACTGCTGAGAGGCTCGCCGCAGAGGGCGCGGTTACCCATAGCGATGGCCGACCCGGGATGCACACCACCAGGACGATCGACTACATGGTGGTTCTCGACGGTGAAGTCACCCTGCTGCTGGACGAGGGCGAGGTGACCCTGCACAAGTACGACACGGTGGTCCAGCGCGGGACTGCCCACCACTGGGAGAACCGAGGCGCCGAGCCGGCCCGCCTGGCCTTCGTCCTCCTCGATGCCCAGCCGCTGCCGTAAGGAGTTTGGCCTCGCTAGCTGACGTCGGCCGTGGTGGCGATGATGGATCGCCGGTCGTAGGGGGCGGTTTCGCCGGCGAGGTCGACCGGGATCACGCGCATGGCGGAGTCGTATGGTGAGCCCCCAACTCGGAAGGTGAACGTTCCGGGCTCGGTGACGAGAGCCATGTCGAGGCCGTGGAAGGCCAGTCGGCTGGGGTGGATGGTGAAGGTGACGGTGCGGGACTCTCCGGCGGGGATGGAGATCCGGGTGAATCCGATCAGCTCGCGGATCGGCCGAGCTACCGATGCGACCTCGTCGGTGGCATAGAGCTGCACGACCTCGTCACCATCGTGTTCTCCGGTGTTGGCCACGGGCACCGCGATCGTGGTGGGCTCTGTTGTCGATCCGGGGATCACTGAAGGCTCGCCGTACTCGAAGGTGGTGTACGACAGGCCGTGGCCGAACCAGTAGAGCGCGTCGGGGTCGCGGTCGACGTAGCTGCCGTAGAACTCCGACCGGTCGCCTCTTCTCCGCATGTCGTAGTGCAGTGGAATCTGTCCAACATGTTTGGGCAAGGAAACCGGGAGACGTCCCGCAGGGTTGACGGCACCTACCAGCACATCGGCTATGGCTGTGCCTCCCTCCTCCCCGGGAAGGATCGACCAGAGCAGGGCGTTGGCGGCCGCCGACTCATCTTCGAGGGTGTGGACTCGACCGCTGATCACGACGACGACGGTCGGAGTGCCGGTGGCCGCTATCTCGGCTACCAGCTGCGCCTGCACCCCAGGAATGCCTAGGTCGGTGGCGTCGCGGGCTTCTCCCACGGTGGCGTCGGCAACCAGTCCCGAGCGGGCGCCCACGCACACGATGGCAACGTCGGCTGATGACGCAGCCGCAACGGCATCCTCGATGCCCGACACGTCGCCGCCGGCGTCAGCGCACCCCGCTACGTACACGACATCGGCGCTGGGCAGGGCGGCCCGCAAGCCTTGGAGCGGCGTCACATGGGGAGTGAAATGCGGTCCCGGAGAAAATGTGCCGCCGGATTCGGGCAGCTGGTCGAGGCCCTGATCGATCCCGAGTGCCTCCATGGCCTCGAGCATTTCTGCGCTGCGATTCTGGTAGATGATCTCCAGGTGGGTGGGGTAGTGGTAGTCGCCTTGGAGGAGACGAGGATCGTCGGAGTGGGGGCCGATGACTGCCACTTTGGAGATCGATGGGCCGAGCGGCAGAACGCCGTCGTTCTTGAGAAGGATTACTCCTTCGGCCGCGGCCTTGCGGGCCAACGCCCGTTGGCCGGGCGTGTCGAAGACATCAATGGCGGCACCGGCGTCCACATAGGGCTTCTCGAACAGCCCAAGCTGGAACTTCTGGGCGAGCACACGAGCGCACGACTCGTCGATGATCGACTCATCGATCCGGCCTTTTCGGACGGCATCAGGCAGGTGCTTGTAGCAGTCGAGCGCCGGCAGCTCGATATCGAGGCCCGCGCTGAGCGATTGGATGGCTGACTCGATGGGATCTGCCGCGGTCATGTGGTTGAAGTGGAGCTGCATGACCGCGAAGTAGTCGGCCACCACCGTGCCGCCAAAGCCGAGCTCGCCGCGCAATAGGTCAGTCAGCATTGCCCGGCTGGCCGCCACTGGCACGCCATCGATGGACGAGTAGCTGTTCATTATCGATGCCAAGCCGGCCTCGCGGATGGCGGCCGCGAACGGCTCGGCATACACCTCGCGTAGCTCTCGATCACCCAGATGGACCGGTGCTTGGTTGCGCCCGCCCAGGGAGTACCCGTAGCCCAAGAAATGCTTGCCGGTGCACACCACGCCGTTGGCCAAATCGTCAGTCTGGAGGGCACTGACGTAGGCAACACCCATCCGGGCGCACAACTCCGGTGACTCACCGTAGGTCTCCTCGACCCGTCCCCATCGAGGATCCCGGGCGACGTCCAAGACGGGGGAGAGGTTGTGGCGGGCGCCAACGGCGGTCATCTGGATGCGGATCACCTCGGCCACCTCAGCCATGAGGTCAACGTTCCAGGTGGCCGCCAGACCCAGCCCTTGGGGGAACGTAGTGGCGCCGCGATGGAGGAATCCGCCTACGCCCTCCTCATGGATCACTGTGGGAATCCCCAGCCGGGTGCGTTCCACCAGCACCTTTTGGATGGAGTTGCCGAGCTGGGCCGACTCGTTGGCCAGCAGTCCAGTGCTCGCACCGATGCGGGTGACTTGGCCGATGCCGTCGGCCAGCGTCTCGGCCACATGGTCGGCGTCAAAGGTCTCGTCCTGAACCAGAGCAGTGAGCCAAATCGCTCCTAGCTGGGCCACCTTTTCCTCCAGCGTCATACGCCCCAGGAGATCGGCTACTCGATCGTCGATGGTCGCGTTGGGATCGCGGTACG
>JAJEEH010000011.1 GCA_022821105.1 Acidimicrobiia bacterium
GGTGGCAACAAACTCAAGCTCGGGAATTTCTCTGGTCTGGTACCCCTCGAGTTGGCCCATCCAGCGAGACACTTGGCGTTCCAGAAACCCGTCTGGGCGGCCCAACCCATCGAGACCGCCGGCGCGCCAATCAACTCCGGCCAAATCAGCACACCCGTCCACATAGGCCATGCCCAGCCCGTAGCGGAGCTCTTCGTCAGACATGAAGGGCTCAGGAATGTCGAAGCCGGGGGTGAATCCTTCGATCAGGCTCATCACCATGAACGGCCGTCCGATCACCGCAGGGTCTGAGCAGAACAACATGGGCTGAGGATGGGGAACTGCCGTGCCTTCTAGGGCGTTGAGTATCCGCCATTCCCGCTCGGTATTCGATGCACTGGGATGATTCTTGACCGCCGGGGGTTGGCGCAGCACCCACCGATTCCCACCCCGCTCGATCAGGTGCAGGGCATTGGCGATGCCGGTTTCAGCCCCCATCCGCTCAGCCGATAGAGGCTGCCCCGCCCCGGCGAGCCGGTCGCCGATCCACTCGCTCAGGGCTTCGGTATCAAGATCGTCAGCGGCTGAGGGGGCGTTTGGCGCGTGGTCGTGATTGGTCACAGGGGCACCATATTGGGAATTGACAGTTGCTGTCAATGCTGGCATGGTCTATCACATGGTCGACTTCGAGCTACCCAACGACGTCAAGGAACTCCGGGCCAATGTGGCGGCTTTCATTGACAACGTCGTCCTCCCAGCAGAGCCCGAGGTGAACACTCGCCCATATATGGACATCGTCCGAGAACTGCAAGCAAGGGCCCGCGCCGAAGGGCTGTGGTGCCCGTTCGTGCCCAAGGAATACGGGGGTATGGGCCTCGGCCACCTCGGCAACGCGATCGTCCAGATCGAGGTGGGCCGATCGTTTTCCATGCTCGGCGCCTGGGCGCTCAATTGCATGGGCCCCCAGGACGCCACAATGTTGACGCTGATCGAGCACGGAACAGAGGAACAGAAGCAGAAATTCCTGGTGCCGCTAGTGGAGGGAAATCTCCGCATTTGCTTCTCGATGACCGAGCGGGCCGCCGGCGCTGACGCCACGGGTATGCAGACCGCTGCGGTAAAAGTTGGGGACCGCTGGATCCTCAACGGCGAGAAGTGGTTCTCTTCTGGCGCCAGCGCATCCGACGTGGCCTTGGTCATGGCCAAAACGAATCCCAACGCACCCCGCCATGAGCAGTTCACGACATTTCTGGTGGAGCTTCCCAATCCCGGCTACCAGATTCTGCGCGACATACCAGTGTGGGGCGAGGAGTTCGACCCCAATTTCGAGGGAGAGCAAACCATGGGCCACGCCGAAGTGCGAATCGAGGACCTCGAGGTGCCGGAGGCAAATATCGTCGGCGGACTCGGGATGGGCTTCCAAATGGGACAGCACCGCCTAGGCTACGGAAGGCTCCGCCACGGCATGTGGAGCATAGCCAAAGCCCAGGCCGCCCTCGACATGGCCACCGCCTGGGCCATAGAACGAGAGACTTTTGGGAAGCCACTCGCAGATCGCCAAGGCATCAACTGGATGCTGAGCGACTGCGCCGAGAAGCTCTACATCACTCGGCTCATGGTTTTGCACATCGCGTGGAAGATGGAGCAGGGCAAGGACTTGAGAATTGAAAACTCGATGGCCAAGACCTATATCGCCAACATGCTTTGCGAGATCATCGACACTGCCATTCAGATCCACGGTGCGCTAGGCATGACCTACGACAAGCCGTTCGCCCACTGGTATACCCATGCTCGGGCCAACCGCATAGTCGACGGGCCCGACGAGGTCCACCGCTGGACAGTGGGGCGCTCGGTGATCAAGGCCTATCAGCGCGACGGCACCACAGCCTCCGCCGCGGGAGGGGATCTGTTCTAGACCCGCTTCAATCGTCGAGCAGAGCGCATACCCGCTCGACGTCTAGCTTGCCGTTGACATGGCGGGGTATCTCGTCAACCAACACCACATGGGTCGGCGCCTTGTAACCGGCGACCACGTTCCGGACGTGGTCGTACACCGTGTCTCTGGTGATCACTGCGCCAGGCGCAGGCTCAATCACCGCCCCCACCACTGAGCCGAGGCGCTCGTCAGGCACCGACCACACCACGGCGTCCACAACGCCGGCCAATGTCTTGATGACGGATTCAACCTCCTCAGGATGGACCTTCTCCCCACCGGTGTTGATCACCGATGACCCCCGTCCGAGCAACGTCAACCGTCCGTCGGCCTCGATGCGGCCCAAGTCGCCCGGGGTCACCCTCCACTCGCCCGCATCGTCAACATAGAAGGCTCCAGCGGTCTCTTGCGGGTGATTGTGATAGCCCGTAGTGACCCGCAAGCCACTGATGTACCCCACTTCACCGTCCGGAAGCCGTCGTCGGAGTCCATCGACGATGATGGTGCCCTCGGCCAGTTCAAATGTGGCAGTGGAGGGCTCATCGCCCGCTCGAATGATTGAGGTTCCATAGTGGGCACCTTCGGTTGCTCCACATGCGTCGAGGATGGTGAGTCCAGGTAGATGCTCCAAGAGCCTCCGCTTTGTGTCAGCGGAGAAAGCAACCCCAGCGGAGCACATGGCTCGCAGCGAGTGCGCTCCCCGCGTCTGGCCCGACGCGGCTCGCCGGTCGAGAGACGAGACGAGGGGGCGGGCAAAGGCGTCCCCCACAACTGCGGTCACCGTGACCCCGTAGGCCTCGCAGGCCTCGAGGAGGGCGTCGGGATCGTATCGGTGAGTCTCCAACGTTGCGATCGAACCTCCCGCCGCCAGAGCCGGCAACGCGGCAAATGTGAAAGCGGTTGAGTGCATCAGTGGCGAAGCGGGGCAAAAAACAGGAAGCGCACCGCCGGTCTCCAGTTCGCGAACGGTCTCCAATACCGCAGCGTCGGCATCGACTTCGGCGCAGAGCCACCTCGTGTTCAGTGCCCGCTCGGCCAGCCGGGGCATGTCATACACCACTCCTTTGGGCAGACCTGTCGTCCCTCCAGTGTAAGACAGCATTGATCCGGTCCCTCGACGGGTTAGTCGGGCCGCGGGGTCGTGGGATGCAACGATGTCCTCGTATTGCTCGCCCACCACGATGGTCTCCCGCAAGCTGGGCAGGTCTGCGGATATCGCCCTGATGGACGGGGCCAATTCAGCGCTTGCTACCACGACCTCGGCGTTGGCATCGTTTAGCAGATAGACCAGTTCACCGGACCGGTACCGGTAGTTAACCATAGTGGGCACATATCCGGCTTTGATCGCGGCGAAGAAGACTTCCAAGAACTCGGGGCAATTGTAGAGGTCAATGGCAACGACCGACCCGGGGCGAAGTCCCATCTGACCAAATGCGGCCGACAGACGGGATGACCGTTCTTCGAATTCGGCCCAGCTCACCCGGCGTCGGCCGTGGATCAACGCAACCGCTTCGCCGATTTCATCGCCTATTGCCTCGTAGATCGATGCGAGATGCAGTTCCATAGACATCCTCTCCGTGCCGACCAGTGACGGTAGCCTCCCCCAAGGACAAGTAGTATCCCCATTGGCTCTAAGTCGATGGAAGAGTTGCGAATGGACTTGCCTCGGATCATCTCGGTGGACGACCACGTCGTCGAACCACCCAGTCTTTGGCAAGAGCGGCTGCCCGCATCGCTGCGAGACCGAGCCCCTCGCGTAGACCGAGTTCGGGGACGCTACGAACCCGGTGCCCGGGGCGGATGGGTGGAAGCCGACGACGGGGACTGGGCCGACCTTTGGCGGTTTGGCGACTTTGAGATGTCCATCATCCCCGGATTCGCCGCCGCGGGAATGGACCAAAATGATCTTGATTGGGTGCCACTTACCTACGAGATGATGCGCCCCGGCTGCTACCAGCAGAACGCTCGACTAGCCGACATGGACCTGAACCACACCGAAGCTGGACTCGCGTTTCCCACCTTCCCCCGGTTTTGCGGGCAGACCTTTCACGAACATCCCGATCGCAAACTGGGGCTGGCCTGCATCCAGGTTTACAACGACTGGATGATCGACGAATGGTGCGCTGGCGCCGGGTACGGGCGGCTCATCCCCCTCACCCTGGTCCCCATGTGGGACCCCGACCTCGCCGCCGATGAGGTGCGCCGGTGCGCCGACAAGGGTGCCCACGCCGTAGAATTCTCCGAAAACCCGGCCCGCCTCAAGCTGCCTAGCATTTTCACCGACCACTGGGGCCCCTTCTTTGCCGCTTGCGAGCAAACCGACACCGTCATCAACCTCCACATCGGTTCATCCTCGACATTTCCCATGACCTCATTGGATGCCCCACGCGCTGTTTCGTTGGGGCTGACCTACCAGGGCGCGGCCCACGCATTGTGCGATTGGCTGACCTGCGGCAAGCTTGAGGAGTTTCCCGAGTTGCGAGTAGCCCTTAGCGAAGGGCAGATCGGTTGGATGCCATTCCTGCTCGAAAAGCTTGATGGGGTATGGCACGAGCGGGCCGCCTACGGCGAAATCGAGCGCTTGCCCCAACCGCCTAGCCATTACATGCGACAAATCTACGGTTGCTTGTTCGACGACCAAATCGGCCTCGAAATGCGCGACAGAATCGGAATCGACCAGATCATGTTCGAAGTCGACTATCCCCACGGCGATTCGACCTGGCCTAACACACTAGGCAAGGTGAAACGGCTCGTCGCCGCAGCCGGTCTCACAGACGAAGAGACCTACGCTTTGCTCCGGGGCAATGCCATCCGTTGCTATGGCCTCGACCGCTACGGGATCGTCAGCTGAATCCCATGGCGCGTACCGCTCAGCAGAGGGTCCGGCTGTGACCTCGCCTGTGGTGCAGGTGGAACGGCAGCCCTCCGGGGTGGCTGTTGTCACCCTTGACCGCCCCAGAGTCCATAACTCGTTCAATACGGCAATGGCCGCCGAGCTCCTTGTCGTCGCCCGTGAATTGTCCAACGACGAGGAGACCGGGGCGGTCGTTGTTGCCGGTGCTGGCGGCAAGGCGTTTTGCGCAGGCGCTGACATTGCCGAGTTCGGGGCGCTGGACACACCCGACGAATTCTACGCTTTCATATCCCATCTCGGCCGCGCCGTGGAGGCTATTTCGGAACTGCCTCAGCCAGTTATCGCCGCCGTAGAGGGAATTGCCTTCGGAGGTGGTTGCGAATTGGCGATGGCATGCGACTTTCGCACTGCATCGGAGCGAACCAAGTTTGGTCTCCCAGAGGTCAAGCTCGGGCTTCTGCCGGGACTGGGCGGCACCCAACGGGCCATCAGGTTGCTGCCCCCCAGCGTGGCGCTAGAACTGCTGGTCACCGGAGAGCCTCTCGACGCTCAAACCGCACACAGACTGGGATTCTGCCTAGAGCCGGTTGAAGCGGGTGGGGCCCTGAACGACGCGATTGAGTATGCCTCACGCTTGTGCGCCGGACCTCGCCAGGCTATTGCCGCGGCCAAACAGCTTGTCCGTGACGGAAGACGCTTTGATATGGCAACTGCCCTCGAGCTCGAGAAAAAGGTCGGCCGCTCTCTGTTCGGAAGCCCTGACGGAATAGAAGGTGTCGCCGCATTCCTCCAGAAGCGCCCGGCGCAGTTCGGCTCGGGTTGACCAAGGAAGAATCGGACGGCTCCGGCATTAAGGTCTAACCTCGTTAGCGAATTGGACACCCATCGACTGGCTGGAAGCAAGATCCGATGAGCGGTGACGAAAAGCAGACCACCGATGAGGAACGCTGGGCTGTCCAGGCGCGCCATTTCCAGACCAGTGTCCACTTCAATCGAGCCGCAGGATTGAAGGTCGAGCGATGGGACGATGAGGCCGTGGTGATGTCGCTTCCCTATGAGGAGTGGAAGTGCAATTCCACAACGGGTCTGCATGGCGGTGTCATCGCTGCCCTCGCCGACACATGCGGGACAGCAGCCGCGCTGGCCGCCATCGGCGCTACCGGGTTCATCGCCACAGTGTCGATGAACATCAACTACCTCGCGGTGGCGGAATCAACCGTCATGGCCACTGGGGTCTGCGTCAAACCCGGTCGTCGCATACAGGTTAGCGAGGTCAAGATCACTGACCAGGCGGGCAATATCGTCGCCGCAGCCTCGGTCTCAACCATGCAGCCATGACTTGTCGCATTCAATCAACGACCTACTACTAGGAGCACCCATGACCAACAATCACCACATGAGCAGGAAAGGCCGGCCATGACGGCCGAGCGATTCCCGGTTGAGGCAGGGCATATTATGTTGTTCGCCCGCTCCATTCGCGACCCGAACCCCATCTATTGCGACGCTGAGCATGCCTCCGCGGCCGAGGTGGGGGGGATAATCGCCCCGCCGACGTTTGTGCAAGCCAGTGCCCAGTTCGATCCCGAATACGTCTTGCGACCCAAGCTCGACGAACCCTGGTTTGGGTCGGGACGAGAAGCCACCGGACGACCCCCCAGCCAGGAGTCCCGCGGCGTGGGCGGGGGCCTCCATGCCGAACAGCACTACGAATACCAGCGGCCCTTGATGGCCGGCGAAGTGCTCCAGGCCCACGAACGTGACGGGGAGACCTGGACCAAGCAGGGCCGTCGAGGGGGGACGCTCCATTTCACCGAGAAGATCACCGAGTACCGCACACCTGGCGGCGAGCTGGTGGTGACGGCTCGATCAGTCGGTGTGATCACCGGCCAGGTCGTCGAACACGAGGGTTGAGATGGCATTGTCAGCATCAGAGTTGCAAGTGGGCGATTCTCACTGCGAAGTCATCGTCGACGGCCTCACCCGCACCCAACTGGTCATGTACGCCGGTGCGTCCGGCGACTACAACCCGCTGCATACCGACGACCGGTACACCACCGAGGTGGCCGGCTACCCCAGCGTATTCGCCCATGGGATGCTTACTATGGGAATGTCGGGCAAGGTGGTGACCGACTATGTCGGCGACGGGAGGATCACCAAGTACGGGGTGAGGTTCAAAAGCCAGGTGTGGCCGGGCGACACCTTGACCACAACTGTTGCCGTTACCGCTATCGATGAAATCGACGGCGTTGCCCATGGCGACTTCTCGGTGACTACCGTCAACCAGGATGGGGTCGAGGTGATCTCCGGCTACGCCGCCGCCCGACTCGATCCCTGAAAGGAGGCCACAGCGATGGCAGAAGCGGACGAAGAACTGCTTGAGCGGTTCGCATCTCACTCTGTCGACCGCGACAACGCGGCCCACTTCCGGGGTCGGCTCAATCGACAACTGCTCATCAACCGCTGCGGGGATTGTGGCCGATGGCATCACCCGCCCAAGCCAGTTTGCCCTGGATGCTGGTCGACGGCGATTGAACCGAGTGAAGTGGACGGCACTGGAGAGGTCCACCTGTTGATCAGGCTCCATCAGGGTCCCCCGGCCCCGGGCGTGGACTACTCAACGCCTTACCCGGTGGTCACCGTCGAACTCGACGAGCAACAGGGACTTTGCTTCACCGCCACCGTCGAGGAAGGAGATATCGCCATTGGCCAGCGGGTCGAACTCGATTGGATCGAGCGGGCCGGCGTGCCGGTACCGATTTTTCGGCTGGCTCGGGAGGTTTCGTTATGACATCTGACCGAAATCCGATGAAGAACGCGATTGCATTTGCGGGTGCCACCACCACGGGATTTGAACGACGCAACACCACCCGCTCCCAGGCGTCGTGGGCTGCCGAGGCGTGTATCGACGCCATGCGACAGTGTGACCTCGGTCCTAAAGACGTTGACGGCCTGTGCGGTTCGTGGCCACCAGCCAACGAGCTCCAAGCCATCCTCGGGCTCCCCGAGATCACCTGGTTCGAAAACCCGCCGGTTCCGTTCATCAACCACGTCTCCGCCGCGGCCGCCGCCGTATTCGCCGGACTCTGCGAGGTTGCGCTGGTGTGGCACGCCGCCTACCGCCAGCCTTGGAATACTGCGGGGTCGCTCAAGGATCCATTCCGGGCGGCTGCTGAGAATTTCCCGGCCGTGGCACCATCCCCCGACACCGTCATGCACGCCGTGGGCTACACCGCGTGGGCTTCCCGCTATATGCACGAGTTCGGGGCCACCAAGGAGGACTTTGGACTCATCGCCATAAACGACCGCTCCAACGCCGCCCGCAATCCGGCCGCGGCCCTCACTCATCCCCTGACCATGCAGGAATACTTGGAAGCCCGGATGATCCGCTGGCCCCTTTGCTTGTTCGACATGGACGTTGCCGTGGACGGCGCCGACGCCTTCATCGTCACCACCGCCGAGAGAGCCCGGGACATGCCTCTGCCCCCGGTGCTGATCAACGCCGCAGTACACGGAATGGTGGCCAACAACGAAGAAGACCAGATTGACGGCTTGGCCCATCATGGGCAGCACATCGTGGTGGACTCCCTGAAGGCCAAGAGCGATTTCTGGATCGACGGAGCCGACGTGTTCTTCCCCTACGACGGGTTCAGCATCATCGCCCTGGCCTGGATAGAAAACGTGGGCTATTGCGGTGCCGGTGAAGCGGGCGAATTTATGCGGCAGTACTGGGACGCTGAGTCCAACAGCGTTCGGTTGAATGGCAAAGTGCCCTTCAATCCCCATGGGGGCTCGTTATCGGAGGGGGCAACTCAGGGCTCAGGCCATGTACGAGAGGCGATCCACCAGCTTCAGGGGTTGGCCGGCGACCGCCAAGTGCCAGGAGCTCGCACAGCTCTGCTGACTCCCGGTGGCTTCTTCTTCAATGCCCAAGGGTTGACTCTCATACGCGACTGAGGCGTCGCGCTCAGCGGGTGGTAAACCGCAGGGGCATGACTTCTGCGCCGCGAACACCGTTGTATACGTACTCAGGGTTCCCTTCGGGGTCTACCCAATAGTCGGACACCCGGGAGTGCCATTGCTCGAGGGCCACCCGCAACTCTAGTCGGGCCAAATGCGAACCCAGGCAGCGGTGACGGCCCGCAGCGAATGCGATGTGGCGGTTGTGCTCGCGGTCGAACCTCACCTCTTGAGGATCCTCAAACGACTCCGGGTCGAGATTGGCCGAAGCCCAACACAAGTAGATCATGTCCCCGACCTTCACTGGCACGCCGTTGATCTCGGTGTCTTCAATCGCCCAGCGAGGTCCTCCGGAAGGAACAGGGCTTTCGAACCTCAACAGCTCCTCGATCACCGCGGGTATCATCGAAGGATCTTTCAGTACCTCTCTGCGCTGTTCGGGATTATGAGCCAGCCACCCGACGATCAAAGAAATCGACGAGGTCACGGTATCGAGCCCCGCGATAACAAACAGATGCATGATGTTCAAAATGTCGTCGTCGGTCAGAGACTCGCCGTCTACTTCCCACCTGAGAAACGTGTCGATCAGGTCGTCGCCTTGCCCTCCCCCAGCTCGCCCTTTGTCAATCAGCTCCTGCAACCTCGCCCGCATCCGATCGCCAACCTCGACTCCAACCGCATCGCGTTCTTCCATGGTGGTGCCCACGGTGAACAAGATGTCGTTTTTGCAGCTGATGAAGAACTCGCGATCCGCCTCTTCTGCTCCGAATATCTGCATGAACATCTTGGAAGGAAGGGGTACGGCAAAGTGCTCGTAGAACTCGACACGACCGTCGGCAATGAACTCGTCGATCGTCTCGTCAGCCAGACGGCGAAATCCCTCTTCATAGGCCACCACTCGTCTGGGGGCGAATATGGGGTCGATCAGGCGGCGGTACTTCCGGTGGATGTCGCCATCGAGGTGGAGGGGTATGAGCGGTTCCCTCGAGCCCATTCCCGGTGTGCGGCCCAGCTCTGGATGGGTCGAGACCAACGCAGGATGGTTGCCGGCAGCCACGACGTCGGCCATCGAAAATAAGCCGACCCCCATATCCCAGCGAACAACCGGAGTCTCAGACAGCACTCGACCCAGGTCGGACATCGGACACTGCTGATCCAGTGCTCCGGTTCCCTCGTAGACAATCAGCGACTTGAGCAGATCATCCATCTCCTCGTAGGAAATCTCTACGACGTCGTCTCTCATGACCATTCCTCTCCAACTGGCCCCGTCCCTGGTCGGTGCCGGATCAATCAGGGCAATTCTATTATCCTTTCTCGAACTAGGGGACGAGATCCCTGAGCTAGACCGGAGTTGCTTTGGCTGCCATCCACCTTCCTCATGAACCCGAGATCTTGGCCGCATTCACTGAGCTGGCCCGCGAGCTCGAGGACGGGGGTTACAACGGCCTTTGGACTGGAGAGGTCAATTCCACCGATGGGGTCGCCGCAGCCGCCTTGGCGGCAAGCGCCACCGAAAATGCCGACATCGGGGTGTTGGTCAACGTTTTCACCAGAGCGCCCACCCTCGTCGCCATGTCAGCTTGGACGCTGGGCCATATTGCCCCGCAGCGGGCCCATATCGTGTTGGGAGTCGCGTCGCCCCTCTTGGTGGAGCGTTGGAATGGCATTGCCTACCGGAGATTGGCTGATCGGCTAGCCGACGTGCTCCGCTTTGTGCGGTTGTCGCTTGACGGCAGACGGGTGGCCGGCGAATTCGCCACCATCACCTCCAGCGGGTTCGCCCTCCCCGCTCCTCCCGAATTACCGCCGAAACTGCTGGTGGCCGCCTGCGGTCCCCGAGCCTTGGCTCTAGCCGCAACCGAAGCGGACGGCGTCGTACTCAACTGGGTTGGACCCGGCGACCTAGACCACATCAAACCCCTGCCCAGCGACCGCAGTAGGGTGTCCATCGTTGTGCCCATTTGTCCCACCAGCGACCGCGCTGAGATGGAGGAAATCATGCGGCCGGTAATCGCCGACTACCTGATGGCACCGGCTTACGCCAACCAGCAGCGGCGTCTGGGCCGCGGCGATGCTCTTGAACCGATGTGGGAAGCGTGGGAAAGGCGGGACCGGCAAGGGGCCCGACACGCTGTGCCCACCTCGATCTTCGATGAGCTCGTGGTATGGGGCGCCCCGGTGGAGTGCCGGGAGCGCCTGGCCCTGATCGAGGCCGAAACCGGGGCCCGGACCATCGCCACCTATTTTCAGACCCCCGCTGTCGGCTATCGTGAAGCGGCCCTGGCCCGATGAGAGTAGGAATCTACTTCGACCTGCGTAACCCAACGCAGTGGGCCACCGACTGGTCCCGCCTCTACGGTTTCACTCTCGAGATGTGCCAGGAGGCTGAGCGCCTCGGATGTCCGTCCATTTGGCTCAGCGAGCATCACTTGTTCGACGACGGCTATCTGCCCCAGCCGCTGACATTCGCGGCCGCGGTGGCAGCCCGAACAACGACACCGCGCATCGGCACGGCAATAGTGATTGCTCCCCTTCATCATCCAGCGGACATCGCTGAACAGGCTGCGGTGGTGGACATCTTGAGTTCCGGTCGGATCGACTTGGGAATCGGCGCCGGGTACCGGGTGCCAGAATTCGACCTGTTCGATGCCGATCTGGCCACTCGCTACGCCAACACCGACTATTGCGCCCGCGAACTACGCCGGCTATGGGAGGTTGTCACACCCGGGCCGGTGCAGGCCCGCCTTCCGATCTGGATGGGGTACCAAGGTCCCCAGGGCGCTCGGAGAGCGGGATTGCTGGGCGAGTCGCTGTTGACCACCACCCCTGCCCTGTGGCCGATCTACCGCGATGCCCTGATCGAAGCGGGCCATGATCCGGCAACGGGACGGATGGCCGGAGGCCTAACCGGTTGGGTTTCCGAAGACCCGGAGGCCGATTGGCCTCTGGTGGCGAAACACGTGGCCAGCCAGCTCGACTCCTATCGCTATCACATGGTGGAGGGAACTGATCAGCCGGTGCCCCGGCCTGTTGATCCTGAAAAACTCCGCAGTCGAACCACTCGCGGCCGCCCCTTGGACGCGATCGTGTACGGCACTCCGGAGGACGTGGCATCCAAGATCAAGGCCCAAACCGCAGGGGCACCCGCTGAGGAGGTCTTCTTGTGGGCATCACTGGCCGGTATGCCCGAATACACCGTCGCTCAGGGGATCCAGACCATTTGCACCAAGCTCGCTCCCCTGCTGGCCGACTACGACCCAATGGCGTCAAGCTGACCGCATACGATCGCCCGGCATCCGGAAACCTCCCTGCCGGTCTGGCTTGCTGAATCAGCTGGGCTCTTTGGGAAGGCCGAGCACTCGTTCGGCCAAGATGTTGCGCATCACCTCGTCGGTACCACCGGCAATCCTCATGCCGGCTCCCATCAAGACCAATTCGGCCCATGCGTACTTTCCCCATTCCCCCGTGTCGGCCACGCCAGCCCCACCGCAGAGCTGCAAACCCAGCGAGGCAATCTGCGTCAGCGTGTTGGTGTTGGCCAGCTTAAACACCGACTCGGCTGGCCCGGGCGGCATGCCAGCCCGGCGGCGTTCGTCGGCAGCCTGGGCCTGATAACGGATGGTCTCGGCCATCGAGTACAGCCGGGCGTATTCGTTGCGCACCAAAGGATTGCCGGAAGCGCCGACCTGCTGAATGGTCATGCGCAATCGCAGGAGGGCCTGATTCACACCGAAAAGATCGGCACCCCCCGCTCCCAGGGCCCGTTCGTTCATTAGGGTCGAGATGGCGACCTTCCACCCCTGATCCACTTCGCCCAACCGGTAGTTGTCGGGGACCCTCACCTGATTGAGGAATACTTCGTTGAATTCTGTGCCTCCAGTGATCATCACTAGCGGCCGAACTTCCACGCCTGGCGCGGACATGTCGAGGGCGAACGCAGTGATACCAGAATGTTTGGGGGCATCCGGGTTGGATCGTGTCAGCAGGAGTCCCCATTGGCTGTGTTGAGCCACCGATGTCCATACTTTTTGCCCGTCGATCACCCACTCATCGCCGTCTCGGCGCGCCCGTGTGATCAGGCCCGCCACATCAGATCCGTTGGTCGGTTCGCTGAACAGCTGGCACCCAATAAGGTCACCGCGCCACAGCTTGGGAACCAGGTTGCGAACCTCCTCGCTGCCATACTGCTCGAAAGCCGGCGCAACCATGCCTAGGCTGATGGTGTAGACACTCAGAGTCGGGATGTCATAGTCGGCACGCAGTTCCAGATACCCCCGCTCATGTTCTGGAGCCAGCCCTCGCCCGCCTAGCTCGGGCGGCCCGGTGATCCAGCCGAATCCCTGGTCGAATTCCAAGGCCTTCCACTGGCGGGCATCGGCAATTCGTTGGGCTTCGACCTCTTCGCTTACCTTGGCATATGCGGCAAGCACATCCGACCCCACGCCCCATTCCCCTCGAACTTCCCGTCGCGATGCGTTGCTCTCCAGGAATTCCGCGGCCTTGGCCAAGAAGGCGTCTAGGTCTGCGGCGTCCACGGTGATGCTTAGCCCTGTTCGCCCTGTTGAAACAAGGACGTGAATTCAGAGAAATAGGGTTGATGGGCCAACACGCCGCCGTCAACCCCTAGTATTTGCCCGGTGACGAATCTCGACTCATCGGAGGCCAGATAGACCACCATGTAGGCGATGTCCTCTGGGGTGCCCAGGCGGGGGGTCAGGTGGTTGGCCAACGCGATATCGCCCATCTCCCCGCTAGAGTGGCCCGACTTCTTCGAGGCCGGTGTCACGATTAGCCCTGGCGCAATGGCGTTGACTCGGATCCCTCGCTTGCCCAATTGGGTGGCCGCATACATGGTTACGGCGTTAATTGCGGCCTTGGACGCTCCGTAGGCCGTTGCTCCGAGGTCTCCCGCCGCCCCTGCCCCCGACGAAGTGTTGATGATCGAGCCGCCGCCCTGCTCAAGCAGATGGGGAACCGCGGTCTTGATCATCATTGCCGTGCCCCTTACGTTGATTCTGAACGTGTCATCCCACGCTTGCGGGTCGGCCGTCTCGAAAGGCCCGTCGATGGTGGCGGCAATGTTGGTGGCGGCGGCGTTGTTGTGGACGACGTCGAGTCTGCCGAAGTGCGCAACCACAGCGGCTATCAACTCCTCAATAGATTTCACATCGCCAAGATCGAAGGCAATGCTTACGGCCTCGCCCCCGGCCCGCACGATGCTCTCAGCTTGTTCGGCGCTCTTGTCTGCCGAGATGTCGGCCACCACCACCTTGGCCCCTTCCCCAGCGACGATCGCCGCGGTGGTAGCACCGATGCCGGACGCGGCACCGGTCACGATCACCACTTTTTCATCAAGTCGCCCCATCAGTCCTCCGATCTCAGGCTACGGGAAGAGCAATCGACCGCCGTCCAGCATGAGGGTGGCTCCGGTGAGGTATTGGAAGTCATCGCTCACCAGCGCAGCCACCGCGTTGGCGATATCTTCGCCTGGGTCTCCCAGCTTCCCCAGCGGAACAGTCTTGAGCATGGCCTTGTAAGCCTTGGGGTGGGCGTCGCGAAAGTCCTCCGCTGATTCGGTAAGGGCGGCCGGACAAATCACATTCACCCTTATGTTGTCGCGGCCCCATTCTCGGGCCGCCACCCGCGTGAGACCTCGTATTGCCTCCTTGGTCATAACGTAGGCCCCGAAGGTGGGATCGCCGGTGATGGCGGTGGACGAGCCCATGTTGACAATGCAGCCGCCACCGCCCTGCTTCATGATCGGGTGGCAAGCCTGCATCGAATAGAGGGTGCCTCGCGCCCCGCTGCCGAACACTGCTTCGAATGTCTCGTCGTCGATGCCGATCACCTTCTGGCCCCCGCTGGTTGTCTGCGCGTTGTTAACGAGAATATCGATGCTGCCAAAGGCATCGACGGCAGCGGACACCGTAGCGTTCACATCCTCACGCCGGGCGACGTTCCCGGCAATCGCGACCGCCCGGCCGCCCCGGCTCTCGATCTCGCCTACTACCGCATCCAGCTTTGACTTGGTCCGGCCGTTGATAACGATGCGAGCGCCGCGCTCTGCCAGGGCCAGCGCGATGGCACGCCCCAGGCCCTGGCCGCCTCCGGTCACAATGGCCGTCTTTTCGGCTAGCTGCATTGGATCCCCCTTGGGCGCCCTATACGACAAAGAGCTTGATCAGGTGTGCGATCAGACAATGTCGGCCATCGTCGTCCTCGGCTTCGCCTCCGCCAGTAGACCGCGCACTATGCCGTCGACTTCTCGAGGGTCCATGGGCGGATTGTCGATATGCGGACCCCGCCTCCAACCCTCAGCGATGCCCAAGACCATTCCCGACGACTCAATCACCTGCCCGGTCACGCCAGCCGATTGAGCCGAAGCCAACCATACGACTGCCGGGGCCACCCGTTCTGGCCGGAACCGAGCCAGCATTTCATCGGAGAAGCTGAGATCTTCGGTCAGCCGCGTCAACCCTCCCGGACACACAGCGTTCACGGTAACGCCGTAGCGGACGAGTTCTTGGGCAGCAATCTGGGCGAATGCGGCGATCCCCGCTTTGGCCGCTCCATAATTCGTCTGACCAGTGTTGGCGTAGATGCCGGCCACCGAGGTGGTACACACAATGCGGGCGTCGTTGCTCTCACCGGCTTTGGCTCGATTTCTCCAGTATTCCGATGCCACCCGGCTCGGCGCCCACGTGCCCTTGAGATGCACCCTGATTACCGCGTCCCACTCCTCCTCGGTCATCGAAAAGAGCATTCGGTCGCGCAGAATCCCAGCGTTGTTGATGAGCACGTCGAGGCCACCGAATGTGTCCAGGGCCAACTGCACCATCGTTTGGGCATCAGCAAGCGAGCTGACGTTGCCTACATGGGCGACGGCTTTGCCACCAGAAGCGATGATCTCCTCGACAACCTCGTGCGCCGGACCTTGATCGCTGCCAGTGCCGTCTCGGGCACCGCCATAGTCGTTGACCACGACCTTGGCCCCTTCGGTAGCCAACAACAATGCGTATTCGCGCCCGATTCCTCGTCCTGCTCCAGTGACAATGCAGACCCGGCCCTCGCACATTTTTTCGCTCATTTCAACGAACCTCCTGCTCAGAAACAACGACTATCGGGCAAACAGCTTCCCAAATCATCCAAAGGCACTCCCATTCAGAACTTGGGGACCCTGTCAGCCCACACCTAGGAACTTACGGGCGTTGTCACTCATCACAAAGCGCTGGTCTTCGGGCGACAGGAAAGAAAAATGCTCAACAAGCTGGGTGGGAAAGGCTATGCCCTCTGAGTGGGGGAAGTCGGACCCCCCGACGATGACCTCTTTGCCCGCCTGGCCGATCACCATCTCCATGTCGTCTTCCCAGTAGGGCACCACCCGGAAGTGACGCTTGAAAATCGAGCTCGGCCGTTCGGTGAGTTGGCCTCCGATCCAGGGCCCGTTGCGTCCCATGCCCCGCATCTTGTCCATACGGGTGAGGAGGTAGGGAACCCACTCCGCTCCATGTTCGGAGGAGAGCATCTTGAGGCCGGGGAAACGACCGAAGAGGTTGTCATAGATGAGAGCGGAGAATGTTTCCATGGCCGGTACCTCGCCGTATCCCCACATCCACTGCCACGCCGATTGCACGTAGAACGTCGGATACTCCTCCTGGCCCCACCACGCCGAACGACTCGCCTTATATCCCGGTAATCCCTCGTTGATGTGATAGCAAACGATGGCACCGGCTTCCTCGATGCGGCCCCACATCCGGTCGAAGTGGGGATCGCCGGGCGATCGCCCGTAGGCCGGGCCTGGACAAATCGACACGGCGCGACAATCCCGCTCGAACAACCAGTCGAGCTGCTCGCACACCTTGTCGACATCTCGCATGGAGATCACTGGCGACATGATTATCCGACCGTCGCGGGAAAACCCCCAGGTCTCCTCCATCCACCGGAGATAGGCGTATGAAGACTCCCAGTAAAGCTTGTCATCGGTCAGGAAGTGCTCGCCAAACAACCCCAACGAGCCGCAGTACATGACCGCACCGTCGACGTTCTGCATGTCCATCTGGGTGATGCGCAGGTCAGGGTCCAAGAATGCGGGGTCTACCGGCATCCAATGGTATTGGTTGGCGCCGTCAGGGCCGGCTCTCATTGCCTTGAGCATCTCTGCCAACGAACCTGGGCGGTAGCACTCATCGAGCCTGTTGTCCATGGGTAGCTGCCGATCCATTGCCAGCATGACCGTCTCACCATCCACTTCTACCGGTCGAATCGTTCGGTCCCGATACTTGGCCGGGATGTAGTCGACGTAGACATTGGGCGGCTCGTAGATGTGCTGATCGCAGTCCCATACGCCATAGTCGGTAAACGTCTGATAGTCGGTGTATTCACTCATGTGATTTCCCTTCTCTTTTCCTTGAGCCTCAGGGACACGCCTTGCGGCCCCCCCCTTGCCTGCCTTACGATTCCGCACCCCTGGTGAGACGCAGCGGGGAATACTCCATCACAACCTCGCCGTGCTGGTTGACGACGGTGTTGCGAGTGGTGATGAGCCCCCGGTCTCCCGCCGACGTGGGCCGCTGCTCAGTGACCTCCACCACGACAGCAATGGTGTCGCCGCAATAGACCGGCTGTTTGATGTCCAGGTCCGCATGGAGAAAAGCTAGGCCGGTGCCATGAATGGAGCCGGTCTGAATAACAAGTCCCTCCGCGTATGAGAAGGTCATCATGCCCGGCACCAAGCGGCCTTGGTAGCCGTGCTCTCCTGCCACACGCCCGTCCAGAAAAAGCGGTTCGTTCACGCCAGCCAGCGTTACGAAGGCATGCACGTCGGCGTCGGTGATCGTTCGGGCAGCCGTTCGAAAGCTGAACCCCGGCGTCATCTCCTCCCACGTCCGCCCATGGATCAGCAGCGAATGCGCATCAACGTCGACCTTGTCGCGTGCGCCGGTCCCCATGGCCGCAATCCTATCGCAAGGCCATTGAATCAGGTAGATGATTCATCGGTATGTAAGAAGTCGACGCTCAAATTAACGCCTGCCTCCCCTAGCGAAGAGCCGGAAACACCTCTCGCCCAAAGATCTCGAGGAACTGAGCGGTGGGCATGCCTCCAGTGCAGACGACTATATGCTCGCATTGCGTTTCCGCCACGCTGCGCAGAAAGCCGGCAATCACGTCATCGGGTTCCCCAGCCACCAGCATGTCGCTGCCTAACTCTGCCAGTGAGACCTCGCCCCGGTTGGCTGCTTTGAGCTTCGACTCAGTCCGATCTCCGCGGTCGCTGGGCGCCTCAACTCGGGCGTAGCTCCTCAGCATCTGATAGATCGCTGGCAACCAACTGTCCTCAACCTCCGTTCGGGTGGCACCGAGGCCGACCAACCGCATCAAGGCCACAGTCGAGGAGCGCCCATGTTCGTCCGTGTGGGCCCGGTAGTGCTCAAGTTGGGGCACAAGACTGGGCAATCTGTCGGAGAAGCCGACGATCCACCCGTCGGCAAGACGCGCCGCTCGTTCCATGGCCGGGAGAGTGTTGGCACCCACCCAAACTGGAATGCGGTCTTGCGCGGAACGCGGCGTCAAAGTGAGCTCTTGGAATGAGAAAAACTCCCCGTCAAAGGAAAACCTCTCGCTGCGCCAGACACCCTCAAGAATCTGGAGCGCTTCGCTCATTATCGCCCCCCGTCGCCGAAATGATACGCCCATCGCCTCGTATTCGTAGGGCCGATAGCCGACGCCCGGCCCGAAGATCACCCGGCCGCCCGATAAGACATCAAGCGACGCGACCTCTTCGGCCACGTCGAGTGGGTGTGACAATGGAAGCAGATAGATCGACGTGGCCAGCCGGATCCGCTCTGTGCGGGCCGCGACGGCCGCCAACAGCGGCAATGGATGGATGGTGTGCCCGAAACCCGGTGTGAACCGATGATGACCGACAAACACGGTGTCGAAGCCGACCTTCTCCGCAAGCACAGCCCTTTGCACCGTGGTAGCCGCGTCATCGTCGCTCAGCAAGACGCCCACTCCTACCATCGACTCATCCTTTCGCGTTGAGGCATTCGTCGAGACGCGACCTCAGCTTGGCTGGTTCCAGAAGTCACTCCATGTGCCGTAGACATCGGGCAACTGGCGGGTGTTGAGGCCGGAAACCTCCTCTGCAACTCCGGCGCCGTGTCCCGGCCTATCCAATGCGTCAACGATGTACCAGCGATGGAACTTGCGCCATTTGAAGCACCAAACCCCGTCAACTCGGACGTATCGGTCCCAGTACTGAATGGTTCCAACTCTCCATTCGCCGGTATCTGGATATTCCAATTCGTCGCGGCAGTAGACCACTCCAGTGGCGTTCTCGGCGTCCTCGAAGTCAATGACATGGTTCATCACGAAGTGAATAGTTGACCGGGGCCTCCGGAGAGCACCGTCAAACCATTCTCGCAAGGCGCCTCGGCCTTGCTCATTCCGCCCCACCCGCACATCGGGAACGAACAGTTCTACCAGAGCATCCAAATCGCGAGCATCGATGGCCCGGCCGTAGCGCATGGCCAACTGGCGGACGTTGGCCAAAGAGTCCAGACGGTCGAGCCGCTCCTCAGCAGTCCCCGGTTCCCAAGACCCGAGCCGCCCCCCAGACATTTCCTTGGCTTTCAGCCCGCTTGTCCAACCGCCGAAAACGAAATCGGGAGGTAGGTGGCCGCCCGCACGCCTCCGTAGGTGAATTCGGGGGTCTCGCCTTCGGTTATCCAGTAGGAGGGAATCCTCTTGTGGAACTCCTCCAGCGCCCAGCGCATCTCCACCCGGGCCAGATGTGAGCCCATGCAGCGGTGGGGGCCGGTGGCAAAGGAGGTGTGTCGGATGTTGGGACGTTCGAAGTCCACATCCAGCGGGCACTCGAAGATCTCTGGGTCCAAGTTGCATGCCTGCCAAGAAGCCAGCACATACGAGCCCTCGGAAAGCTGCACCTCACCCACTTCGATGTCTTCGGTTACAAGGCGACTACTGCTGGCCACTGGTGCCTCATAGCGCATGAGCTCCTCGACTGCATTGGGAATCAGCTCTGGGCGATCAACCAAGGACTGGCGAAGCTCAGGAACGTCCGCCAAGCGGGCGAATATCAGAGAGAGCGCAGAGGTAACGGTGTCCAGCCCTGCGATCATGAGGAGATAGACGATGTCGGAAACCTGCTGCTTGGTCAATCGTTCGCCCTCGACCTCGGCATGGAGCAATTGGCTGAGCAAGTCGTCTCCCACTTCTGATGCGGCTGAGCGCTCGTCCAAAACCCCGCCAATGTACTCGGCCATCTCAGCACCGGCTGCTTGGATCCCAGCAAGCATCTCCACAGGATCGCCTTCTTCGGGCTTTATCGTGCGGTCTTTCCAGGCGATGAATCGTTCTCGATCCGACTCCGGCAACCCCATCATGGCCACGAAGATCCGAGACGGCAGCGGGTCGCAAAGCCCCTTGTAGAGCTCCACTTGACCGATTTCGATGAAATCGTCGATCAACTCGTTGGCCATTCTTCTAATTCGCTCCTCCAATGGGTTGATCTGGCGGGGAGCGAACAAGGGGTCCAGCAGCTTGCGGTATTTGGTATGCAGTTCGCCGTCGAGGTCAAGCGGCAAAAGGGGACGGGGAGAGCCCATTAGCAGGCCGTTTCCAGGCTGCACGATCGCCTTGTTTCGCATCAGATCCAAGCTGTCCTCGTATCGGAGGAACATCGTTCCTCCGAGGCGTTCCTGGATGTTGACTTCTTCCAACAGCTCCGAGAAATACCTTTGAGGGGCCTCTACTTCGCGGGGGTCGCGGTCAAGGGTTGAGGCGGGTGAAGTTCCCTTTTCGTAGGCGGCGGCGAGCTTTCCCCGCACGTAGTCCATCCGTTCGGCGTTTGGCTCTTCCATGCTTCCCCCATGCCCGATCCGGTATGTTGCGGCGACAGTATCAATACAGCTAATTCAATACAATAATTCGGGCAGCAGCCGAACCTAACGAAGGCGAGGATCATCATGGTCGCACACGATTTCGAGGGGAAGGTTGCCCTCGTCACCGCAGGAGCTTCTGGCATCGGGGCAGCCACGGCACTGGGCTTTGCCAGCGCAGGTGCGGCAGTGCTCATAGCCGACATCAATGAAGAGGACGGCTCCGCCTTCGTCGAACAGCTTCGCAACGCCGGGCATCGAGCGGCGTTCTTCGGTGGCGATGTCACCCTTGAGGAAGACGTCGAAGCGATGGTAGCTGCCGCAGTCAAAACCTTCGGGGGGCTCGACTGCGCCGCAAACATTGTCGGGGGGATGGATGGGGGCGACTTTCCGGGCAACTACGTCGTAGAGTCCACTGTGGAGCAGTGGGACGGAACCATAGTTGCCAACCTCCGAGCCACTTGGCTCAGCTTGAAGCACGAGATCACCTACATGCTGGACCACGGAGGGGGTTCCATCGTGAACATTTCATCGCTGGCCGCTTATCTCGGGCGCAGCGACGCCTCTGTGGCCTATGCCGTGGCCAAGGCAGGCATAATCCAGCTCACCAAGACCACGGCGTCTCTATACGGCGCTCAAGGGGTGCGAGTCAATGCAGTGGCACCCGGTCTCACGGCAACTGAAGGCGTCAAAGCAAGTTTGACCCCAGAACAGCAGATACCCAGGGGTCATGTCATACCCAGGATGGTGGAGCCATCTGAAATCGCCGACGCCATCTTGTGGCTCTGCTCAGATGGGTCGGCAATGGTGACCGGCCAAACGATGCCCGTTGATGGCGGGTGGTCGGCCCGGTAGTACTCAAGCCGGCATGGTCGGCCCGAACAGGAGCCAGAACGAGGTCAACAGCATGAACCAGCAAGGCGATGGCAAGCATCTCGATGACAAGGTGGCGGTTGTCACCGGTGCTACTCGGGGCATAGGCAGGGCCACTGCCCGGGCGTTGGGACGGCGCGGCGCCTCGGTGGTACTTGTGGGTCGAAGCACCGCCGAGAATCGAAATCGCGTGCTGCCCGGCACTCTGGAAGAGGCAAGTGCAGAGTTAGCCGGAGAAGGAGTGGAGGTGCTGGCGATACCCGCCGATCTGAGGTCGGCCGAAGACACCGAGCGGGTGGTTGAGGTAACTCTGGCCGAACGCGGCCGGTGCGACATCCTGGTCAACAACGCCGCGTTTATGCCGTCGGGCCCCATCCTGGAGATGCCACCGCGTCGGTGGCTTGCAGTCTTCCGCATCAACGCTGTGGCACCACTCCAGCTGATCCAGGGCTTTACACCAAGAATGTTCGAGCGAGGCTGGGGACGGGTTCTCAACGTGAGCTCGGGCGCGGCAGTGGTCTGTCCTCCCGATTTGTTCATGTACGGATCTAGCAAAGCCGCCCTCGATCGGTTGACTTCCGAACTCCACCTCGAAGCCGGTGGGCGAGGGGTATCGTTCAATGCGATTCGAGTAGGCGCGGTGGGCACCGAGCAATGGCAGTACGCCAACCAAACCGGCATTCTCGAACGCCAAGGCACAGACTCCGCAGAGCCCGTATACGACCCCGTGGCTGTGGCTGAGGCCTTTACCTGGCTGATTCTTGAGCCGAGCGACCGCAGTGGCGGAGTCTACAGTTTTGCCGATCTCATCGAACTCGGTTCGCTCGATCCTGGGGCCAGAATCGCCTGAATCAAAGACCAAGGGAAAGCCAAGACGCGCCAAGCCCCGCGGTCCGCATCTGCGGCCCGCGGGGCTTGGCTAGATTCTGAGGCTCTACTACTATTCCGGGTAACAGGCGGTGTTCAAGTCTCCGAGCGGAGTATCAAAGTTGCCAGCGCCGTCAGTGATGTACGGCCAGAAGCAAGCCACGACCCGGTCCAAGTCGTCGGGGCTATAGCTCACCGGTTGTGACAACAGTCCGTCGAGGGTCTCGCCGTCTAGCGAATACATGGCGGTTAGGGCCGCTGCTCCATCCAGAGGCGCCGACGGGTCGGCGTGGTCGGCAATTGCCTTTTGCAGCAAACGCAGTGCGGTGTAGGTGGAGGTGGCGTGTGAGTGGCCCCAGTCGTCTTCGGGGACTCCTGCCGATTCCATGATGTCGCGATAGGCGTTTACCAGTGGATGGTTTATGAACCAGGGGAAGCCGTTGAGGCCGCCGTTCAGTCGTCCAGGAGCATTCAGCAAAGCAGAGCTGACCGATCCCGCGGATGCACCGAACCATCCGTCATAGCCCTGATCCAGACAGCTCTCCATCAGGGTAACCCCGGCAAAGTCCGACATGCTGAGCTGGATGAAGTCGACGCCTTGCTGAATGAAGCCTATGCATTCGGACGTGTAGTCCGGGGCGGTGGTGCTCACCCTCACTGTGGGCGAGGATTGGAGCCCGATGCCAGCCGCCACCGCTTGGAAGACGGGGTCGGCTGCTGCGCAGCTGTCGACCTCGACACACGATGCCGAAGTGGCATGGGTGGCGCCATTGATCTGCGCCACCACCAGCTGCTGGGCGACCACAGCGTCAAACGTGGTGGTCGTGGTGAAGAAGTTTTCGTTGGCGCAGAAGCCCTCAGGGTCTACCTCGCACGAGAGGCCGAACGGCGTGACAACACCACTCCACACCGGCGGCGAGTAGCCGACGCCGAGGATGGGCACGCCCAAAGCGGAAAGGCTGTCGGCGATGCTCGACTCTGTGGTCGATGTGTTCAAGAACACCGCAATGATGTCATCGGGAAAATCTGAAACGGCAGCCTGGGCCTCGGCAACCACTCCGGCAGAGTCATATTTTCTGACCTCCACCGGATGTCCGTTGAAGCCGCCTTCAGCGTTGATCGCGCCGATGGTGGCGTCCATGACTGAGTGGAGCGGTATAGCGCTGGGCCCGGTCTCCTCGGAAATGAACGCAATGGTCACCGGATCCATAGGCTCTGGGGCCGGCGCCTCCTCCTCATCAGCAGGCTCCGCGGGGGCCGGCGCCTCCTCAGCGGGCTGAGTCGGAGTGTCGTCGTCATCGTTGCCGCAGCCTGCCGCGATCAAGGCGAACGCGCCCGCCAAGGCCATCAGCAATAGCCAGACTCGTCTAAAACCCATCAAGGTCATTTCTTTCCCCCTTCAGCGAGCCCTACCGATCGCGGCGCAGACTCGTCATTTAACTGGTGCAATCAACGGATACTAGGCCCGCCGCAGCTGTGCATGCACGAGGACATCAAGCCGCGGCAAGTCCAAGAAACAGTACAATGATCTGACGGATTCTGCCACCCCTGAGGTCGATACGGACTCGCGGGCTTCTCGTCACTGTATTGCGAAATGGACTGGGAGCAGATTCCTTCATGGTCAGGGTTGACCGGGAAGGAGCATGACAAATAGCCCCTCTGCGTCGGCCACCAGCGTCCCCCTGTCGAAGAGGTGCCCCGTGACATACCGCTTGCGCCCCTCTTCTCGCTCGAACGTCGCGTCAAACTTCAACTCCCGACCAATCTCGGTGATGTGTCGATAGTTGACATGCAGATAGGCAGTGCGGGCAATGGAGCGACCACCGCAATTGCTCAGACGGCCAAGTATGTCGTCGAAGAACAGCGGAAGGGCTCCGCCATGAACAGCACCGTTTCCACCGAGGTAAAATGTGGTGAACCGCACCCGCCCTTTGACTGAATTCTCAGTCTGTTCGTCCACAACAAAGGCCGGCAGCATAGAGTGCCCCCGCCCGGGCAAATCCTGCCGACGGCCAGCTATCAGATCCGACTCCTCACACGTCCACGGCTTCAGCCGGTTGGCCACCTCGCCAAGCTGATCTGTGATCTCGCGCATTACCTCAGCCGGAGGATTGGTCCCGTTGGTCAAGTCCTGGACCAGCCGGGTGGCCTTCAGCAGGTCGGCAAACTCCCCTCCTCCATCCCAACTCGGAGGCAGAGGTGGCATGAATGGATCCCGAGTAGCTGGTTTAGTCATAGCCGTGTCCCTTTGCTTGCTGTGTGGCGACCTGAGGCAATCGGCCCCATCAACCCACGCCGAGTTCGACGAGTGTGCCGAGTCGATTGGCAGCAGCCAGACAGCGGGTCAAATACCCGATCTGAGCCTCGTCGGTGTGTACTCCATCTGGGGTGATGAGCCACATCAGGACGCC
>JAJEEH010000287.1 GCA_022821105.1 Acidimicrobiia bacterium
GTGGCGCTGGTAGACGTCCCATGAGACGGGGGAGCGGCGGTCGATGCCCACGTCGATGCCCTCGAAGGGGGCCATGGTCCACATGCCGGTGAAGTCGTCCCCGGCGGCGGTCTGCACACCATCCACCAGCAGCCGCAGATCCCAGGCGAACCCGTCGGTGATGGTGAAGTCGAGCCGCACGGTGCGCCGGCCCTCGGCTAGGGGGCCGCTGTTCAGGTGCCGCATGTGGCCGTAGCCATTGTGCACGTAGACCACCTCGCCGCCCTCCACGTAGCAGGCGTAGCCGCCGCCCTGGTCGCCGTGGGCCACCAGCATGCCCTGGTCGCCTGCGGCGTAGTGAAACTCGATGTCCACGGTGAACGAGCGGGCCTGGATCATCTTCATGCTCCGGTAGCGCTCCAGGGTGTCGGTGCCCGGCACGATCCGCACCGGCGTCTCGTACACCTCCTCCGACGGGGGCCGCTGCACGAACTTGAGCATGGAGCCCTCGTCCAGCGGGTATACCTGGTAGCGGTGGGCGGCCTGTTCCCAGGCGTCGATCAGCTCTTGGCGCTTGGCTGGCTCGGCCTCCGACAAGTCCACCGTCTCGGTGGGGTCGTCATGGAGGTTGTACACCTCCCACTCGTGGTCGCCAAAAGGGGTCATCGGCAGGTGCAGGGTGACGGCCTCCCAGCCGTCGCGGTAGAACCCCCGGTGGCCGATCTGCTCGTAGTACTGCTCGGTGTGGTGCTCGTCGGCGTCGGCGGCCGCAAACGTGGGGGCGAAGCTGGCCCCGGCCAGCGGCCCCTTGAGCGGCTCGCCGTTGCGCTCGGTGGGGGCGCTGAGCCCCACGATGTCCAAGACGGTGGGCAGCACGTCGGTGATGTGCAGGTACTGGCGGCGGAACCCGCCGGGATCGGCGATCCGCTCGGGCCACGACAAGATCATGGCCACCTGGTGGCCGCCGGCGTGGGTGTTGATCTTGTACAGCCGGAAGGGGGTGTTGCCGGTCATGGCCCAGCCCCGGGGATAGTGGGCCAGGGTCTGGGGCCCGCCCAGCAGGTCGAGGCGGGCGTGGTCGGCCTCGATGTCGCCCTGGGTGGGCGACAGCACCTCGAAGTACTGCGCGCAGCCGGTGTCCTCGCCCTCCCGGGACGCCCCGTTGTCGGAGGTGAACAGCACCAGCGTGTTGTCCCACTCGCCCAGCTCCTCGAGTGCGGCCCGCAGCCGCCCGAAGTTCTGGTCGACGTTGTCCACCATGGCGGCGAACACCTCCATGTAGCGGGCGAACACCTCCTTTTGGGTGGCCGACAGCTCGTCCCAGGGCGGGACGTCGTTGCGCTCCTCGGAGTTGCGGGGCGGCAGCGTTGTATCAGCGTCGAAGATGCCCAGCTCGATCTGGCGGTCGAAGCGGCGCTGGCGGATCTCGTCCCAGCCGGCGTCGTAGGCCCCCCGGTACTTCTCGATGTCGTCGGCCTTGGCCTGGAGCGGGGCATGCACCGCCCCGTGCGACAGGTACAGGAAGAACGGCTGGTCGGGCCGGGACGCCTTCTGTTCCCGCACCATAGAGATGGCCTCATCGGTGATGTCGTCGGTGAAGTAGTAGTCGTCGGGGTACTGGTCGGTGCGCACCACGCTGTTGTCGCGGATCAGCCGGTGGGGGTGGTGGAAGTTGGTGAACCCGTCGAGGAAGCCGTAGTAGCGGTCGAAGCCCCGCTGGAGCGGCCACGAGTGCCGGGGGCCCACCAGGTTGGAGTCTTTGCACAGGTGCCAATTGCCCACCATGAAGGTGGCGTAGCCCCCCGCCCGCAGGATCTCGGCCACCGTGGCGCAGTGCTCGGTGAGCTCGGAGGTGTAGCCGGGGTAGCCGGGGTCGGAGTGGCACACGTGGCCCACCCCCACGTCGTGGTGGTTGAGCCCGGTGAGCAGCGACGCCCGGGTGGGCGAGCACATCGGGTTGACGTGGAAGTTCAGGTAGCGCAGCCCCTCGGCCGCCATCTGGTCGATGTGGGGGGTGTCTATCTCCGAGCCGTAGCAGCCCAGATCGGCGAAGCCCAGGTCGTCCAACAGCACCACCACGATGTTGGGCGCCGCCTGCGGCGCCCGCACCGCCTCAGGCCACCACGGATCCGACCCGGCCACCGTCCGTCCCGCTCGCCCCTCCCACCCCTCATAGGGCTCAGGCCTATTCGCGGCGTCTTCAGTCATCGGGCCCTCCCTTGAGGTGGCTGCTGGATCTTCTGGTGTGTCAGACGGGCGAGAAGGTGGGATCGAGGGTGATCACCCAGAACATGGCGCCGGTGTCGTCCACAAGCTGGGCCATGCGGCCCGGCGGGGTGTCCATGGGCGGGACCACCACATGGCCTCCCAGCTCTTGGCACTGGGCCGCGGTGGCGTCGCAGTCGTCCACCGCGAAGTACACCGCCCAGTGGGAGGGAATCAGCGGCGCGGGCAGTGGGCCGGCGCTGGCGATCATCTCGCCGTTGTGCATGATGCCCACCGAATCTTCCATGTCGAGGGTCACCGGGGTCCAGCCCAGAATCTCGGAGTAGAACGCCAGGGCCTTGTCGACATCAGCCGAGAGGAGCTGGTTCCAGCACAGCGTGCCGTGCTCGCTCTTGAGCTCGGCGCCATCTTGGCCGATCGCCTCCCACAGCATCACCACTGCACCGGTGGGGTCGGCCACCACCACCATCCTCCCCGCGCCCGCCGGCTCCATCACCGGTCCCATCGGCGTGCCCCCCGCGGGGGCCACCTTGGCCAGGGCCTCATCGGCGTTGTCCACCGATATGTAGGTCTCCCACACGTTGGGAATCCCCATCTCGCACATCTCCTGAGGCTTCTCCAGCAGCCCCAGCACTGGCCTCTCGTCCTTCAGCCCCAGGGTGTAGACCACCTGCGACCCGTCGTGCTCATCGCGGAATGTCAGCCCGAAGAGCGACGAATAAAACGCCTTGGCCTTGTCGGGCTCCTCGGTACACAAATCGACCCAGCTGAAGTCTCCGTGGACGTAGCCGTCTACCTCGGGCATAGCGGTTCTCCTCTTCCCCGTCTCGGCCGGATTTCAGGCAGCGTATAGGTTCAGATGGCGTCGCCCACATTGGTGCGGCGAGCGCCGATTGCCCAGGTGAGCAGGGCCAAGATCACCAGGGGATCGAGGACATCCCAGGCCGTCTCGCAGGTGTAGTAGAAGAAGGCGACGATGAACACCGCCACCCCCAGCCCCGTGGCGACGACGGCGGCGAGGAGGGTGAAGGGGTTGGCCGGCTCCATGCCCTGCCTTTGGGCCATCACCCGGCGCCAGCCGATGCACATGGCCACGGTGGCACAGCCGACGAACAGCGGATCGATGGTGTTCCAGAGGTTGTTGCTGTGGTTGAAGGTGTCGGTGTACTTGTTGAGCAAGAACGCCACCGCCAGCGACGACAGGCACAGCGTGCGGATCCACGGCACCTTGCTGGTGTTGCGCCACAGCAGCCACACGCCGACGATGGAGAACACCAGGGGGCCGATCTGCCAGAGCTGCCACTTCCAGTTGTCGGACAGCTCGGTGTTGGGGTCGAACCGCTCGGATTGCACGGTCCAGGCGAACACGGCCACCACCAGGAGTCCCGCCCCGATGAAGGAGTCGATCACTCCCAGATCCCGCCGGCGGAATATTTGCTCAATCATGCTCATGCCATATTGAACACCCGCAGGGCGTTGTCCCGCAGGAATTTGGGCCAAACGTGGTCGCGGAACCCCACGTCGCGCATCTCGGTCATGATCCGCTCCAGCGACAGCCCCGAGGGGAAGTAACCGGCGTACATCACCTTGTCGGCGCCCCGGGTGTTGGCGTAGTCGATGATGGCTCTCGGGTAGTGCTTGGGGGCGAACGCCGAGGTGGAGTAGTGCAGCCCCGGCCACTTCAGCATGAGCTTGACCATGAGGTCTTCCCACGGCTCGGAACCGTGGCGGGTAACCAGCACCAGCTCGGGGAAGTCGTAGCACACCCGGTCGAGGTGCTCGACGTGCTGGGGGCCGAACGGGAACCGCGGGCCGGGCACCCCGGCGTTGATGCACATGGGGATCTCCAGCTCGCAGCACGCCGCGTAGATCGGGTACATGAGCGGGTCGTTGATGTTGACCTGGGGGTGCAGCCCGGTGGGGAAGCAAGCCGCGGCGATCACCCCCAGCTCGGCTACCGCCCGGCGCAGGTCCCGCACCGCCTGCACACCGAGGTTGGGGTCCACCAGGTAGCTGCCGTAGAGGCGGTCGGGATGCTCGGCCACCCCCCGGGTGCCCCAGGTGTCGCCGAAGTTCACCGGCAGCAGCCCCTTGTCGATACCCCAGAGGTCCATCTCGGCCAGCAGGTAGGCGATGAAGTCCACCGTGCCGTCCACCTGGGGCAGATCCTTGAACATGTAGGCCGCGCCGTGGCCGAAGGAGCGGCTCTCGGTGTCTTTGAGCAGTCCCTGGAAGTTGGCGTACCAGGCGTCGCGGTCAGACGGCACGCCCA
>JAJEEH010000295.1 GCA_022821105.1 Acidimicrobiia bacterium
TTCTGGTGCCGCTCGATGCCCCTGGAGTTCGCCTGGCTAGAAGGCCAACGCTCAATCGCTGGACTCTGGGGGAGGTCGCATTCCAACGAGTGCAACTTGGCGACGACTGTGTACTGGGCGAAGTGGGAAATGGCTGGTCCCAGGTCATCGCCGCAGTGGCCGCAGAACGGGGCTCTTTGGCCCACTACGGATGGGTCGAGCGGTGGATTCAGCGACTCCCAGCGGGTGTCCCTCGCATCGACCGGGCCAGGCTGCACGCGGCCGCGGCTCGAGTCCGGGCCCACGCCCAGAGGCTGATCGACTATGAGGAGTCGGGCCAGCCAGTTGGCTACGAGGCATCGGTCGTGAAGGTGGCGTCCACCGAGCTTCTCCAGGACATCGCCCGTGTGGCCCGATCAGGAGCAGGGCAGGGGGAGGCCGCATGGACTCCGATGTTCGAGGAGGGTCCGCCGTATGCCTACGACGTTCTGGAATCCATTCATCCCACCATTTCGGTAGGTTCTAACGAGACCCACCGAGACATGATGGCGGCCGAGCTGTTGGACCGCGACCTGACTGTGGCCGCTCATCGGACGGCGACCTCTGATGACCCCGCTATCTCCTCCTGTGCCCAGCAGGCGGCTCAGGCCCGGGAATTATTAGCCCTGACCGCCCATCACGCTCTGCCACGACCCTTGTATGGACAGCAAGTGGGAGATTTCCAGGTGGCCCGCCATCGCTTCGTGGACATGGCCATCGCGGTTGAGTCCATGGAGCTAACCACTGCGGAAGCCGCTCTCGCCCCTCCCGGCCCACAGCGCGACTACCTGGTTTCAGCAGCCAAAGTGACCGGGAACGAGTCGCTGCTGGACGTGTTGGCCGGCGCCCATCAGTTGCACGGGGCCGACGGCTATTACGACGACCACTATCTCGCCGCTTTCACCCGTCGGGCCTGGGTCCTCCAATCTCGAGGGGGAAGCACCGCCGAGCATCTGGAACAGTTGGCCCGCCTTACTGACTGAGCGATTACCCAGGGGTGTTTCCGGCAATGGTGACCCGATGGAGCACGCGTTCCTCGCCGGCCACGTCCCCGACCACGGCGTGCTGGGTAGACCGGTTGTCCCAGATCACCAAATCGCCACCGCGCCAACGATGTCGATAGGTGTTCTCGTAGCGTCCGATCACCCCGTAGAGGTACTCCAGCAGCGGGCGGCTCTCCTCGGGGGTCCACCCGTCGATCCGGGTCACATAGTTGTCGTTGACGAAAAGCGCCTCGGCTCCGGTCTCGGGATGAGGTCGCACGACCGGATGGACGGCCACAACAGCCTCGTGCTCCAATCCGGCTTCAGCGGCCAAACTGGTGCCCTCGTGGACAGCAGAGAGCTCTCGGAGCGCGGCTTGCAGTCCCGGGGAAAGCGACTCGAAGGCTCCTGTCGCGCTGGCGAACATGGTGTCACCGCCCACATTGGGCAATACCCGGGCCAATAGCAGGGTGTACGCATGCGGATCGCGCATATGGGTCGAGTCGGAGTGCCACGTTTGAGTAATGGGGTTCGGGTCATAGATCTTCATGATCCCCGGATATCCCTCAATTGACGGCACATAGGGATGAATGGATATCTCTCCCCAATTGGCGGCAAAGGTCAGTTGGTCTTCTGGGGTCATAGCACCCTGGTCGCGAATACAGATCACACCGCTTTGGTGGAGTGCGTCGCGTACGTCTGAGAAAGTTGCCTCCTCGATTTTGCTGGTCAGATCGAGCCCGATGATTTCCGCGCCCAACGCCCCAGCCAGCGGTCGAATCTCCATGACCGAAGAATTCTAATCAGTTGATCCGCGGCCTACCGCTCGGTCGTCGAATTCGATGGGCAGCGTCTTGAGGCCGCTCAATCGGTTGGTCCGAGTCCAGGTGGCGTCACCGACGATCTCAATATCGGACCAGCGGTCCAGAATGGCGTTGAGCATCACGTCAATCTCCAACCGGGCCAGGTTGGCGCCCAGACAGAAATGGGGTCCGTGCCCGAACCCCATGTGGTTGTTGGGACTCCGATCGATACGAAACTCGAACGGGTCATCGAACACCGCCTCGTCCCGATTGGCCGACATCTCCCATACCACCACCTTTTCGCCCGCGGCGATGGCCTGATTCCCCAGGACGGTGTCCGCCGTGGCCGTGCGCCGCTTGTAGACCGACGGCGTGGTCCACCGGACGATCTCTTCGATGGCCGTTCCCATGAAGGATCGATCCGCAGTGAGGAGGGCCAACTGTCCGGGCGACTTTACCAACTCCCACAGTCCCCCGGCGATGGCCTTTCGGGTGGTTTCCGACCCGGCAGTGAACAACAGCGACCAGAACATCGCTACTTCGTCGCTGTCCAGCCGCGGCGGGTCTTGGTCGGGCAGTTCGCCGTAGATCACCACTGACAGGAGATCATCACCCGGATTCTCGATGCGTTGTTGAATGAGTCGCTGGCCGTACAAAAACATGTTGATGCCGGCCTCGTCGGGTTCGTAGGACACCGCCTCCTGCGTAAAGGTCTCCGAAGCGATGTCCACCCATTCACACAGCATGCGCCGATCCTCATTGGGCACGCCCAGCAGCATGCAAATGGCCTGAAGGGGAAGCTCCGCCGCTACATCGATGACAAGATCACAGGCTCCCCGCTCACCAGGAGCGGGGGCAACGCTGTCGAGGATCTGGTGGGATCTTGTCACCAGGTCGTCGCGAATCCGCCCGATCATTTTGGGGGTGAAGCCCTTGTTGACCAACTGCCGGATCCTCTGGTGGCGCGGGTCGTCCATCATGTTGAGGAGCTTCCCGCTCATCTCCATGTCCTTTAGGGTGGTTCCGCCATAAGGGCGGTCCCCACCAGTGTGGCTGGAGTAGATCTTGGGGCTGCGAAACACCTCCACCACCAATTCGTGGGTGCTCACGCACCAGAAGCCCTCGCCATCGGGTGTGCGGTCGGTGGGCTCGTGCCACCACACAGGAGCATGCTCGCGCAGCTGGACAAAAGCCTCGTGGGGAAATCCATGGACAAAGGTCTGGTAGCTGCTGAGGTCGGGAACGTCGAGCGCGGTCATCAACAGGCCTCCTGAGGTCAGCGTACCCCGTTCCAAGGTCTAGAGGATCAGCTTGCCGATGGAGTCGTCGAGGCCGCCCGGCCGGCTGGAGAGCAGCCAAGCGGCCCGCTGGCCATGCGCTGCCTCGGCCAATTCATCGGGACTCGGTGCCCGGAAGTCGAGTCCGTTTTCGGCGGCAAGTCGGCGCAGGCCCAATCCCGCCAGTCGGCAAGCCGAGCGCATTTCCGCGGCTACTACGGCCCCTCGGGTGCCACCGATCGGTTCGGAGAACCGCTCATCTGCCTCGGAAAGAAGGGACAATCCGCTTGCGACCCTGTCCTGGTCGAGTGCCCCGAAACTCCCAAATGCGGTAGCGCACAGGGCGTAGAAGATAGGGCTTCCGTTGATCGAGACCAGCCCAAGGCTCTCGCCAATACCACCAAGGCGATCGATCAACGCGCCGGTGCCTTCTTGGCAGCCGAGAATCTCGTCGACTCGCTCGCCTACCTCCGAATGGTTGGGAACCGGTCGCCCGATGGCGGCCTCGCCGGCGCGCACCATGGAAGGTAGCGACACCGGCAGCGGTTGGAAGTGTCCGTTGTCTCCCCAATCCGTCAGCAGGAACCCGGGCGAACCGTGGGCTTGCCCGATTTCGGCAGCATCAATGATGTTGGCGGCGGCATTGTTGTTGCGGCCGATCAGCGTGTTCCAGCTCCCGGTGCCGGGAGCTACCCAAAACGCCATATCGGCTTCGATGAACAAGCGAGCATGGGATTCAAAACCCAGATGGGCATCGTCGGGAAGTCCGAGTCGGTCCAGCAATCCCGCGGGCAAAACGGAAACCCAGCTTTGGTCAGAAGGGGCCTCGTAGTTCCACACCACTGGCGTTGCCCGTGCGGGAATCTCGTCCAGCAGAGATCGTTCTTGGCGAAACTGGTCGGCCCAGAACATCACGTCATGCCCTTCGGCCAGAAGAGGCCCAATGATATTTCTCAGGTGCTCAACATAGACAGACTGGCGCCCTCTCTCAGCAACGGCGTTTGCCGAGACACCCTCTCCGAGTTCGAACGGTTCATCGCCGCCGATGTGGATTCTCTGAGAAGACGTGGCCTTGGCCATTTCGCGGGCTAGTGACGCCCCGAATTCGGCGTTCTCGGCGGTAGGGGCAAGACACGTCGGCCCCATAGTGTCCAAGCCGAATGGGCTTGGCGCGCCGTCAGGGCATTCGGCCATCTCCCGGTAACGTTCGTGGGCCAACCACCGCTCCATGTGGCCGAAGCAGTTCATGTTTCCTACAAGGTCGATACCCTTCTTTTGGCAAATGACATTTAGCCTTTGCATATCCTCGAAGGTGAGTGCAGAGGACTCTTTCCAGACAACTTCATGCCCCGAGTAGGCATATGTGTGCTCAACATACAGTTGGAGTTCATTGAATCGGAGCATTGCCAAAACGCCGGCCAACCACTCCAATGTTTCCATCGTTGGCACGCGGTCCCTTGAGACATCCAACATGTAAGCTCGTCGGTCGAACATATTTCCCCTACAACGATTGATTTCAACAGTTGGCAGTAATTCAAGAATATACGGACACGATTTATTGTCTACTCGACCACTGGCAATTCGTGTAACAACTTGAGAATGAGGGCCCCTGATATCGAAATTGCGAGCGGAAACAGGCTACTCAGAAAGCGACAAGCTCATTCTCCACGGGTAAGCTTGCGCTGATGGGAGAGTCCAGCAAGCTCAGAAAATACCGCTCCGACCACGAAGACCTGAACACTCAGAGCCGCTCAGCAATCATCGAGGCGGGGCAGGTTTTGTTCCTGAGGCAAGGAATCGCTTCCACGACGATGGGAGAAATCGCTGAGCAGGCACGAGTGAGTCGAGTCACCGTGTACCGGCATTTCCCCGAGTGCGGTGCGATTGCATTCGAGGTGTACAACCGAATGCTCGAATCGATTCTCGAGGCAACCCGTGCAGAAGTGCCTGCGGGAGTCAGTGGCCTTGATGCAGCCCGCCAGTGCCTGAATGCCCTCTTTTCGGCGTATCCAGGGCACGAAACCGCCTTTCGATTCTGTGCCGCATTCAGCGCCTACTATGCGATGGAGGAGCGCTCCGACGAGCTAGCGGAATGGTACGCCGCACGGGAATTCCGAGGACTCTCTGATGCCTGTGCTCAGTTCTTTGGCTCCCAAAGAGACCAGGAGACCTCCAATCTCCTGATGGCGGTCACCGACGCCGCGGCAAGCGGGTTGTGCAGCCTGGCAGTCAGCGGCGCATCTCTGGGCCCGCAAGACGCTCAAGCGCGGTTGAACAATCTCAGAGAATTTCTCGACTCAGTACTGGACGCATAGTCAAGGCGCGGCTGCGTTCTCCTTGGAGTCAGGTTGTGCAGCCTGAGGCCCTGGGCCGGTAGTCAAGGGCCTTCGATTCGGTAGAGGGCGGCGGCGTTCTCCCACAGCAGCTTGCGGCGGACCTCCTCCGAATGCCCAGCGAGCGAGGCTTCGATCCGCTCTCGCACATTGCCATAGAGACAGGTCGGGTGGGGGAAGTCGGTCTCGAATAGCACATTGTCGACGCCGATCTTGTCTAGGAGCCGCTGCGGTGCGGTCTCCTCGAACCAGTAGCAGGCGTACACCTGGCGGCGGAAGTAGTCACTGGGCATCATCTCGAAGTTGGAGGCTTGCTCAAGTCCGCCGCATTCATTGAAAGAGTGGTCAACAGCTTCGAGCACAAAAGGAATGAACCCGATGCCGCTCTCCACCGACACGAACTTGAGGTCGGGATACCGAGGCAATACTCCGGAGCCAAGCAGGTCGGTGAGCTGGATGCCGTTCTTGAGGAACATCTCCAACGACGCATA
>JAJEEH010000035.1 GCA_022821105.1 Acidimicrobiia bacterium
GTACGCCGCGGGCCGCGGCGGCGGAAGTCGGCTACTACCGCTCGCAAGTGGTCGCTACTCACCGAGCAACGGTCGCCTATCTCAACCAGATATTTGTCCCGGACCTCCGGGTTGGGATGCTCGGCTACCAACCGGGCAGCCTGCTCCCCCGCCCGCACCTGCCCTTTCACAGTCGACAGATCTGCCTCACCCAGCACCCGGTTGATGCGGAAGTCCATGAAGTCCACTGCGTCAGCCGCCGCGGCGGCCAGCCTCTCCGGGTCGCTTTGGGCCAGGTCGCCAGGATCGGCCCCCGGGGGCAGATCGGCCACCGCCACTTCCAACTCGAAGGCGTGCTCCCACTGGGAGAAGCGCTCGGCCGCGGTCTGGCCAGCAGAGTCGGCGTCGAAGGCCAGCACGATTCGGGGAGCGAACCGGCGCAGCACCCGAACGTGGTCCTCGGTGAGGGCGGTGCCGCAGGTGGCCACTGCCCGGGAGATGCCAGCTTGGGCGAAGCCGATCACGTCGGTGTAGCCCTCGCACACAATCACCTCGCCGGCGTTGACAATGTCCTGTTTGGCCCAGTTGAGGCCGTACAGAATCCGGGATTTGCGATAGACCGCGTTGTCCACCGAGTTCTTGTACTTGGGCCCCTCCCCACCGGGCAGGACGCGACCGCCGAACCCCACTGGTCTACCGCTGGGGTCGAAGATGGGGAACAGAAGCCGGGCGCGGAAGCTGTCCTGGACGCGCCCGCTCTTGTTGCGAAACCCCAGTCCGGCGTCGGAGAACACCTGCACTGGCATTCCCCCGTCTGTGCCCGCGCCGAGGCCGGTCGCCAGCGCGTCCCAGTCGTCGGGGGCCCATCCCAACTTGTACTGGCGCACCACATCGCCGTCGTACCCTCGGTGGCGGAGGTAGCCGCGGGCCTGCCCGGCGTCGGGTGAGATCAACAGCCGCTGGTGATACCACTCCACAGCCTGCTCGAGGGCCTCGGTGAGCTTGCCCCGCTTCTGGCGGTCGGCCCCCTCTCCGGGGGCGGTATAGCGCAGCGTGATCCCCGCCCGGCCAGCCAATCGCTCCACCGCCTCGGGAAAGTCGGCGTGCTCCACTTCTCGCAGGAAGGTGATCGCGTCTCCGCTGGCCTTGCACCCGAAGCAGTGGTACACGCCCATCTCGGCGTTGACCGAGAACGAAGGGGTCTTCTCGGCATGGAAAGGGCACAGCCCCTGCCAGCGGCGCCCCACCCGCTTTAGCTGCACGTATTCGCTGATGACCGCGACGATGTCCGTCGCTTCTCTCACCCGGGCCACGTCTTCGTCGTGGATGCCCACAGTGGGAGATTAGGCCGAACCGATGACAGCTTGGGCAGTCGCTAGCCGGACCCCGAGGCCACAACCGCCTGGGCAGCCGCCAAGCGGGCCACCGGCACGCGGTGCGGGGAGCATGACACGTAGTCCACTCCCGCCGTGGCCCAGAATGCGATGGACGCCGGGTCGCCGCCGTGCTCGCCGCACACCCCAATCTCAATACCGGGGCGAAAGGCGCGGGCCGCGCCCACCGCGTCGGCCACCAGCCGGCCCACTCCGTCAGTGTCCAGGGTCTCAAAGGGGTTGGCCGCCAGCAGGCCGTGGTCAATGTAGGGCCGCATGATCTTGGCCTCGATGTCGTCGCGGCAGAATCCGAAGGTCATCTGAGTCAAGTCATTGGTGCCCACCGATAAGAAATCCGCGCAGTTCGCAATCTCGGCCGCGGCCAGCGCCGATCGCGGCGTCTCGATCATGGCCCCCACCGGGATGGACCGCCCGGCCAGGTGGCTCTCGAACCCGGCGAGCTCATCGGCCACCGCGGCCCGCACATGGGCCAATTCGGGTCCGCCCACCACCAGTGGCACCATCACCTGCACCCGCGGATCGCCGCCGTCGGCCAACCGGCGGGCCGCCGCCTCGGCCGCCGCGGCCGCTTGGGCCCGGTACAGCTCGGGGCGCAGCACCCCCAGCCGGGCGCCCCGAACGCCGAGCATGGGGTTCTCCTCGACCAACTCAGGGTGATCGGGCAAGAACTCGTGCAGGGGCGGGTCGAGCAGCCTCACGATCACCGGCAGCCCGTCCATCACCTCCAACAGATCGACTAGGTCGTCTACCTGAGCCTCGGCCAGCGCGTCCAGAGCGGCCCGGCCGCCGTCGGTGATGGCCCGTTGGATGAGCGGCAGCCGCTCCCCCAAGAACATGTGCTCAGTGCGGCACAGCCCCACCCCGGCCGCTCCGAACTCCCGGGCCAGCCGGGCCGAGAAGGCATCGTCGGCGTTGGCCCGTACTGCCAGCCGCCCGCCCCGCAGCTCGTCGGCCCACTCCAGCAGCGTGAACAGCTCGTCGGGGACCTCCACCTCGCCCACCTCGGCGGCCCCCAGCATGATGGCGCCCGCTGAGCCGTCCACGGTTATGGGATCACCGTCGCGCAGTTCCACCTCGCCCAGCCGGGCCGCCCCGGCCGCCAGGTCCACTGCCAGGGTCTCCACTCCAACCACTGCGGGAATGCCCCAGCCCCGGGCGATAACCGCCGCGTGGCTGGCCATTCCCCCCTTGGCGGTGATGATGGCCGCGGCGGCCGACATGGCCACCTCGTCGGCCGGCGTGGTGAATGGACGCACGAAGACGGCGGGAACTCCCTCGTCGTCGGCGTCGAGCACTGCGTCAACCGACAGGCACACCCGGCCCGAGGCTGCCCCCGGCGAGGCGGCCACCCCGTGGGCGGCCACCGGCACCGTCGGACCGTCGGCCATCTTGGCGTGGAGCAGGTCTTCAACGTCGTCGGGCGCCACCGCCAGCACCGCGTCGGCCCGGTCCAGCTCGCCCTGCTCGGCGGCCTGCACCGCAGCGACAATCGGGCTGGTCACCGATACCCCCTCACAAATCGATCGGGCCGATCACCGAAGCCCTCACAGCCCGAGCTTGGCGTCGAGGTGCTCGGCGAGCCCGTCGATTGGCACCCGGTCTTGGGCCATGGTGTCCCGATCGCGCACGGTGACCGCTCGGTCTTCCAGGGAGTCGAAGTCCACGGTCACGCAGTAGGGGGTGCCAATCTCGTCTTGGCGGCGATAGCGGCGGCCAATCGACTGGGTCACGTCGTAGTCGGTCATCCAGCGGGGCTGGAGCAGGCCCAGCACCTCCTCGGAAACCGCCTGGAGCTCGGGCTTCTTCGACAGGGGCAGAACCGCCGCTTTGTAGGGGGCTAGCCGGGGGTGTAACCGCAGCACCGTGCGGGTCTCCCCCCGCACCTCTTCGGTGTCGTAAGCGGCCAGCAGAAACGCCATCATCGTGCGGGTGGCCCCCGCGGCCGGCTCAATCACGTGGGGGCGGTAGCGCTCGTCGGCCTGCTGGTCGTAGTAGTCCAGATCGACGCCGGAGTGCTGGGCGTGCTGGGTGAGGTCGTAGTCGGTGCGGTTGGCGATGCCCTCCAATTCGCCCCAGCCCCAGGGGAACAGGTATTCCACGTCGGCAGTGCCGGCCGAGTAGTGGCTCAGCTCGTCGGCGTCGTGGGGCCGCAACCGCAGCTTGTCGGCGGGGATGCCCAGTTCGGTGTACCAGTCCATCCGGGCGCTGCACCAGTATTCGAACCACATGGCGGCTTCGTCGGGGGGCACGAAGAACTCCATCTCCATCTGCTCGAATTCCCGAGTGCGGAAGATGAAGTTGCCCGGGGTGATCTCGTTGCGAAACGACTTGCCAATCTGGGCGATGCCGAACGGCGGTTTCTTGCGAATGGTATTGAGCACGTTGGCGAAGTTGATGAACATCCCCTGGGCGGTCTCGGGCCGCAGGTACACATCGGCCCCGGCCCCAGCCACCGGGCCGGCCTGGGTTTGGAACATCAGATTGAACTCCCGGGCTTCGGTGAACTGGCCCTTCTCGCCGCAACTCGGGCATGTCTCGGGGTCTTCCAACTGATCCTCGCGGTGGCGCGCGCCGCAGTTGCGACAGTCCACCAGGGGATCGGTGAAGTTGCTCAAGTGCCCCGATGCCTCCCACACTTCGGGAGGCGACAATATGGAGGCGTCGAGGCCGACCACGTCGGTGCGGAGCTGCACCATGGTCCGCCACCAGGCGTCTTTTACGTTGCGCAGCAACAGCACGCCCAGCGGGCCATAGTCGTATGCGCTGCGAAAACCGCCGTATATCTCCGCCGACTGGTACACGAAACCCCGCCGCTTGCAGAGGTTCACCACCTTGTCCATCACTTCGTCGCCCGCGCCCCGGTCGACGTCGCCGCTGCTCATGGCCCGCAGGCTACCGGCCCCCCGCACGAGGGCTGACACCGAAAAACAGCGGGCACACTTCGGGCCGAGACTCTCAGCTGTAGGCGCTGGCGGCGCGGAGGCGGCGTTCTAGGTGGTGTTCTATGGCGGTGGTGGCCAGGTACTCGACTTCGCCGGTTGCGGGTGAGGGGGGCAGGGCCAGGGCGGCGCTTAGGTTGCCGCCCAGCACCATGCGCAACAGCTCCAGCGCGTCGGGAGACAGCGCCGAGCCCCGGCGGCAGCCGCGGCACAGCGCCCCGCCACTGCCGTAGTCGAAGGCCGCCAGTTCGTCGGCCGACCCGCACGATGCGCACGCCTCCACCTCGGGGCCCACTCCGTCGTGGACCAGGAGCTTGAGGTAGAAGGCGGGCACCACCAGGGCCGAGTCGCCCGCGTCCAGCGCCCGCAGCCCGCCCAGCAGCATCCGATAGAGCGCGCCGTCGGACTCCCGGTCCACCCCCACCCGGTCGACTGCCTCCAGCATGGCCATGGCCTTGGCGAGGCGGCCCAGATCTTCCCGCACCGCCCGGAACTGGTCCACGGTCTCAGTCTGGGTCACTATGTCGAGCTCGCTTCGCCCCCGGTGGAGCTGGACCTGCACGTGGCTGGTCGGCTCAAGGCGCCCACCGAACTTGCTGCGGGTCTTGCGGATGCCTTTGGCCACCGCCCGCACCTTGCCGTGCCCCCGGGTGCAGAACACCACGATGCGGTCGGCCTCGCCCAACTTGTAGGTGCGAAGCACGATTCCTTGGTCTCGGTAGAGGCTCACTGAAACGAACCCCCGATCCCCTGGTCACGGTAGAGGCTCACCCGACCAAGCCTCTCACTCCTCGAACCAGGAGTGGCTCATGGTACGCCCGTTATCTGACCCGGCCGAAGCGGCGGTGGCGGTGCTGGTATTCGGCGATGGCGGCAAACAGGTCGCAGCGGGTGAAATCGGGCCACAGCACATCGCTGAACACCAGCTCGGAATAAGCCAGCTCCCACAGCAGGAAGTTGGAGATTCGGTACTCCCCCGAGGTGCGGATGATCAGGTCGGGCTCGGGCATCTCCGGGTCGTAAAGGTGGCGGGCGATGGTCCGCTCGTTGATCATCCGAGACGGAATCCGCTGGGCGGCGATGCGCTTCACCGCGTCCACGATCTCGGCCCGGCCGCCGTAGTTGAAGGCCACCGCCAGCGTCATCCGCGTGTTGTGCTGGGTGAGCTCGATGGCCTCGTCCATCTCCTTGATCAGGCCTTTTGGCACCCGCCAGTCGCGACGGCCAATGAAGCGGATCCGCACCCCCATGTCGTTCAACTCGTCGCAGCGCCGCCGCAAGATGGTGCGGTTGAAGTTCAGCAGAAAGCGCACCTCGTCGTCGGGCCGGTTCCAGTTCTCGGTGGAGAAGGCATAGACCGTGAGCCACTCGATCCCCAGCTCCAGCGCCCCCTCGATCACGTCGAACAGGGCGTGCTCGCCCTGCTCGTGGCCCTCGGTGCGGGCCATGCCCCGCTGCTCGGCCCAGCGTCCATTGCCGTCCATCACGCATCCGACATGGCGGGGGATTCGATTCAGATCCAGGCCATGACCCGACAAGTCCACACCTGCACGGTACTCTCCCACGAGCCCAGATTGTGTGCGGGAGAGGGCTCCCAATCGGGTTTCTCCCCAATTCTCCGACCAGCCACCACTAGCGTCGGGGTGATGCCGGAAATCGCCGCGGTACAGGAGGCTCTGGAGGCGGCCGTCTCGGCATTGGACGGCGGGGGCGAGCGTCGCACAGGCCAGCGAGCCATGTGCGAGGCGGTGGCCGCAGCAATGGATTCAGGGCGGCACCTGGTGGTGGCCGCCGGCACCGGAACCGGCAAGTCCCTGGCTTATCTGGTGCCGCTGGTACTGGGAGAAGGCCCCTCGGTTGTGGCCACCGCGACGAAGACCCTTCAAGACCAGCTGGTGGACAAAGACCTCCCCCAACTAGCCGAGGCGCTGGGAAGGCCGGTGCGCTTCGCTGTGCTCAAGGGACGGTCCAATTATCTGTGCATCCAGCGGTTGGAGGAGCACCTCGCCGACGATCAGATAAGCCTGGACATAGCCGATGGCCCCAAAGCGGAGATCAACCGGCTGGCGGCGTGGGCCGGGCAAACCGACACCGGCGACCGGGCCGAACTCGATTTCGAGCCCTCACCAGCGGCCTGGGAAGCGCTGAGCGTGTCGGGCCGGGAGTGTCCGGGGGCGCAGCGCTGTCCTTCGGGTGAGGTGTGCTTCGCGGAGAAAGCCCGCCACCGGGCCGATGCCGCCGACATCGTGGTGGTGAACACCCACCTCTACTGCCTGCACCTGTTCAGCGGTGCCCCGCTTCTGCCCGAGCACGACGCCGTGGTCATCGACGAGGCCCACGGCCTGGAGGACATCGTGTCGGATACCGCGGGGCTGTCTTTGACCGGAGGGCGATTCGACGAGTTGGCCCGCCGCGTCCGAGCGGTGGTGGCCGAGTCGGCCGCGGCAGGCGACTTGGAGGATGCCGGCGTGTTACTGCGGGAGGCCCTGTCCCCTTACCGGGACAAGCCGTTGCCGGTTCCGTTGCCCGACGAACTCCAGCGCACAGCTGTGGTGGCCAGAGGCCGGGTGGAGCAGGCTCTTGTCGAGCTGCGGGGAGTTCCCGACGATGCCCCCGGAGACGTCGCCCCCCGCAAACTGCGGGCCATGCTGTCGGCCGGTGCCCTGGCCGAGGACTTGGCCCGGGCGGTGGAGGCCACCCCCGCCGAGGTGGCCTGGGTATCGGGCACCGAGACCTCGCCCGCATGGCGGATCGCACCCATCCAACTGGGAGAGCTGTTGACCGAGCACTTGTGGGATCACACCACCGCAGTGCTGACCAGCGCCACCATCCCCATGAACTTGGGCGAGGTGCTGGGGCTCGATCCCGACGAGCACGACGCTGTCGATGTGGGCAGCCCGTTCGACTACGAGGCCATTGGGCTGCTCTACTGCGCCAAGCACCTCCCCGAACCCCGCAGTCCTGATTACGAGCCCGCCGCCCACCAGGAGTTGGCCGCCCTGATCGAGGCCGCCGGGGGCCGGACCCTGGCCCTGTTCACCAGCTACCGGGCCATGGACCGGGCCGCCGAGGTGCTTCGCGAGCAGCTCGACTTTGAGATCTACACCCAGCGCGACCTGCCCAAACCCGAGCTGTTGCGGCGCTTCGCCGCTGAGACCGAGAGCTGCCTGTTCGCCACCATGAGCTTTTGGCAGGGGGTGGACGTGCCGGGAGAGTCGCTGTCGCTGGTGGTGATCGACCGACTGCCGTTCCCCCGGCCCGACGACCCCCTGCTGGAGGCCCGGCGGGAGCGCTACGGCAAGGAGGCCTTCCGCCTGGTGGACCTGCCCCGGGCCGCCACCCGGTTGGCCCAGGGCGCTGGACGGCTCATCCGACGGGGTGATGACCGGGGCGTGGTGGCGGTGCTCGACTCCCGGATGGCCACCGCCGGCTACCGCTGGACGCTCGTCGATGCCCTGCCCCCGTTCCCCCGCACCGCCGAGCGCGACCGAGCCGTGACTCTGCTGCGGACGATTCGCGACGGGGTCTGATCTACAGATCGGGTCCAGCCATGGAGCCCGGGCCGTAGCCGAAGCGGTCGAGCATCTCAGGACGGCGCTGCCAGTTCTTCTCCACCCCCACGCGCAGCTCCAAAAACACGCCCTTGGGAAGCTGGGCCCGGGCCGCGGTGCCCACTTGCTTGAGCACCGTGCCCTTCTTGCCGATCACCATGGGCTTCTGCGATTCCCGCTCCACCAGTATCTCCACTTTGATGCGGGGCCACTCCCACTCGGTCACCGCCACGGTGATGGAGTGGGGCAGCTCCTCGCGGGTCACGGCCAGAAGCTGCTCGCGCACCAACTCGGCCACCCAGCGGGCCTCGGGCGTGTCGCGCACCATGTCGGGTGGATACAGCGGGGGGCCGGGCGGCATGAGCTCGCACAGCCGTTCCACCAGGGCGTCTACCCCCTTGCCGGTGCGAGCCGAGGTGGGGAAATACTCAGCGAACCCCAATTCTCCGGCCGCGGCCAGCTGGGCCACCACCTTCGATCGCGAGGCGGCGTCGATCTTTGTCACCACCACGATGGATTCGGGGCCCAGTCGCTCGGCGATGAACCGATCGCCCCGGCCCAGCGGCCGGGTGGCGTCGATGCACAAACACACCACGTCCACATCGTCGGCGGCGTCGGCCGCGGTGGCATTCAGCCGCTCCCCCAATGCCGTTTTGGGCTTGTGGATACCCGGTGTATCCACGAATACCACCTGCACCCCGTCACGGTGCAGCACGCCGCGCACCGCATGCCGGGTGGTCTGGGCCTTGTCGGACACGATGGCCACCTTGGTGCCCACGATGGCGTTGATCAGGGTGGACTTGCCCGAGTTGGGCCGGCCTAACAGCGTTACGAACCCCGACCGGAAGCCCTCCCACGGATTTTGGCCACCGGGATCGCTGCCGGAGTCGCCGACTGCATCGTCCGTTGGCGTGTCTCCCTGGTTGACCACGCCCATCAGGGTACCGCTCAATTGCCGCCGTCCTGCCCCTGTCGCCCGGGTACCGTGAGCAAATGGCCGGGCCGAAGCCGGGGACGAATAGCGAGCAAGAGCGCACCAAGGTGGTGGCCACCAATCGCCGCGCCCGGAGGGACTACGAGATCCTCGATGAGTACGAGGCCGGCCTGGTGTTGGTGGGATCGGAGGTGAAGTCGCTGCGGGAATCCAACGTGACCCTCACCGAGTCGTACGCCCGCGTGGCCGATGGCGAGCTATGGCTCCAGTCGCTGCACATTGCCCCTTACTCCCACACCGGTGGGGCGTCAGGTCACGACCCCGACCGCCCCAAAAAGCTGCTGTTGCACCGAGGCGAGCTCAACCGCATCAAAGCCCGCCTAGAACAAGACCGCCTCACCGTCGTTCCGCTGTCCCTCTACTTCAAGCAAGGCAGGGCCAAGGTGCAGATCGGTCTGGCCCGGGGCCGCCGCCGAGCCGACAAGCGCCAAGCCATTGCCGAACAAGACGCCCGCCGCGAGGCTCGCAATGAAATGGGCCGAGCGGCCAAATCCGGGGGATTGCTGTCAGATTGAGCCGGTATCATGGCGGGGCACCTTGACAACTGTGCACACGGGGCTGATCGGTTTCGACGTTGGGACCGGGGGCTGCGCTGTGCGACCCGAGTTGCTCAGACTCGCAAAACGGGGCAACCAACTAAGCGGCAACGACCGTGAACTTCTCGCAGCCTGATCTTTCTGGCCTAGAGAAGCACCGCGACCGGTAACGGCACGCGGGGCCGGTCCATCGCAGCCCGGCAACAGAAGCGGTGGAGACAGTAGGGACAGACCACTGACGGCGGGAAAGACCGCTGGCTCCGGGGAACAGACCCGGTGGCGGACCCCTTAGCGGGGGTCACCCGACCCGGCGACGCGGCTGCCATCGACGCCGCACATCGGGAATGGTCGTATCGCAGACAGGTCTCGCCCAGCGGACGGGGGTTCGATTCCCCCCAGCTCCACTTCCGTGGTCCACCGCCATTTTCTTGAACCTTGGGGGCTATCGATTCGCGCTCGCATTTGGCCTTGCCGTCATGCAGGCAGTGACGGGCCAGACCAATTGAGTAACACTCGCGGGCCTAGAAGTGGATTCAATCAGTTGTATTCACAAACTATCATGTTATCTTCCTATTGGATGAATCAATAATACACATTACATAGGCGATAGGCTTCGCTAGTGTGAGTTGCTTACGCTACACAGAGTTAGTCGATTATGGTGCCCACAATGAGCAACGAGCAACCATTGGACAGCGCTATACCTTTGCCGCACATAGGATTTCTTGAGCCCCAATATCTCTGCGAGGGCAAATGGTCAGGTAACGCATTGTTGGTTTCCTGGATCAATTTATTGTGAAGCAGATGTAGCATTCAATACCGAATTGTGGTGACACTTTCTCAACTTCTGTTAGGGTGTGCGGTCACATGAACTTTCTTCCATACCAAATATCATGACTTCCACAACTAATATTCCACCTTCAGCCATGTCTGAGAACCCTGACGAAGGCGAGTTGTCGACAGCTCTTGACAAGTGTGTTGCGCTGCTGACAGAGGCAGCCTCTTTCGCAGAGACCCTTGAGATGGAACGTGCCAATCTCGACCCAAATGAGTACGCGGTGATGGAGCTCTTCACCCAGCGAAGCGAGTGGACCGCAACTCAGCTAGTCGAGGAGCTGTCATTGGATCCATCACACATAAGCCGCCTGGTAGCCAACCTGGTTGATCGGCGCCTCTTGCGCCGACGGCGGTCGAGAACCGACCGGCGCGTGGTCCATCTCGCTCTGACCGAGCACGGAAGCCAGATGATTGACGAGGCGCGCAATAGGATCTCCGCCTACCAGCACAGACTCCTAGAAGATGTGGGCAGCAAGGAGCTGGGCGGATTTTTCTCCACCGCCCAAAAGGTGTTCCAGAAGTACACCGAGATCAAGGCCTCCTCCGACCAATAGGCCGCTCAGCACCCGTCGGCCATCTGAGTGCGGCCGACGGCGTCCGCTTCGAAATCTCGACCCTGCTCAAAAGCCACGCTGGTTGAATCCCACTATCACAATGTGATAAAAACATTGCTCCAACACACTATTGTCGAGCAAATGTCATGACCCGGGACCCGAAGAGCCAGCACGAGGGCCAGCCTGAGCTGTCCATGTTGGGCGATCTGTCAGCCGCTTTTGGCGACTGCGTTTCGTCTTTGGCGAAGGTGATTTCTATTGCGGTCGATCTCGAGATTGAGCAGGCCAACCTCAACTCAAAGGAGTTCGAAGTGATGCAGTTGTTCTGCCTGCGACCCGAGTGGACCGCCACCCAGCTTGTCGAAAAGACGTCTATCGACCCTGCGCACATAAGCCGCCTCGTCACCAATCTGGTGGATCAGCGGCTGTTGCGCCGGAGGCGGTCGAGATCCGACCGGCGAGTCATCCATCTCGTGTTGACCGACACCGGAAGGCAGATGATCTCCGAGGCTCACACCAGGATCATTTCGTACCAAGCTGCGCTCTTGGAAGATGTGAGCGATCAAGAGATGAACGGGTTTCTGGCCACTTCCCGCAAGGTCATCCAAAACTACACCAAGCTGGCGCCCACTCAATCCTGAGGCTCCGGCTTTGGCATGCGGTAGCCGACTCGGGGAACAGTGATTATGTAGCGGGGGCTCTTGGCCCGGTCGCCGAGCTTGTGCCTCAAGTTTTTGACCATCGTGCGCATCGGGCGAAAGTCGCCGGCGCTGCTCGGCCCCCAGATTTTCTTCTGCAATTGATCGTGGGTCAGCGCCACACCGGGGTTGGCCGACAGCTCCACGAGCAGGCGATATTCGGTGGGCGTCAGATCGACTACGCGACCGGCCACCGACACCGAGCGCAGGGCGTAATCGATGGCCAATTCGTCGAATATGTAGGACGCCGGCGTGCTCGATCTCTTACGCAGGGCGGCCTTGACCCGTGCGGTCAACTCGGTGGTGGAGAACGGCTTGACTATGTAGTCGACAGCGCCCATTTCAAAGGCCTTGGAAATGAGATCCTCCTGTTCGAAGGCCGACAGCAGGATCACCGGCATGCCGCCGGTCATCTGGATGTTTCGCATCAACTCCATGCCGTCTGTGTCCGGAATCATCATGTCCAGCAACACCAAGTGGGGATCGGCCTCCTCTATCAGGTCGGCCACCTGCTGGGGATCCCCGGTCACCACTGGGTTGCAGCCCTCGCCTTGGAGCGCGTCCCGAATGAGCTTGAGCGTCCTAGGGTCATCATCAACAGCCAGGACACGCGGCTGGTCTCTTCGGCTGGATCGCAGGGCGCGGGCCCCGCTTCGAACGCCCCCGGCGATCGCCCTGTCAGTGTCCTCTTCGGCGGTTGGAATGGTGAACGTGAATCGGCTGCCCAATCCCGGCCCGTCGCTCTCAGCCCAAATCCTGCCCCCGTGGGCTTCCACAATTCCCTTGCAGATGGCCAGACCCAGATCGAGATCGCGGCTTTGGTCGTTTCCCGGCGGCCGGGAGTACTTGCTGAACAGGTGCGGAATCCACTCGGCGGCAACGCCTCGGCCATCGTCGGATACGGAGAAGGCAACGTGGACATCGTCGGCAACGGCGTCGATTCGAATGGTCGACGTCTCATGGGAGCTGCGAGACGCATTGGTCAGGAGATTGCCGAAAACCTGGACTAGGCGACGACGGTCGGCAAAGACCAGGGGCAATTCCGGGACAAGGTTGATTCGAACATTGTCTCGGCCGCCGGCGCTGATGAAGATGCTGCGAGCCTCGTCAACAATCCGAGACACCTCCAAAGGCTCCGGGTCCACCGACAGGGTGCCCGTGTCGATCCGCACGACGTCGATCAGGTTGCCGACCAGGTCCCGCATGTAGTCGGCCTGCTCGCTGATGATCCGGTGATACTGGGACACCTCAGCGGGGTCCAACGAAGACTCCGTCTCCAACAGCGTGGCCACAGAGCCCTTGACGCTGGCCAACGGCTTTCGAAGTTCATGGCCCACGATTCCCAAGAATTCGGCGCGCAGCCTCTCCAGCTCCGACTGTTGCGTCATGTCCTGAAAGGTGGCCATGACCGACACAAGCTTCCCGTCGTGCGAGCGAACGGGGGTGGCGTTGACCATGAGGACGATGTTCTGCCCACCGGGAATCTCGATGACGATCTCCTCGTCCCGCACCGTCTCCCCCAGGCTCAGCGCTTCGACGATAGAGGTGCCCTCCGGCGATATCTTCCGGCCATCAGCCCGGCTGAACACCAAGGCGCTGAGGAGATCTTCGAAGGAACCCTCGGGAAGACGCCTCTCGCGTATAATCCTGCGAGCCTCCCGGCTGACCGAACGGGTTGCCCCGGTTTCAGCGTCGAATACCACCAGCCCCAATGGCGCGGTGTTCACCAGCGTCTCCAGGTCTACCCTGGCCTGAAGCTCCTGTTGGTATCGACGGGCGTTGGAGATGACATGGGCGGCCTGTGAGGCGAACATGACCAACGTCTCCTCATCGTCGGACGTAAACCCCCCATCTGCCTCCGTGGCCAGCAGTTCATTTTCCTTCTCGGCCAAAAAGATGCCGCCAACCCGCTCACCCTGGTAGCGGATCGGAGCGCCCAAAAAGGAGACTCCCGAATCCCGTGGCACCGGTAGACGCACCTCGGGAAGACCCAATTCTCTCAAATGACCGGGCAGATCCCGTACCCGCAGCGGATTCTCAATTCCGAACACCGCATCCAACACCTCCCACTTCTCCGGAAGGCCCCACAGATCTTCATTCTGCTCGGGCGTGAAGCCAGAAGAGAGAAAATCCACCACCTCTGCCTGGACATCGACCAGCACCATCACCCCGAACTGGGCACCAATCAGCTGCCGGGCGCTGTCCAAGACTCCCTGCAATACCTCGTCGAACTCCAAACTCTCATTGATCCGCAAGCTCGCTTCGCTCAACTTGGACAATCGCTCCCGAAGACGCTCTGCCTCCGCCGCCAACTCATCGACCCGATTCACCGTTCCACCTCGCGCCCCAACATGTTCCGGTTGCTCACACGTTATAGACCGTTGCAGCCGCCAAAACTCATAACGGCCTCACAAAATAGCTGCTTCGCCCTCGTCTCGCATGCGGGCTGGCAAATTCTGAAAAAATCTACCGATCGGCGGAATCGTCGAGCTTTTGGAAGTTCTTGTTGATCTTCTCGGTGGTCGAGCGGAGTCCGGCCAGCTCTCTGCTGCCGACTCCCCGCAACAGCGCAGCCTCGTGAGCACTCATCTGCTCTGAGATCTCCTGGGCCAACTCGGCCCCCCGGTCGGTGAGAGTCAAATTGACCACCCGACGGTCCGTGCGGCCCCGCCTTCGGCGAAGAAGGCGGTTGTCGACCATCCTGGCACGAGCCGGCTCATGCGCGATGGATCGACATCTAGATGGTCCAAAAGCTGAGTTGCGCTCCACTCATCTTGCTTTGCGAAGAGTTGCAAGACGGCAAGCTCATTTGCATTTAGCTTGTGGCGCCTTTGCTCTCGCCTTACGCCCACTGCAATTGCGCCATTCAGGCACGCAACCATTTCTTGCAGTGTCACGGGCTGGTTGTTTTGACCAGAGTGAGAAGTTTGTTCAGACACTTGCTGCACCTTGATTGTTGTAACGGGTCGGTTACTTTGAAATGGGCCACTCTGCGACTCACCTCACTTGGGCAGAATACAGGATCAATTGAGCAAATATGGGCTCTTGTAGACAACCGCCGGTTCAAAATTGCCTGAACATCCCTTTGAATTGAATCGATCATTGGTTAAGTCAACTGCAATGATCATGACTCAATCACATAGAGATCACAATCCCTTTTGACACGCACTGCGGTAAGAATCACCACGTTATACCCACAGATTGACACTCGGAAAAACGGAACTGGGCCAATCTAGCAATTGTTTACATTCGCCGCTATTGATCTGTATTTTGTTACATGTTTGTCACATTGAACATCTATTAGCTATGCGATCGACCCACTAAATCTGGCAAGCCGTGGTAAGGGTGGGAGGGCTTCCCACTTCAGATCTAGGCGGTATTCGCCCGAGTCAGATCTCGGTGGCTCGCCAGCAGTACCAGGCGGCAACGCTGCGGTAGGGGCGGAATTGGTCACCGAGCGGTTCCAGCTCATCGGCAATGGGCGCCTCGGTCCAGCCGTGGACCAAGCCGTAGCCTCTGCGCACCCCGAAGTCGCCCACCGGCCAGACATCGAGTCGGCGCAGCGAGAAGATCAAGAACATCTGGGCGGTCCACGTGCCGATACCCCACACCTGGCTGAGCTCGTCGACTACCTCCTGGTCGGACAGTCGTCCGAGGCGGGCCAAGTCCAGCGAGCCCTGCTCGCATTGGGCGGCCAGATCGAGCATCGCCCGGGTCTTGGCCCCCGACAGCCCGGCGCTGCGCAGCGGCTCCTCCCCTAGCGCCAGGACCTCGCCCGGCGCCCACTCCAACGCCTGCTCTCGCACCCGTTTCCAGATGGCGCCAGCCGCTTTTCCGGCCAACTGCTGATAGGCAATTTCGCGGCTCAGCACCTCGAAACGCTCCCTCACCGGGGGCTTGGGGCCGAATCGGGCCGGTCCGAACCGCTCCACCAGGCCGGCCATCACCTCTGATGCCTGGGCCAAGGCACGGCTTGCCTCAGTCAAGCCGGCTCTGCTCATGCCAACTCCCCAGAC
>JAJEEH010000271.1 GCA_022821105.1 Acidimicrobiia bacterium
TGACCGTTGCCGTTCACGACCCCTGTCATCTGCGCCATGTTCAGCGGGCCCATCAACCGGTGTCCGATGTGTTGTCGCGCTATGTGACCGTGGTGGCCTTGAACGACGAGGGTCTGTGCTGCGGGGCGGGCGGCGCTTACGCGGCCATGCAGCCCGAGTTGGCGGCGTCGATTCGAGAGCGCAAGCTGGAAGCCATCAAGCGCTCCGGCGCCGATATCGTGGCCAGCGCCAACCCTGGCTGCACCATACATTTGGCCAACGCCGGGGTGGCCGTGCGCCACCCCTTGGAAATTGTGGACGAGGCGATTGACCATGACGGTTGACCACATCCGAACTCAGCTCGAGCAGATCGCCGAGCAACTCGACGATCTGGCGATGTCAGTGCTGCGTGACGCAGTGGATGAAGGAGCGACGACTAGGCCCGAGGAGGAGAAGAAACTGACCCGAGCCCGACGCTCTGTCGAGAAGGCGATCCAGATCTTGGGCTAGACAGCCACCGCGTCGTAGAGGGTGGTCCGCTGGCGCAGCGTGCGGCCCAACGGGGCGCAAAGCTCTCGCAGGTCTTCCTCTGTCACCTCCTGGCCATGAGATGCGCCGGCCGCACGGGAAATGTTCTCGTTTATGAGGGTGCCGCCCAGGTCGTTCACGCCGGCTTGGAGCATTTGGGCGGCCCCGGCCATGCCCAGCTTCACCCATGACGCCTGGATGTTGTGAATCCAGCCGTGGTAGGCGATGCGGCCCACGGCGTGCATCAGCAGCGCCTCTCGGAAGGTTGGGCCTCTACGGGACCGTTGCTGCAAGTAGATGGGAGCGGCCATGTGGACGAACGGGAGGGGCACAAACTCGGTGAACCCCCCGGTCTCCTTCTGGAGCTCGCGGGTGCGGACGATATGGCGGGCCCAGTGGACCGGCTGCTCAACCGTTCCGAACATGATGGTCACGTTGGACCGAAGACCGAGACCGTGGGCCGTGCGATGGGCTTCCAGCCATTCGCCGGTGTCGATCTTGTCGGGGCAGATCACCTCTCGTATCTCGTCATCGAGGATCTCCGCGGCGGTGCCGGGGAGCGAGCGAAGGCCTGCGTCCATTAGCCGACGCAGGTAGTCGGCCAGGGGCTCTTCTAACCTGCGGGCACCCTCGGTGACCTCCAGTGCGGTGAACCCGTGGACATGGATGTCGGGCACTGCGTCCTTTACCGCCCGGGTGACATCTATGTAGTAGTCGCCGTCGAAGCTGGGGTGGATGCCGCCTTGCAGGCATACCTCGGTGGCACCTGCCTCAGCTGCTTCCGCGGTCCGCTCGGCTATGTCGTCCAGCGTCAGCAGGTAGGGGTCGCCCCGCAGGTTGAGCGACAGCGGCCCCTTGGAGAACCCGCAGAACCGGCACTTGAACGTGCAAACGTTGGTGTAGTTGATGTTGCGGTTGGAAACCCAGGTGACCTCGTCTCCTACCGCTGCTCGGCGGAGCTCGTCGGCCACTGCGGCCACTGCTTGCACCTCAGGCCCTCGGGCGCCAAAGAGGGTGACGATCTCGTCCACCCCGACTTCTTGGCCGGCGCGTACACCGGCCAGTACCTCGCTCACCGCCCCTCCGGTGATGGAGCGGCCGCCGTCAGAGCCGTTCCGATTCGGCGGGGCCACAAGCGTTGGCGGAGCGGCATCCGCGCCGGAGTACCAGCCGCCGTCGTCGGGGCGGCCCAGTCCCTCGGCGTCGCTGCGGTCGAGGACCGGGAACTTCATGTCGGGGTGCAACCAGCGTTCAGGATCGAGGGCGTATTCGGGGTAGACGGTCAAACGAGTGGCGAGGGAGAACCCCTTTGCCTCGTTGACCGATCTCAAGCGGTCGACGGCCGGCCAGGGGCGCTCGGGATTCACGTGGTCGGCGGTGACCGGGGAGACGCCGCCCCAGTCGTCGATGACGGCGTCCAGAAGCTGGCCGAAGTCGTCGGACAAGTTGGGGGGCGCTTGGAGATGGATCTCCTCTGGCAGGATCAGGCGAGCCAGAGCGATGGCCTCCAGGTATTGGTCGTGCTCACAGGGCGGGGCGCTGTGCATGGCCGTGCCCTGTTTGGGCAGGAAGTTCTGCACTATGACTTCCTGGACATGGCCCCAGCGCCGATGCGAGGCGGCGATGGCCTCCAGGGCGTCGACCCGGTCGGCCCTGGTCTCCCCGATTCCCACCAGAATGCCGGTAGTGAACGGGATGGACAGCTCCCCGGCGGCTTCAAGGGTGGCCAGCCGTCGTTCGGGGGTTTTGTCGGGCGATCCCCGGTGCCAGTCCAGGTCGGCCAACGTCTCCAGCATCATCCCCTGCGATGGTGAGGTCTTGCAGAGGAGATCCAATTCCTCGGGGTACAGCGCACCAGCGTTGGCATGGGGCAGTAGTCCGGATTTTTCCACCACGAGTCGGGTGGCGTGGGCCAGGTAGTCAACCGTGGAGGCAAACCCGTGGCTGGCCAGCCACTTTGCTGCGTCCGGATATCGCAATTCGGGGCGCTCGCCCAAGGTGAACAAAGCCTCGTGGCAGCCGGCGGCTGCTCCGGCCTCGGCAATGGCCAGCACTTCGTGATCGCTCAGGTAGGGCGACTCCAGACGGGCGGGCGGCTGGGCGAATGTGCAGTATCCGCACTTGTCCCGGCACAGCATGGTGAGCGGGATGAACACCTTTGGGGAGTAGGTGACCCGTGTGCCGTGCACTCGATCCCGGATCTCTCGGGCCTGGGCCATGAGGTCGGCCAGACCCAACTCCAGAAGGTCTCGATTGCCGGTGTCGGTAGTTGTCACCGATTGCCTTCCATGCGGTCTGAGCGCCGGGAATCCAGGGGAGCGCCTTCCGTCAATCGGTCGGCGGTGGCGGTCAGGCTCCCCAGGAGGTCTTCGAATGACTTCACGAAGGCCGACACGCCCTCGTCTTCAAGCCGGTGGGCCACTTCCTCGAGATCCACGCCCACATCGGTGACTCTATCGAGTATCGCTTGTGCGGCAGCGGGGTCGGCGTCCACGGTCCGGGCCAGTGCGCCGTGGTCCAAGAACGCCTCCAGGGTGGCATCGGGCAAGGTGTTCACCGTATCGGGTCCGATGAGCTGGTCGACATAGAGAGTGTCAGGATAAGCCGGGTTCTTGGTGGAAGTGGAAGCCCACAGCGGTCTTTGCAACCGAGCGCCCCGGGCGGCGAGGGCCTCCCAGCGGGGCCCGGAGAACTTCTGGTTGAAGATCTGGTAGGCCACTTGGCCCTGGGCCACCGCGGTTTGGCCCCGCAGGGATAGGGCTTCGGCTGTCCCAATGGCCTCGAGACGGCGGTCGACCTCAGTGTCGGTGCGACTGATGAAAAATGACGCCACCCCGGACACCGATGACAGATCACCCTCGCACTCCTCCAAACCGCACAGGTAGGCCTCGATGACATCGGCGTAGCGGGACAAGGAGAACAGCAGGGTTACGTTGACGCTGCGCCCCTCGGCGGTCATGGCCTGGATGGCGGGCAAGCCCTCGGCAGTACCGGGGATCTTCACATAGAGGTTGGAACGGTCGATGCGCTGGTTGAGTGCCCGGGCCGCGGCCAGAGTGCTGTCAGTGTCACGGGCCAGCTTCGGGTCCACTTCCACAGAGACGAATCCGTCGAGCCCGCCGCTGTCCTCATGCACCGGGGCGAGCGCGTCGAGGGCCCCGCCGATGTCGGTGAGCACTAGCTCCCAGTAGGCGTCGGCCACACCCATGCCGTCGGCGAGCAGGCCGGCGAATTGCTCGTCATACTCGTCTCCCGAGGTCATGGCCTTTTGGAAGATGCTGGGATTAGATGTCAGGCCCCGTACGCCACGCTCCACCCAGCGGTCCAGCTCTCCGCTGTTGATCCACTCGCGGCGCAAATTGTCCAGCCAGGGACTCTGTCCGTAGTCGCGATACAAGTCGTGGAGACTGCTCATGGTCGTTGCTCCTCACTCTTCAGCAGGGATGTGGCCAGGGCGGCGACATTGTCCGGGTTCATGCCCAGCTTGTCCAACACCAACGACCCCGGCGCCGACGCGCCAAAGCGATCGATGCCCACGGGAAGGTCAACCCACCGCTCCCAGCCCAGCGTCACACCGGCCTCCACCGAGAGCTTGGGGACCCCGCCCGGCAGAACTGCGTCTCGATAGGACCGATCCTGCTCGGCGAACAGCTCCCAGCAGGGCATGGAGACCACCCGGGCAGCAACGCCCTGCTGGCCCAGAGCAGCGGCCGCATCCACGCAGACCGACACCTCGCTGCCCGTTCCCACCAGAATCACATCGGGATCTGAACTGTCCGCCAGGGTATAGGCGCCTCGGGCCACACCGTCGGCCGCCGAGGAACCCTCCAAGGTAGGCACGTTCTGGCGGGTGAGGATCATGGCGCTGGGTCCGTCGTGGTCGACGGCTAGCCGCCACGCCTGGGCCACTTCGTTGCCGTCGGCGGGGCGGAACACCCGCAGACCGGGGATCGCCCTCAGCGACATGACGTGTTCGATCGGCTGGTGAGTGGGGCCATCCTCGCCCACGCCCACCGAGTCGTGGCTCCAAACGAAGACGCTGTGAGCCCCTGACAGGGCGGCCAATCGGACTGCGGGCCGCATGTAGTCGCTGAACACCAGGAAGGTGCCGCCTACCGGCACCAATCCACCGTGCAGGGCGGCTCCGTTGAGAAGGGCCCCCATGGCATGCTCCCGAATGCCGAAATAGAGCTGGCGCCCCGCAGGATGGGCGGAATTCAGCGGTTCGCTGTCGGCGAGGCTGGTTCCGGTGTTGCCGGTGAGGTCGGCGCCCCCTGCTACCAAACCGGGGACCACGTCGACCATGGCGTTGAGGCAAGCGGAACTGGCCTTGCGGGTGGCCACTGACTCGCCCGCCGGCCACGATGGCAGCTTGTTCTCCCAGCCGGGCAGGCCTCGGCCGGCCAGGCAGGCCTCGTACTCCGAGCGCTGTGGGCCTAGGGCCTCTACTTGCTTCTGCCACGCGGCGCGCTCAGGAGCACCCCGACGGCCGGCCGCTCGGTAGGCCTCAACCACATCGGCAGGGACGAAAAACGATTCGTCAGCAGGCAGCCCCATCACTGCCTTGGTAGCGGCGATCTCGTCGTCGAACAGCGAGTAGCCGTGGGCTTCGTGGTTGTCAGTCTGGCCCGGGGAGGGGTAGGCGACATGGCTGCGCACGATGATCAGAGACGGCGCGTCGTCAACCGCCATGGCCGAGCGGATGCCCTCTTCCAAGGCATCGAGATCTTCGGCCGCTTCGCCCAGGTTCACTACGTGCCAGCCGTAGGCGGCAAATCGCTGGGCGGCGTCGTCAGATAGGGAGAGATCGGTGGAGCCGTCAATTGTGATCCGGTTGTCGTCGTAGATGCAGATCAGCCGGTCCAGCTGCTGATGTCCGGCCAGCGAGGAAGCCTCGTGGCTGATTCCCTCGGAGAGGTCGCCATCGCTGCACAGGGCGAACACCCGGTGATCGCAGACGTCGGCGCCGAATCGGTGGCGCAGCCAGCGCTCGGCTACCGCCATCCCCACTGCGTTGGCAATGCCCTGACCCAGCGGCCCGGTAGTGACCTCGACTCCCGCGGTGTGACCGGCTTCGGGATGTCCGGGAGTTGAACTGCCCCACTGGCGGAAGTCCCGCAGGTCGTCGAGCGACAATCCTTGGCCGGTCAGGTGGAGCATTGAGTACAAGAGGATGGACGCATGGCCGGCGCTGAGGACGAAGCGGTCGCGGTCGGGCCAACCCGGGTCGTCAGCGTCGTAGCGCATGATGCGGGTCCAAAGCACGTGGGCCAGCGGTGCCATGGCCATAGCAGTTCCCTGATGCCCGGACCGGGCTTGATGGGGAGCGTCCATGGCCAGGCCGCGTATGACGCTGATGCCTTGGGCTTCGAGAGCGGCGGGAAACGCAGCCATAGAGATATCGATCCTTTCAGTTGGTCATGGGAACAGCACCACCGAAGCGGTAAACCCGTGGAGGAAATTGCGGCCGCCAATAGGGCCGATCTCGCCGGCGCAGAACATTCCTGCCACCGGCGCCCTTTCCAGGGCTTCATGGACCACGGTGGCGTCGTGGTCGGGCCCGTCGAACAAATGCGTGCCCCGGCCGTTGCAGGTGAACACCAACGCTGATGCCGCCGAAGCATCGGCCATCAGCTCGCGTAGGTCTTCATCGGCGGTAGCTGCGTCGCGAACTTGGAACTGGACTGTGGTTCCCACTTCTAGGGAGTCGCCAACGGCTAGCGCTCCGGAGTCCTCGTCTGCACCGATAAGCCCGCGGATCAGGAAATCGCCCCTGTCGAACTCGGACTTGTGCTCATCGATGACGATTCCCATATGCAGGCCCTTGGACACCAGCGCCCTTTCGGTCTCGTCCAAACCCAGCAGAGTTTCCCTCAGACGGTCTACCGCTGATCGGCCTCCCATCTCCGAGACGATGTTGCCCTCTGACTTGGTGATGGTGAAGGGCTGGCCGATGGGACGGCACCCCTGGGACACAACGGTGCGGAGTTGCACGTCAGGATCAATGAGGACTCCCACCGCGCCGTCATCGAATACCTGCCGGCCTAGAACCAAGCGGTTGCCTCCCGGTCGGCCGGCAGCCGATGCCAATCCTCCCACCACTGTCATCTCCCGTCCTGCGTTCAGGAGGACTTCACTGGGAAAGGTGAATGGGTCGGGGAGCACTAGAAGGGTTCCTGCGGCGTCGGCCGGCAATCCGCCCACGGCCCAGCCATCGGGGCCTCGAACTGCTTCGAGCCGAATCAATTTGGCCGGGCACTGGGATGCAGCCCAGAGGGAAATGGCCGGGCGCTCCTCAACTTCGAGGGGACCTCCGATCACCGACACCGCGGTGGCCCCGACAAGGGCCGAAGGGGCCAACACCTGGTGGATGGCATCAGCCACTTCGTTGATGGCATCGCGGTGCGAGGCCGAGGTGAACACCACGGCCAAATCGGGAGAAGGGCCAACCGCCTCGAGTATCTCGCCAATCACCTCGCCCACAGCGCTGGCGGAATCGGGATGCTCGGACAAAGCGGCCCCATACCTGCTCACTACCTGCACGCTAGCCCGACAGAAGTCCCGGACAGCGGAAAAAACACTGTGTTACATCAAGGCCGGGTAGATTCGGGACCAAAGTTGGTCTGAAGAGGCAGCGCGAGTGGCTAGGGAGTCAATATCGGTGTTGCCGATTCGCTGTCAAACGCGTACCGCGGAAGTGGCGCGAGAGGCCAGGGAGTCGACATCGGCGTGGCGGATTCGGGCCAATCCCAGCCTGCCGGCCGCGCTGATGAACCACCATCCCAGGTCGAAATCGTGCCAGCGACGGGCAAAGCGAGCCGACGTTGGCGCGGCGTGGTGATTGTTGTGGTAGCCCTCCCCGCAAGTGAGCCACGCCAGCCAAACGACGTTGGTGGCGCTGTTGTCGAACGGTCGGCGCCCGAAAGTGTGGGCCACGCCGTTCACAGAGCCCCCCAGGCCGATGTAGCCCACGGTGTGGACTGCCACAGCCACGATCCCGGGCACGACGCCCAGCCACCAAACCAGGATGGCGATTCCTAGAGCCAAGCCGATGATTCCGCGGTTGAGCAGCCAACGATCGGGAGTGGTCACCGGGATGTCCTTGGCGTAGCGCTCTGTGGTGCGGGGGTCGCGAGCCGATCGCCGGTAAAGGGCGGCATTGGTGAGCTGCACACGCAGCCAGCCCAGCCGGGCCGGCGAGTGGGGGTCTTCAGCGGTGTCGGTATACGCATGGTGCTTGCGGTGGACAGCCGCCCACTGCCTAGCGCAGATTCCGGTTGCCATCCACAAGAACACCTTGAAGATGCTGCGAAGCACGGGATGGAGTTGCACAGCCTTGTGGGCCAGATCCCGGTGGAGGTACACCGTGGTGGCCAGATTGGCCAGCTGGGTGAGAGCGAGTCCTACCGCGACCGCGATCACAATTTGCATTGCTTGAACTCCCAACGGGTCAGGTCCGACTGCCAGTTGAGGCAGCCACGGGTGTGACCCTAGAGGACGGACCGGGGTTACATGAGGTTGTGGCCCGCCCAACAGTACCGCGTGGTGAGCGGTACCCGGAGTGAGCCGACCCCGCGCAGGCAGATAGCTTGGGCGGGGATGGTGGCGTTGTCGGAATTCGAGTCGAAGCAGTTGCTGGCGAACCATGGGGTCGAGGTGAGCCGAGACCATTTGGCCCCGTCGGCGGAGGCTGCCGTTGAGGCTGCGGCAGAAATCAGGGGCCCGGTGGCAGTGAAGCTGTGCGGCCCGTCATTGGCCCACAAGAGCGAGCGAGGGCTGGTGCGGCTGGGGCTGGACACCCCAGAGGGAGTGCGTTCGGCGGCTGAAGACCTTTTGGCTCTGGCCACCGAAGACGATGGAGA
>JAJEEH010000279.1 GCA_022821105.1 Acidimicrobiia bacterium
GGGCCGGTAGAAGAACATCAAGAAGATGCCGGTCACGGTGAGCAGGATGAACAAGAAGAAGCTGAGACCGCCCAAACACAGGGTGTAGCTGACCTTCACTGCGTGGCGCTTCACTTTCACCGGGTGGAGGTGGTAAAGCACGCTGTTCATGATCACGTAGCTTCGGTTCCTAGGGCTGTCGCTGTAGCCCTTGCGGAAGATTGACCCCGGACGGAAGATGGACGACCAGGCCTGCGATCCCTGGACATCGCTCATCATTTGGCTCGCGGCCTGCTTGGCTCGCTCGCTCGCCGGTGGTCTGGGCTGCTTTGCCACGTTGCTCCTGAGTCCTCTTATCCGTTCCGGGCCTTAGTTCTAGGTCAACCGCATGCCGTAGCCGTAGCCGTAGCTGGTCATTCGCTGATGGGGGTCGCCATCGCCTCCTGGATCGCCTAGTCGACCCAGGGTGATCACCCCGGTGGGGCACCGATCTACGCACAATGCGCAACGGGTGCAGGCGTCCTCGTCGATGGTGAAGATCACATGGTCGCTGGGGTCGATGCCGGGCTGCTCGGCGCCCACCGCCACGTCGACCGCTTCGGGAGTGACCATGTGGATGCACTTCCACGGACAGATGTCCACGCATCCCTCGCACATGATGCACTCGGACTGGTCGATGTGGATGAACTGCTTGGGCTTGACCTTGCTCTGGAGGTAGTCGTTGTCCACCTCGACCAACACGTAGTCATCGCGGAACTCCGGCATGGGGGGGTTGGCATCACTGCTGGCCATTAGCTTGTCGCCCCCTCTCTCACGATCGGTCGTCCATATTCGGACTTCTCCACCTCGACCGGAGCGGTCTTGCCCCGGTTCTGCCATACCATCCAGCCGGCAATGTTCCCGGCCAACGCCAAACCGTAGATCAACACCGCCACCACATCGCGCAATACCAAATAGGGCAGGTCGAAGGGCAGCGCCCAGGAGATGATGCCTTGGTTGCCCACGTAGTAACCCTCAATCAAGCGATCTTTGCGCCAGCCCAGCTCGCTGTCGGCATACACCAGCCACTGGTGGGGCACCACGCCATAGATCCAGAACAGCAGGAAGAAGACCAATGCGGCGCCAAACATGGCCTCGCCCCAGGTGTGGTACTTGCCCACCGGCCGGCGACGGGCGTACTCCAAGAAGGCGACGATGCCCAGCACGGTGACCACCAAGGAGGCGGTGAGGGCCACGTTGAAGTACGGCGCACCCAAGCCTTCGTCGTACTGGTGGACGGCGATGAAGGCCCACAGGGCCATGTAGAGGACGAAGCATCCTCCGAGGGCCTTGTAGAAATTGGTGACGGCGATGTCTATGGGCCTTTGCGCGGCCACGGTCCTCCCTTTATGGGTGCGGTCGCGATTGATAGTAGTAGCCCCACCCTGCACTTCTACACATCAAAGTGGGCGCTCCTCATGCCTCCCAGCGGAGGCCCAAAGGCACTGTTCGCGTGGGTTGGGCCGTTAGCGTTAGGCGGGCGTATTGTGGCACGCGACCGGAGGCCGTTTCGGTCGGAAGTCATACCGGAGGAGCGTTGGTAGAAGTACCCGAGCATCTGCTGCAACGATCGGCAGATCGTCGCCGTGATCTCGGCGCGACCACGGGCGACGAACCGGCCGCGGAGGTTCCGCCATCGGAGACCAGCGCCGCTCCTGCGGTGGCTCAAGCCCAGGCGCCTGAGGCCGCGGCGGCACCCTCTTTGCCCGAGCTTCCGGACCTGGAGCCCGAGCCCGAACCCCAGCCCGAACCGGTCAAGCCGTGGGTTCAGGCCGCACTATCCCGCAAAAAGATCCCGGTGTGGGCCGTGCCAGTGCTCATCTTTCTGCCGTTTTGGGCCATCATCTTCGCGGGCACGCTGGAGTCGCCGGAGCACGACAGCGAGATCATCGCCCTGGGCCGGGAGGTCTACGAAGGCAACGGCGGGTGCGCCGGCTGCCACGGGGCCGACGGCAGCGGCGGGATCGGCCCGGCAATGGTCGACGGCCAAGTCCTCAAGGCCTTCGTCGAATGGCGCAACCATGTGATCTGGGTGGTCAACGGCTCGCCCCCCGCCGGAAAGGTGTACAACGACGAAGGCGACGTCTCCACCGCAGGCATGCCCTCCAACGGCGACAAGCTCTCCGCTCGGGAGATCTTGGCCGTGACCTATTTCGAGCGAGTCGAGCTGGGCGGGGCCGCCGAGGCCGATCTGCACGACCTTGAAGAGCTGTTTGAGGCCGACGCAGTGCTGCCCAATCAGTTCGATATTGGAGGGACCTTCCCCAGCACGTTGAACGGGCTGATGGCCAGCGCCGGGATCGGAACGGGATAATCCCCTCGCGAGCCGAGATGTCGGCGTGATAAACCGCGAATGTTGTCGATGATGCCTCGCCGCGACTTGTTGGTGGTGGGCGGCGGTCCGGCGGGAGCAGCTACCGCCTACTGGGCTGCCCGCCACGGCCTCGACGTGGTGGTGGTTGAGCGCAAGGAGTTCCCCCGCGACAAGACGTGCGGCGACGGGCTGACCCCTCGGGCGGTCAAGTCGCTTTGCGACATGGGCTTGGAGGACCGTCTCTCCCGCTACCACCGCTACCGGGGCCTGCGGGCAGTGGCCCACAAGCGCACCATGGAACTGGACTGGCCCCTGCACCCGGAGTTTCCCGACTACGGCTATGTGGTGCGACGCCGGGAACTCGACCAGATGGTGGCCGACCACGCGGTGGCCGCCGGCGCTGAGATGCTGCTGGCCACCGAGGCCACCCAGCCGATTCTGGTCAACGGGCTGCTCGACGGGGCCGAGGTGGTGAACAAGACCACCGGGCGCACCAGCCAGATCCGCGCCCGCTATGTGGCGGTGGCCGACGGGGCCAACTCCCGGTTCGGCCGGGCTCTGGGAACCGCCCGAGACCGCGCCTACCCCCAGGGGATGGCCATCCGCACCTACTTCGAGAGCCCGCTGCACGACACGCCGTGGATCGAGAGCGCGCTGGACATGCGGGACCGCAACGGGAACTCGCTGCCCGGCTACGGCTGGATCTTTCCGCTGGGCGACGGCTGCGTGAACGTGGGCGTGGGGCTTCTGTCCACCTTCCGCGACTACACCTCGGTGAACACCTCGCATCTGATGCGGGAGTTTGCGGCCACCCTGCCCGCCTACTGGGAGATCGATCCCGACCGGCCGCTCATGGAGCCGGTGGGAGGGCGCCTGCCCATGGCCGGTTCGGTCAACCCCAAGGTGGGGCCGAACTACCTGGTGGTGGGGGACGCGGCCGGCTCGGTGAATCCGTTCAACGGAGAGGGCATCGACTACGCCTACGAGACCGGGAAGATGGCCGCCGACCTGGTGGCCGAGGCCATTGCCACCGGCGACGGCGGGGTGATCTGGCAATATCCGAGGCTGCTGGAAGAGAACTACGGGGCCTATTTCCGGGTGGCCCGGATATTCGCCCGGCTGATCGGCAAGCCCGCGCTGCTGCGGGAGCTCACCCGGATCGGCATGCAGTCTCGCCCGGCCATGGAATGGGCCCTGCGGATCATGGCCAACCTCATGGACCCCGACGACCCCGGACCGGCCGAGTACATCTACAAGGCAGCCGCCCGGGCCACCATGGCCGCTTCGCCGTGAGGGGGAGAGCCTCAGGCTTCTAGGTTCCCAGCGCCGCGGTGAAGGCCTCCACCGTGGTGTCGATGTGGCCGTCGGAGTGGGCCAGGCTGGGGAACAGGGCTTCGTAAGGGCCGGGGGCGAAGGCCACGCCGGACTCGAGGAGGGCGTGGAACACCCGGGGGTAGACACCGTTTTCCGCGGCGGATTTGGCTTGGTCGAAGTCGGCTGGAGCTTCATCGCAGAAGTACACCCCGAGCAGCGACCCCACCCGGGGCACAGTGCATGAGGTTCCGGCGGCGTTGGCTGCTTTGGTCATGCCGTCGGCCAGGCGGGCCGCAGTGTCGGTGAGGGTGCGGTAGGCGTCGGGGGTGAGCTGTTCCAGGGTGGCCAAACCGGCGGCAGTGGCCAAGGGGTTCCCCGAAAGGGTTCCGGCCTGGTACACGCCGCCCAGGGGGGCGAGGTGGTCCATGAGATCGGCTCGCCCGCCGAACACACCGATGGGCAAGCCGCCGCCCACCACCTTGCCGAAGCACCACAGATCAGGGGTCACCCCGAACCACTCGGTGGCCCCGCCGGGGGCCAAGCGGAATCCCGTGATGACCTCGTCGAACACCAGCAGGGCGCCAGCTTGGTCGCAGGCTGTTCGCAGCCCCTCCAGAAAACCGGGAACCGGGGCCACAAC
>JAJEEH010000095.1 GCA_022821105.1 Acidimicrobiia bacterium
CGGTGAGCATGTCTATATCGTTGGCGCCGTCGCCCACCGCTACCACCTGCTCTGCCGATACGCCCTCGGCCGCGGCGATCTCGTGGAGGATCTCCGCTTTGCGGCCTCGATCCACGATCGGGCCCTCCAGGTTCCCGGTCAGCTTGCCGTCCACCATCTCCAGCGTGTTGGCGTAGGCGTAGTCGAGCTCGAAGTCCCTTTTCAGCCGGCTGCAGAACCGGGTGAAGCCGCCGCTCACGATGGCGATGGTGAAACCCAGCCGTTGAAGGGTGGTGAGGAAAGTGCGGGCCCCGGGGGTGAGGGTGACTTGATCCCAAACCCGCTCCAGAGCGGCCTCGTCCAGGCCGGCCAAGAGGCGGACTCGCTCCCGCAGGGAGGTCTCGAAGTCGATCTCGCCCCGCATGGCCTGGTCGGTCAGCTTCTGGCACACCTCCATGCAGCCCGCCTCGGCGGCCAGCAAGTCGATCATCTCGTCTTGGATGAGGGTGGAGTCCACATCCAGCAGGGCCACCCGCTTGGCCCGGCGGGACAGGCCCTCCCGCTGGATGGCCACGTCGAATTCAGGGTTGGCGCCGGCCACCGACAGCAGGTTGCGCCGGATGGCATCGGCGTCGCCTCCTTCCACCACCAGCTCGTAGCTGTAGATGGGATAGCGGGAGAGGCGCACGATGCGATTGATGTTTCCGCCCCCTGACGCGATGGCGGTGGCGGTGGTGGCCAGCATCTCCGGGGTCAGGTCCCGACCTAGAACGGTCACGGCGTGGGCGCCGGAGTGCACTGAGGGCGTGGGATCGACCACGTCGAATTCCACGGTCACCCGCTGCTCCCAGCCGAACAGCAGGAGGTCTTTGAGCAAGTCTTGGCCGGGGGGAACCTCCATGACGATGCCCAAGGCGAGCTGGCGGCGGATGACCACCTGCTCCACGTCTTGGATCTTGGCCCCTCCGGCGGTCAGCACATTGAGCAGGGCGGCGAACAGGCCGGGCCGGTCGGGTCCGGAAACCCGCAGCAGAATGACTTGGGGGGAGGCCACGGCTCGTCCGGACTCGGTCCGTCGCCTCGGCCGTTTCTCAGCCGTGCTGGAGCTTGATCTCGATATCGACGCCCGCAGGCAGGTCCAGCCGTTGCAGCGAGTCCACGGTTTTGGGCCCGGGATCAACGATGTCGAGCAAGCGCTTGTGGATGCGGATCTCGAAGTGCTCGCGGCTGTCCTTGTCCTTGTGGGGTGACCGGATCACGGTGAAGCGGTGCTTCTCGGTGGGCAGCGGGACGGGACCCCGCAGATCGGCCTGAGTGCGCTTGACCGTTTCCACGATTTTCTTGGTGGACTGGTCGATGATCTCGTGATCGTAGGCCTTAAGCCGAATGCGGATTTTCTGTCCTGTTGCCATGGGAGCTACTTGAGGATCTTGGTGACGGTGCCCGCGCCCACGGTGCGGCCGCCCTCGCGGATGGCGAAGCGCAGGCCCTCGTCCATGGCGATCGGGGCAATCAGCTCCACGACCATTTCGGTGTTGTCGCCGGGCATGCACATCTCGGTGCCCTCGGGCAGGGCGATGGTGCCGGTGACATCGGTGGTGCGGAAGTAGAACTGGGGCCGGTAGTTGCTGAAGAACGGCTTGTGGCGCCCGCCCTCTTCCTTGGTCAGCACGTAGACCTGGGCTTCGAAGTTGGTGTGGGGGGTGATGGATCCGGGCTTGGCCAACACCTGGCCGCGCTGGACCTCGTCCTTGTCGGTGCCCCTCAGAAGGGCGCCGATGTTGTCTCCGGCGCGGCCTTCGTCCAGCAGCTTGCGGAACATCTCCACCCCGGTGCACACGGTCTCAGCGGTATCTTTGATGCCGACGATCTCCACCTTGTCGCCGGTGTTCACGATGCCCTGCTCCACCCGGCCGGTGACCACGGTGCCTCGTCCGGTGATGGAGAAAACGTCCTCGATGGGCATGAGGAACGGCTTGTCCACGTCGCGCTCGGGCTCCTCGATGTAGGCATCCACCTGCTCCATCAGGTCGATCACCTGCTGGGCGGCTTCGCCGTCGCCGTCGAGGGCCTTGAGGGCCGAAACCGGGATCACCGGGATGTCGTCGCCGGGGAAGTCGTACTCGCTGAGCAGCTCCCTCACCTCGAGCTCCACCAGCTCCAGCAGCTCCTCATCGTCCACCATGTCGACCTTGTTCAGGGCGACCACGATGGCGGGCACGCCCACCTGGCGGGCCAGGAGCACGTGCTCCCGGGTCTGGGGCATGGGACCGTCGGCCGCCGACACCACTAGGATGGCGCCGTCAACCTGCGCCGCGCCGGTGATCATGTTCTTGATGTAGTCGGCGTGGCCGGGCATGTCGACGTGGGCGTAGTGGCGGTTCCCTGTCTCATACTCGACGTGGGCCACGTTGATGGTGATGCCCCGCTCCCGCTCCTCAGGAGCCTTGTCGATGTTGTCAAACTCGGTGAACTGCGTGGTGGTGGGATCGGCCTCCGACAGCACCTTGGTGATCGCCGCGGTCAACGTGGTTTTGCCGTGGTCGATGTGGCCCATAGTGCCCACGTTCAAGTGCGGCTTGGTGCGCTCGAATGTTTCCTTAGCCATTTTTCATCCTCCGAAACGGGCTCCTTGCCCTTGATCATTCGCCCCTGATGCGGGCGACTATCTCCTCTTGCACCTTGGCAGGTGTCTGCCGGTAGGTGTCGAACTGCATGGTGTGCGTTGCACGCCCCTGTGTTCTCGACCGGAGTTCGGTAGCGTATCCGAACATTTCCGAGAGTGGCACATGGGCCTTGACAATTTGTTCACGGCCCCGCTGCTCCATGCTGTCGATCTTTCCCCGCCGGCCGTTCAGGTCGCCGATAACGTCGCCCATGTACTCCTCGGGGGTCACCACGTCGACGGCCATTATCGGCTCCAACAGGATGGGCTTGGCCCGGCGGGAGGCGTCGCGGAAGGCGGCGGTGGCCGCGATCTTGAAGGCCATGTCGGATGAGTCCACCTCGTGGTGCTTGCCGTCGGTGAGGGTCACCTTGATATCGACCACCGGGAATCCGGCCAGCGGCCCGGTGGTCATGGCGTCCTGCATGCCGCTGTCCACGGCGGGGATGTACTCCTTGGGGATGCGCCCCCCGCTGACCTGGCTGGCGAACTCGTAGCCCTTTCCGGGGTCGTTGGGCTCCAAGTCGAAGGTGATCTCGGCGTACTGGCCCGAGCCGCCCGTCTGCTTCTTGTGGGTGTGGGTGAACTTGCCCACCGGTGCGGAAATGGTCTCCCGGTAGGCCACCTGCGGCTTGCCCACCGAGGCGTCCACATTGAACTCCCGCAGCATCCGCTCCACCAGTACCTCAAGGTGAAGCTCCCCCATACCGGCGATGAGGGTCTGGGCGGTCTCCTCGTCGGTGCGGACTTGGAACGTGGGATCCTCTTCGGCCAGGGCCGACATCGCTTTGCCCAGCTTGTCTTGGTCGGCCTTGGTCCGGGGCTCCACCGCCACTTGGATGACCGGGTCGGGGAAGTCCATCTGCTCCAGCTCGATGGGATGGTTGGGATGGGTCAGGGTGTCGCCGGTGCGCACATCTTTGAGGCCGATGCCGGCCACGATGTCGCCGGCCCGGACAACGTCGAGGTCTTCGCGGTCGTTGGCGTGCATCTCCAGGATGCGGCCGATCCGCTCCTTGCGCCCAGTGCGGGTGTTCACCACCTGGCTGCCCTTGTCCAGTTGCCCGCTGTAAACCCGGAAGTAGGTGAGCTTACCGACGTGGGGGTCGCTCATGATCTTGAACGCCAGCGCGCTGAACGGGGCCTCGTCGTCGGCAGGCCGCTCGGCTTCCTCGCCCTTGTGGATGCCGGTGACCGGGGGGACGTCCAACGGGGAGGGGAGGTACTCGATGATCGCGTCCAGCAGCGGCTGCACGCCCTTGTTCTTGAATGCCGACCCGCACAGCACGGGCACGACGTCGAGAGAGAGGGTGCAGGCTCGCAGCGAGGCCCGCAGATCGGCCGGAGTGATCGAGTCCTCGTCCTCGATGTACTTCTCCAGCAGGTACTCGTCGAACTGGGTGAGCAGGTCGATGAGCTCGAGGCGGGCTTCCTCGGCCTTGTCTTTGAGGTCGTCGGGAATCTCGGTGACGTCCCAGGTGGCGCCCAGGTCGTCGCCCCGCCATACCAGGCCCTGCATCTCCACCAGGTCGACCACGCCCAGCAGATCGGCCTCGATCCCGATGGGCAGCTGCACCACCGCGGTGGTGGCCCGCAAGCGCTCCTGAATGGTGAGAACGGCTCGCTCGAAGTTGGCGCCGGTGCGGTCGAGCTTGTTGATGAAGCAGATCCGGGGAACGCCGTACTTGTTGGCCTGGCGCCAAACGGTTTCCGACTGGGGTTCCACGCCGGCGACGCCGTCGAACAGGGCCACCGCGCCGTCGAGCACCCGCAGGGAGCGCTCCACCTCCATGGTGAAGTCCACGTGGCCGGGGGTGTCGATGATGTTGATGCGGTGCCCGGCCCACTCGGCAGTGGTGGCGGCCGAGGTGATGGTGATGCCCCGCTCCTGCTCCTGTTCCATCCAGTCCATGGTGGCGGCGCCGTCGTGGACCTCTCCCAGCTTGTAGGCCTTGCCGGTGTAGTAGAGGATGCGCTCGGTGCAGGTGGTTTTGCCCGCGTCGATGTGGGCCATGATGCCAATGTTGCGGGTCTTCTCCAGCGGGTGACGAGACATGACGCTCAGGAAGTAGGACCGCTTACCAGCGGTAGTGGGCGAAGGCCCGGTTCGACTCAGCCATCTTGTGCCAGTCGTCGCGCCGTTTCACCGACGCACCCAGGCCGTTGGAGGCGTCCAGGATTTCGTTGGCCAGCCGATCGGTCATGGTGCGCTCACGCCGCTCTCGGGCGTGATTGACGATCCACCGGATGGCCAGGGTGTTCGCCCGTCGCGGGCGCACGTCTACCGGGACCTGATAGGTGGCCCCGCCGACCCGCCGACTGCGGACCTCGAGTTGAGGGCGCACATTGTCAACGGCCCGCTTCAGGGTTCCCAGCGGCTCGGCGCTGGTCTTCTGCTCCACGATGTCGAGCGCGCCGTACATGATGCGCTCAGCGGTGGAGCGCTTGCCCCGTTGCAAGATCTTGTTCACGAACTGGGTGACGAGCAAGGAGTCGTATACCGGGTCGTTGGGGAGGTCGCGACGCCCTGCCGGGCCCTTGCGTGGCATGACTAAGTCCCTCTTTCAGCGACGCAGGAGGTGCTGAGCATTATCAGCCGTCCCTCTTGGCGCCGTAGCGGCTGCGAGCCTGGCGGCGATCGGTCACCCCGGCGGTGTCCAGAGTGCCTCGGATGATCTTGTAGCGCACGCCCGGCAGGTCGCGCACTCGACCGCCGCGCACCAGCACTATGGAGTGCTCTTGGAGGTTGTGGCCCTCGCCGGGGATGTAGGCGGTGACCTCCATTCCGCTGGTCAGCCGGACGCGGGCCACTCGACGGAGTGCGGAGTTCGGCTTCTTTGGAGTGGTGGTGTAGACCCGAGTGCATACCCCTCGCCGCTGGGGCGCGCCTTTGAGAGCTGGCGTCTTCTCCTTGCGGAACTTGGACTGGCGACCCTTGCGCACCAGTTGCTGAATCGTGGGCACAGCACTTCCTAGGGCTGATTGGAAAAAGATTGAGGGCGCAGCGAAGGCCGCGCTCCAATTCTAAGTTTACGCCCCTAGGTTCCCCATCGGCAACACGTCGGCGTCGGTGGCATCGGCCGCTGAAGCCCACTGGGCAAACTGATCTGCCAGGTCAACGTCTTCGTCAGCGGAGGTGTAGTACTCCATCGGGGTGAAGTCGGGAGCGTGGGTGGCGATCTCCCGGTACATCTCCATGCCGGTCCCGGCGGGGATCAGCTTGCCGATGATGATGTTCTCCTTGAGACCGACGAGTTCGTCTTGGCGAGACTCGATGGCCGCTTCGGTGAGCACCCGGGTGGTCTCCTGGAACGACGCGGCCGAAAGCCATGAGTCGGTGGCCAGGGAGGCCTTGGTGATCCCCATGAGCTCGGGTCGTCCCTCAGCGGGGCGTTTGCCCTCTTGGGCCAAGGAGCGGTTCACGTTGGTGAATTTCTGGGAGTCCACCCGCTCACCGGGCAGGAAGTCGGAGTCTCCCGGCTCCTGGATGGCCACCCGGCGGGTCATCTGCCGGACGATCAGCTCGATGTGCTTGTCGTGGATGGACACACCCTGGTCTCGGTACACCCGCTGCACCTCATCAACGAGGTATTGCTGGGTTTCCCGCACGCCGCGGATTTCCAGAAGCTCCTTGGGATCGCGGGGCCCGTCGGCTTGGGCCACCGAATCGCCGGCGGACACCTCTTGGCCTTCGACCACGGCCAATTTCCAGGCCGGGTCGATGACGATGGACCACTCGGCCCCGTCATCGCCCACCACGGTCAACCGGTTGGCCTTGCCGTCTTCCTCGTTGATGCGAACCACTCCGGAGATCCGGGTGAGCTCGGCCTTGCCCTTGGGTGTGCGGGCCTCGAACAGCTCCACAACTCGGGGCAGACCGCCGGCGATGTCCTTGCCGGCTACGCCGCCGGTGTGGAAGGTCCGCATGGTCAACTGCGTA
>JAJEEH010000041.1 GCA_022821105.1 Acidimicrobiia bacterium
CCGGATCCGACCTGGCCGGGATCAAGACCAAGGCGCAGCGCGACGGCGAGCACTTCGTGATCGAGGGTCAGAAGACCTGGTGTTCCCGGGGGGCTTTCGCTGACTGGTTCTTCTGTTTGGTGCGCACCGACCCCGACTCCGAGCGCCACGCCGGACTCAGTTACCTGCTGGTTCCCGCCGATACCGAGGGGCTCGAGGCCCGGGCCATCGGCCGTTTGGACGGCGAGCCCGGATTTGCCGAGCTGTTCTTCGACGGCGCCCGGGTACACGAGCGCTACCTGCTGGGCGGCGAAGGCGAGGGCTGGGCAGTGGCCATGGCTACTACCGGCAGTGAGCGGGGGCTGAACCTGCGGGCGCCGGGCCGGTTCATGGCCGCGGCCGAACGTCTGGTGGGCCTCTACCAGGAGCTGGCCGACAGCGGGAGCCCCGATCTGGATCGCCGAGACCAAGTAGTGGGCGCATGGATGGCAGCTCAGGCTTACCGCTGGCAGACCTATGCCACCGAGGCCCGGCTGAGGGGCGGTGCCCCCATCGGCTCGGAGGCCAGCTTCATGAAGGTGCTGTGGTCGGAGCTGGATGTGGAGCTGCACGCCACCGCGCTGCGGCTGCTGGGCCGCGACGGGGAGCGAGCTGACAGCTCGTGGATGGACGGCTATGTGTTCGCACTGTCCGGCCCAATTTACGCCGGCACCAATGAGATCCAGAGGAACATCATCTCTGAGCGGGTTCTGGGACTCCCGAGGCGGTAGACGTGGATTTTTCGTTCAGCGACGACCAGATCATGTTCCAAGAGGCGGTGCGGGACCTCTTGGCCAACGAATGCCCGCCGGAGGTGGTGAGATCGGCTTGGGAGAACGACACCGGCCGAACCGACAGCCTGTGGGGCGCGCTGGCCGAGATGGGCGTGGTGGGCATGACCGCCCCTGAGTCGGCTGGCGGATTGGGGATGGACGAGACCGACCTGGTGCTGCTTCTGGAGGAGGCCGGACGGGCTGCTTTGCCCGAGCCCCTGCTGGAGCACACCGCTGTGGGTATTCCCACCCTGGCCGAAGCGGGCGGCGCCATCGCCGAAGCCTGGTTGGAGCAGGCCGCGGCCGGGGAGGCAACCCTGGGCGCGGGCGCCGATGGGGGCTATGCGGTGGGGGCGGCGACCAGCGATCTGGTGCTGCTCATCGGCGATGAGATCCGGGCCGTGCCGGTTGCAGGAGCGACGCTGGTCGAGCATCAGTCGGTGGACTGGTCCCGTCGCCTGTTCGAGGTGGACGGTGATGAGGTGGTGCTCGATGCCGATCCTGGGCTGGCCTTCGACCGGGCCGCCGGGGCTGCTGCCGCCCAGTGCGTGGGTGTGGCCCAGCACTTGTTGGACGCCACCGTGGAGTACGTCGCTCAGCGCTATCAGTTCGGCAAGCCGGTGGGCAGCTACCAGGCGGTCAAGCACCACCTGGCCAATGCCGCCCTCAAGATCGAGTTTGCCCGCCCCGCGGCCCGCCACGCCGCCTGGTGCATCGCCGCTGGCGACCCCGACCGTAGCCGGGATGTATCGCTGGCCAAGGCTCTGGCTTCTGAAGCGGTGGACTTGGCCGCCCGCACTGCCCTCCAGTGCCACGGCGCCATCGGCTACACCTTCGAATACGACCTGCATCTGTGGATGAAGCGGGGCTGGGCCCTGTCGGCCGCCTGGGGCGATGCCGCCTGGCACCGGAACCGAATCGCCGCCGCCCTGGGCATCTGAACTGAGCGCCATCCCCGTTATGGCTCTATCGGTTGGAGCCGCCCGCTCTGGAGTAGCGTGGCGGAGATGAGCACTGAGGGGGCCACTGCGGTGGCCGATCGCCCTGCCGAGTCGGGCCAGCCTCTCTTGGCCGTGGAAGGGGTCACGGTTCGCTTCGGTGGCGTGGTGGCGGTGGACAACGTGTCTATGTCGGTGCCACCCGGGCAAGTTAGAGGGCTCATCGGGCCCAATGGCGCGGGCAAGACCACCCTGTTCGACAGCATCACCGGGGTGAACACTCCGTCAGCCGGGTCTATCCGATTGGAATGGGAGGATCTGACCGGCCGGCCGGCCACCACAAGAGCCCGTATGGGCATCCGCCGCACCTTCCAGCGCCAGCAGCCTTTCGGCTGGTTGTCGGTGGCCGATAACGTGCTGTCGGCTTTGGAATGGGAAGGGGGCGGCGGCGGCATCACCGCTGATCTGTTTGCCCTGCCCGCCCGTCGCCGCATTGAAGCAGAGCGGCGCGAGCGGGTCGACGAGGTGCTGGAGCTGTGCGGGCTCACCGATATCAAGAACACTCCCGCAGGGGAGCTGCCCATCGCCCGAGCTCGCATGGTGGAGCTGGGCCGGGCCATCGTGTCCCGCCCCAAACTGCTGTTGCTGGACGAGCCCACCTCGGGCATCGAGCACGATGAGGCCGAACAGCTCGGCCAGATCATCCAGACCATACGGGCCGAAGACCATTGCTCGGTGCTGTTGGTGGAGCACGACGTGGCCTTCGTGATGGCGCAGTGCGACCTGATCACAGTGTTGAACCTGGGCCAGGTGATCGGCGAGGGCTCACCCGAGGAAGTCCGCAACAACTCGGCCGTGCGCGACGCATATCTGGGCTAGCAGTAGGCGGTCATGCAAACTCTCTCATCCTCCACTTCAATTGCGGCTCCCAGGGAGATCGCTTGGAAGGTCATGACCAGCCACGAGCTCTATGCCCGATGGACGCCCGCTTCCCGGGTCGACCTGGAAATCGAGGGATCGCCCGAGCGCAACGGCGTGGGGGCGGTGCGGGCGTTCCGCACCGGCCCGGTGAGCACTCGTGAGGAGGTCACCGTTTTCGAGCCGCCCCATCGCATGGTCTATCGGGTGCTGAGCGCGCCGCTGCCTATACGAAACTACCGCTCCGAAATGATCTTGGTGAGCGACGAGGGGGGCGAGAGCTGCCAGCTTCACTGGGATTCCTGGTTCGACGTCGTCATTCCTCTGACCGGCGGGATTTTGCGAAATTTCATGGCGTCGGCGGTAGCGAAGATGGCTGCCGGCATCGCCGAGGAGGCTCAGAGCCGAGCCCAATCGGCGTGAGCGAATCGGGGCGGCTGAATGCGCCCACATTGCTGCCTCCCGCGCTGGACGTGCGATACGACGTCGACGATCTCGGCCACCCCACCGTGACCGCGGTGGTGTGCTTGGGCGAGGACTATCAGGGGCCGCCTGGCGCCGTCCACGGCGGCTACCTGGCCGCCATGTTCGACAACCTGCTGGGGGTGCTGCCCTATCGCCTGACCGGGCAGCGGGGGGCATTCACCGGCCGGCTCACCGTGCGCTACCGGGCGCTCACGCCGCTCGACTCTGAACTGGTTCTCACCGGCCGGTTGACCGGCGTTCGCAGCCGGCTGGTCACCGCCGAGGGCCAGTGCCATGCCAGGGGCGTTCTCACCGCCGAGGCCGAGGCCCTGTTCGTCCGCCCTGCCGCCGAGGGGCCATGACCGAGCCAGACGCCATGTTCGTCCGTTCCATGTCCGCTTGCCCATGACCGAGTCAGACGCCCGGCCGGTGGTGGTGATGCTTTGTACCGGCAACGCCGCCCGTTCCGTGATGGCCACCGTCATCGGACGGGCCCGCACCGACGCAGTGCGATTTGTGGGAGCGGGCACCCACAGCATTGAGGGACTGCCCATGAGCGGCCGAACCCGACGGGCGCTGGAGTCGCTGGGATTGGCCGACGGCAGCCACCGCAGCCACCAGCTCACCGCCGCCGACGCCCGTGGCGCCGACCTCATCGTGGCCTTTGCGCCTGAGCACGTGGACTACGTGCGCCGGGTCCATCCCGAGGCCGCCGCCCGCACTGCCACCATCAAGCGCCTCGTTGACGAGTTGCCGTCTGGTCCCGAGCCGCTGGCCCAGCGGGTGGCCGACATCAACCTGGCCGACGCCCCGCTGCCCTACGGCGAGGAGGTGGTGGACCCCGGCGGCTTCGACGAGGACATCTTTATCGCGTGCGCCCAAGAGATCGACTCCCTGATGGATCGACTACTGCCCCTCCTCTAACGCTGGATACCATCGCTGCCGATGGACATTCGATTATCCGCGGAGGAGGTGGCGTTCCGCGACGAGCTGCGCGCCTGGCTCGGCGAGGCGCTGCCCACGCTGGGCAACCCGCCAGGTAGCGACGATTGGGCCGCTCGCCGGGAGTGGGACATGGGCTGGCAGCGCAAGCTCTACGACGCCGGGTACGCGGGCATCAACTGGCCGTCGGAGTTCGGCGGCCGGGGCTCCACTCCCACCGAGCATCTGATCTTTCTGGAGGAGACCACCCGGATGGGCGCCCCCTATGTGGGGATGAACTTCGTCGCCCAGCTCCACGCCGGGCCCACCCTCATCCTTGAGGCCACCGCTGAGCAGCAGGCCCGCCACTTGCCCGCCATGTTGAAAGGCGAGGAAGTGTGGTGCCAGGGGTTCTCCGAGCCCAACGCCGGGTCCGACCTGGCCTCGTTGTCCACCCGGGCCATCCGCGACGGCGACCACTACGTGGTGACCGGCCAGAAAATTTGGACCTCGTTCGGACATGTGGCCGACTACTGCGAGCTACTGGTACGCACCGATCCAGAGGCGCCCAAGCATCGGGGCATCACCTGGCTGATCTGCCCCATGGACTTGCCCGGCATCGAAGTTCGGCCCATCACCACCGTGGCCGGTTCCAGCGAGTTCTGCGAGGTGTTCTTCGACGAGGTCCGCATCCCGGTGAAGAATCGGGTGGGCGACGAGAACGACGGCTGGCGGGTGGCCATGGTCACCTTCAGCTTCGAGCGAGGCACCGCCTTCATCAGCGAACTGTTGGGCACGATGAATCAGCTGGCCGAGATGGCCGAATTGGCCCGAAGCATTCCTCGCAACGGTTCCACCGCTTGGGATGACGACGAGATTCGCCGAGAGATCGGCCGCCTCCAAGCGGAGTACGACGCCCTCTGGGCGCTCACCAAGCGGGTGGTGTCGCAGGCCCAGCGCACGGGTATGCCTGGCCCCGGCGGCTCGGTGTTCAAGCTCTATTACGCCGACGTGAAGAAGCGAATGGCCGACTTGGCCCACCGCATGTTGGAGCGAAACGCCCTGGTCTTGGCTGAGGACAGCGGCGACGAGCAGACCGGCGGCGACATGGTGGCCAGCCGGCTCTACGTGCTCAGCCTCTCGATCGCGGCGGGCACCTCCGAGATCCAACGAAACATCATCGGCGAGCGCATTCTGGGCTTGCCCAAGGAGCGGTAGGCATGGACTTCCGGCCAATAGAGCACTCTCAGGACCAGTCCAAGGAGCAGTAGGAATGGACTTCGAGCTAACCGATGATCAAGTTGCGCTGTGCGACGGCATTTGGGATCTGTGCCAGGGCCGCTTTGACATCGACACCGCGCGGGGTTTGGCCGACTGCGATGGGGTGGACCGCCAGTTGTGGGGAGAGCTGGCCGACACCGGCGTGTTCTCGCTGGTGGTACCCGAGGAAGACGGCGGGGTCGGCTTGGGCTGGGCTGAGGCCGGGTTGGTGTTCGAGCAACTCGGCCGGGCCCTGGTGCCCGGACCGCTGGTGGGCACGCTGTTGGCCGCGGGGGTTGTGGATGATTCTGTGGTCGGACTCATCGAGCGCACCGACGGTCCCGCACTGGTGGAGTACCCCGACGTGCTCGACGCCTTGTTGGTGCTCGACGGCGACGGTGTGTGGCGGGTGGACGCCGCCGAGTTGTCGTTCGAGGCAGCCCAGTCGGTGGACCCGCTGACCCCGGTGGGCCGGGTGGCCAAGCTGCCCCAGGGTAAACAGGTATCTGAGGAGACCTACGGCTGGGCCAACCGGGCGGTGTACTTGAGCTCGGCCCTCCAAGTGGGCTTGGCCACCGGCGCTAGGGAGCTGGCCGTGGCCTATGCGCAGGAGCGCCAGCAGTTCGGCAAGCCCATCGGCCAGTTCCAGGCCATCAAGCACAAGTGCGCCGACATGTACAGCCGCGAAGAAGTGGCCCGAGCCTCCCTGTACTACGCCGGCTGCGTGATGGACGCCACGATGGGGCCTGGCCTGCCCGCTGAGCCCGGCGATTATCTGTACTTCCACGGCTGCACGATTGAACGTGGCGACGCGCTAGGCGATCACGAACATCGGGAATTGGTCCGGGCGGTGTCAGGGGCGCGCATCCTGGCCGCAGAGGCCGCCGACCACAACGGCAAAGACTGCGTGCAGGTCCACGGTGGCATGGGCTTCACCTGGGAGATCGACGCCCATCTTTACCTCAAGCGGGCCTGGGCGCTTACCCCGTGCTTCGGTTCGCTAGACCGGCACGCTGAGCGCATCGCCGACATGGTGGGAGCAGATCCACTTGCGTACACCTCGTCGATGGGCTGAGCGCCTTCCGTCCCACCTCGACCCCGAGCTGGTGGAGGGCGGCGACACCCGCAACGTGGTGGACGCCTACCGCTTTTGGCGCCACGAGGCCATCGTGGCCGACCTTGATGCCCGTCGCCACGGGTTCCATGTGGCGGTGGAAAACTGGCAGCACGATCTCAACATCGGCACCGTGGTGCGCAACGCAAACGCCTTTGGGGCGGCGGCGGTACACATCGTGGGCAAGCGACGCTGGAACCGTCGAGGGGCAATGGTCACCGACCGCTACCTGCACGTACTGCACCACCCTGAACTGGACGACTTGGTCGCCTGGGCCGCCGAAGCTGAGCTGCCTATCTTGGGCATCGACAACGGCCCAGGTACTGAGCCCATCGAGGGCTATTCGCTGCCCGAGCGTTGCGTGCTGCTCTTCGGCCAAGAGGGTCCCGGCCTGTCACCCGAGGCAATAGATGCCTGTGAAGCTGTGCTGGCCATCACCCAATTCGGCTCCACCCGCTCCATAAACGCCGGCGTGGCCTCCGGCATCGCCATGCACCGCTGGGCCTGCCAGCACGCCCTCTGACCGCCCGCCGATGGCGAGCCGGGCCGCTCAGGGCCGGGGAAGCAGGTTGCGGGGGAACAGGTGGTCGAGCTCGTCCAGGGTCCACGGGTCCACCTCGGCGTGATCGCCCCGGTAGATGGCCCGCTCCTCTCTCAGTTCGTTGAACACCGCCACCTGGCCGCCGGCGGCGTGGACCACGTGGCCGCTGATGTAGTCGGCGGCGTCGGTACACAGCCACACCACCGCGGGGGCCACGTACTCGGGCGGGGGAGTGGTTAGGTAGCTCTGCCACATCTCGTCGTCGATGATCCCCTGCTCGTGCCAGGCCTTGAAGTCGTCGTGCGATTTGGCGTGCAGCCGGGTGGCCGCCCCCGGGGCCAGGCAGTTCACGGTCACCCCGGTGCCCGCCGTCTCGGTGGCTAGTGCCTTGGTCATGGAGATCACCCCGCCCATGGCGGCGGCAAACGCCGGCTGACCCAAATCGCCGAGCGCCCCGTGCGAGGTGGTGTTCACCACCCGGCCCCAGCCCTGGGCCACCATCAGCGGCACGGTGTGGCGGGCGATGTACCACTTCTGGGACATCTGCAAGGCAATGGTCTTGTGGTACAGCTCCGGCGCCATCTCATAGATCGAGCCTTCGATGGCCGCCCCCGCACAGTTCACCGCGATGTCGATACGCCCGTAAGCGTCCACCGTCTGCTGCACCACCGCACCAGCCCCCTCGAAAGAAGCCACGTCGCTGTGGTTGGCCACCGCCGTGCCCCCCGCCGCTTCAATGTCAGCCACGGTCCGGCCCGCATGGGAATCGTCCGCCCCGTCGCCCAACTCGTCAGTCCCCAGATCGTTCACCACCACCTGCGCCCCATGCTCCGCCAACAAAAGCGCAATGGCCCGCCCAATCCCATTCCCCGCCCCCGTAACCATCGCCGCTTTCCCATCCAGCCTCTTGCTCATGGCCGGCACAGTAGCCGCTTGTCGCTGCGGCCTCGCGAGGTGGAAGTTTGAGAAGCTGCTACTGCCGTCTCAGGTAGACGGTCCAGTTGGTTAGGCCTACTAGGGCGCCGCCGATGATGTTGCCGAGGGTGACGGCTATCAGGTTGTGGGCCACCCAACCGAAGTTGAGGCGGTCGATCTGGTCGGTGGTGAGGCCGGCGGCGGCTAGGGCTTCGGCGTCGGTGGACACCAGCCAGCCCAGCGGCAAGAAGAACATGTTGGCGATGCTGTGCTCGAAGCCGGCTGCCACGAAGGCGGTGATGGGCAGGAGGATCCCGATCATCTTGTCCACCAGCGAGCGTCCGGCCACCGCCATCCACACCGCCAGACACACCAGCATGTTGGCCAGCAGCCCCCGCACAAATGCGGTGCCGAACGACAGGTTGACCTTGTCGTTGGCGATCTGGATGGTCCGCACCGAGAACGCGTAGTCGGCCTGGGCCCACCACCGGCTGAAATACAGCAAGAACACGATCACCAAAGAGCCGACCAGGTTGGCCACGAAGGCCAGGGCCCAGTTGCGGGTGAGCTCCGGACCGCTGATGCGGCGGCTGAAGAAGCTGGCCACCATGAGGCTGTTACCGGTGAACAGCTCCGAGCCGGTGACCACCACCAAGAACAGCCCCAGCGAGAAGCCCACCCCGATGAGCAGTCGGGCCGGTCCGGTTCCCAGTTCCGGGCTGACCGCGATGGTGAGGGCGAACACGCCGCCCAGGGCAATGAACGCCCCGGCCA
>JAJEEH010000180.1 GCA_022821105.1 Acidimicrobiia bacterium
CACGACCGAGGCCAGCAGCGGCTCAGCAGGAGAATCGGCGATGGCCGCAGTCACCGCGGGAAGCGGGTCCCGACCGGCGTCCAGGGCTGTTCCGATGGCACCTTGGGCCAAGGTGAAGGCCCGGCCAGAGACCGTCAGCGCGGCGTTGACCGCCGCGGCATTGATGGGCTGGCCCGCAGAAGTCAAGAGCCGCAGCTTCCGCATCCATTCGAGCACCCTTTGATCGCGCTCGCTGCGATAGGCAGCCGCGGCAAATGACCGAATGGCCGCTGGTGCCAGCCGGGCCAGCCATGTTCCGGCTATGACTGCCACCGACAGGCCCGCGGCCCATCCCGACATGGCCATCCCGGCCAGGCCGGCCCCCACGATGCTGGCCGCGGTCAGCACCCAGCCGGCCGTCGAGATCTTGTTGGGCAGCCATCCCATGGCGGCGGCCTGAGCTGTAGCCCTGCCGTCGGTCTTTGGTCGGGCCAAGAGCAGCGCGGCCACCGCGGCCACCCCGGACACTCCGACCAGGAAGATCATCGGCTCATCCGCCAGGCCGGGGCCAGAACTCGGGTGCAGAGCGCTGCGGCCAGAAGGGCCATGAGCAGCAGGAGCTGCTGTCCCACCGGGGAGGTCAGCCAGCGGCCCACGTCTCTGGCGGCGAATCCGGTGATGGCCAGCATGCCGACGGCCATCACCACGGTAACGGCGACCTGGGGCATGAGAGCGGCTGCGTAGCGGTGGAAATGGCGGGCGGTTTCGGCGGCCTCAGTGGCCTCGTCAGCCAAGACCCCGGCCAAGTCCACCCACTGGGCGCCGCCCCGGAAGGCCTCGGTCAGCACTGTGGACAGCATCTCGGCAACCGGTCGTTGGATGGTGGTGGCAAACCGATTAGCCGCCTCCACCAAGCCTCCGGTCTTGCATTCTGAGGCCATGAGTTGGGCGGCGACCCCTACTCGTCCGGAAATCAGCGGTGCGGCCTGACGCACAGCCTCCACCACGGTGGGGGCCACTATGGCCTGGTTTGCGAGCCCGCTGGCCAACTGGGCCAGTTCATCGGCCTCTCGCAGGCTGCGACGCGACCGGGACTGTATGGCGATCGCCCAAATGCCCACGCCGGTCAGGATCATGGTGGCCAGCCCTGTCGTCGGTCCCACCAGAACCTGACCGGCAGCAAATCCCAGGGCGGCCAAGGCTCCGGCAGCCAATAGCCCGACCCGAACCTTGTGCCGCGGGACCAACACCAAGCTGCCCATGAGCAGCGAAGAGGCATTCCCCGCTGAGGACGGCCACCAGATCAAGGCCATCAGGGCGAGCCCTGCCACGATGGCGACCACCGCTGGCGCGGTCATTGGCTCCTCATTGAGGAGACTGCCGGCGGCGGTGTGAACGATGCCGGCTCCGCGTCGGTGCTGCGGCGCGGGGCATCGGTAGGGCGAAGCTCGATCCCCACCGACTGGTACAGCTTCTCTACTTGCCCGTGGGGCCGGCCAACCGGAACAGCCCACCGCTGTCCTGGGCGAAGCGACCACAGGCACCGGGTCTCGATGGTGTCGTGGTGATCGTCGTAGCTGACGATTTGAGAGACATCGGAGATCACCCGTTCGCCAAGCTCGTTGCGGCCCATCCAAACCAGCAGGTGGACCGCGATGGCGATTTGCTGGCGGGCGAATCGGGGATCGGCCCCCTCGCTGCACGCGTATGACAGCAGCTTGGCCAGCACTCCAGGGCCGGGCTGGCTGTGCAGGGTGACGAGGCAGCCGTTTAGCCCGCTGCTCATGGCGTCGAGCAGGGCGAGTGTGCCCTCGCCTCTGGTTTCGCCGATCACCAGCTTGGATGAGTTGGCCCGCTTGGCATCGCGGATGTGGTCGCTCATGGCCAGCTTTCCCACGCCGTCGTTGTTGGCATCCCGGGTGAGACGCTCATAGCTGTTGGGGTGGATGCCGTATTGGGCCAGCCTGAGCTCGGGGGTGTCCTCGATGGTGTCGATCCTCTCCGAACCGTCGACGGTGGCCAGCAGGGCCTGGCAAAGAGTGGTCTTTCCCCCTCCCATGGCGGCCGCCACCACGATGTTGGCCCGGGCCGATCCGGACACCGCTCCGACCAGGATTTTCTGAAGCATGGGTGCTGCGACCGCGAGATCGTCCAAGGTGGCCTTCCCGGCCATATTCGATCGCAGCACCATGGTGGGGGGATGGCACATGAAGGCCTCTGCGTGGAGCCTCCATCGGTCGCCGAGGCGGATGTCCAGGCGGCTGTCGAGCACGTCGAAGCGCTGGGGCTGTCCGCCGGAGAAGCTGGCCAGGTGGCGGGCTGTCTCGATCAGCTCATCATTGGACGCAAATGGCGAGTCCCGGTGTTCACGATCTCCGTCGGCGCGGTGGACGATCATGCGTTCACCGCCTCGGATCTGGAATTCCTCAACCCCGGATTCCTCAAGCAGGTCGGCGAGGCGGGTCTGAGCGGCTTGGGAGGCCGACCACAGATGGGTCTCGCGGTCGAGAGGGTCGAGTCGACGCGGCGCGACCGCAGTCCAGGCCAGCCGGCGCCCCATCCGGTTAAGGCGACGCTGCTCGCGCCGGGTGGGTTCTGGGGAAACCCACAGGTTTGTGACACGTTGGCGGCGGTCTTGGTCGAGATCGGGCTGGTTCTCGGACACAATCACCGACACGATGGGGGTGGCGCGGCGCGACCCTGTGTCCAACCGCAGCTGTGAGCGAACGTCGGTGGAGTCGGATGTAGTGATCCACAGCACCGCGGCGGCCGATGCAACTGCCGACTCAAGGCGGAGTTCCGGTTCGTCGTCCCGCATCGACAACACGGTGGGGTGGCTGGCCGCCGATGCCTCGTCTACTTCGGCGGGTGAGGAAGCAAGAACGACGCCTGGGGCCGCGTCGGCCATGCCCTCGAGCACTTCATCCAACACCCGCTCTACCGCTTTGGGGTGGAGCCATCGATCTCCTATGGCCAAGAGCATCAGCGACCGACCTCACGACCGCAGAGGGGCCAACTGCCGGGGGGCGATTCCCAGATCCACCACTGCTCGTCGGACAGAACGGCGGCCAATTCGGGGTCGGCCTCCACCGTGATGCTGGTGGAGGCGCCATCGCCATCAGCCGCCACCACCGTCACCAAGGCCGCCGCGCAGCCGCCAGGCGACGACGAGAAGACGGCTCGGCTTCCACCTACCGGACCCGGCTCGGGCCACAGCTCGTCACTCACCGTGAATCGCATCAACGCGGTGGCGCGGACCTCGTCGCTGTCTTGGTGGGGGCGCAGCATCTTGGCCGAGACAAGGGTGCCCTCTGGCACGTCCACCGCGGCTACGGTTCCGGCCAGCTCTGCGGGCTGGACGAAGAGCGCTGCCAAGTCGGCGGGCACGCTGACTGGGGCGTAGTCGCCGGGAGGATGCCCCGCGGGCCACCGCTGAGTGGCCGCGACCACCGCCACCTCCGCTTTGACATCGCCGTCCCGGGACAGCGCGATGATCGC
>JAJEEH010000213.1 GCA_022821105.1 Acidimicrobiia bacterium
AGCTGGAGGCGGCCTGCCAGGTGTTCTACGTGCGCAAGGGGCGGGTGATGGGCCGCCGGGGGTTCATCGTGGACAAGGCCGGCGATCTGAGCCGCGACGAACTGGTGAGCCGGGTGCTGGAACGGCTGTATTTCGAGGAGAATCCGCTGGGCAGCCCCAAACAGGTGCTGGTTCCCGATCTGCCCCACAACCAGGAGCTGTATGAGGAGTGGCTGCGGGAGCAGCGGGGGTCCAGGGTGGCCATAGCAGTGCCCCAGCGGGGGGCCAAGCGCAAGCTCCAGGAGACGGTGGCCCGCAACGCGGCCGACGCCTTCGCCCGCCATCGGCTCAAGCGCAGCACCGACCACAACAGCCGGGCCCGGGCCCTCAACGACCTCCAAGTGTGCCTGGGCCTGCCCGAGGCTCCGCTGCGGATCGAGTGCTACGACATGAGCCACCTCCAGGGTTCGGACTACGTGGGTTCGATGGTGGTGATGGAAGACGGGCTGCCCCGCAAGTCGGAGTACCGCCGATTCAAGGTGCGCACGGTGGGGGGCAACGACGACTACGCCGCCATGGAAGAGGTGCTCACCCGACGACTGACCAATTATTTGGAGGAGCGGGACCGCCCGGTGGAGGAGAGGGGCAAGTTCGCCTACCCGCCCCAACTGCTGGTGGTGGACGGCGGCAAGGGGCAACTGGGCGTGGCCGAGCGAGTGCTGGCTGAGCTGGGCCTCGACGGGGAGATCTTTCCCGCCGGGCTGGCCAAGGAGTTCGAACAGGTCTTCGTGCCCGGCCGGGCCACTCCCGTGGAGATTCCGAGGCCTTCGGAGAGCCTGTACCTGCTCCAGCGCATCCGCGACGAGAGCCACCGCTTTGCCAACGACTACCACCGCCAGCTCCGGGGCAAGCGGATGACCCGATCCTCGCTGGACGGCATCGCCGGCCTCGGCCCCACCCGCCGAGCCCGTTTGGTGAAGGAGATGGGCGGCGTGCGGGCGGTGGAGCGGGCATCTCTGGACGACCTGCTGGCCCTCAGCTGGCTTCCCGATGCAGTGGCCTCTTCGATATACGAAAAGCTCCACGGCCCCCAATGACCCTGGATCGCTCAGACGAGAACCTCTGGGAGCGCCACGCCGGGTGGTGGCAGGCGCTCTGCACCGACGGGGCGGACCCGGAATACGCCGAGCTGATCGTCCCGCTGGCCGCGGAGCTCCTGGCCGGATACCACCTGGTATTGGATGTGGGCGCCGGCGAAGGGCAGCTGTCGCGAGTAGCCGCGGACCAGGGCGCGACGCTGATAGTGGGGGTGGATCCCACTCGGGCCCAGATAAGCGAAGCGGCTAGGCGGGGCGGAGGGCCGGTCTATGTGCGGGGGCAGGCCGAGGCGCTGCCCCTTGCTGATCGGTCGTTCGACGCCGCGGTGGCTTGCCTGGTGTTCGAGCACATCGAGTCCATGGACGCTGCGGTGGCCGAGGCAGCCCGGATGCTGCGCGATGGAGGGCGCTTTCTGTTGTTTTTGAACCATCCGCTGTTGCAAACCCCCGGAAGCGGATGGATTGACGACCACATCCTCGACCCACCCGAGCAGTACTGGCGCATCGGCGCCTACCTGCGGGAGAGCGTGATGGTGGAAGAAGTGCAAAAGGACGTGTTCCTGCCGTTCGTGCACCGCCCTCTGAGCCGCTATGTGAACGCCCTGCGGGATGCCGGGCTGGCTATAGACCGGATGCTGGAACCGGCGCCGCCGCCCGGATTCTTGGCCGCCGCCCCTGAGTATCCCCAGGCCGAGACCATTCCCCGTTTGCTCGTACTGGTCTGTCGGAAGGAAGCGCTCCAGGGGTGATTCGCCGGTTCCCGCCGGTGTTTGGGGAATAGCCGAATCGTTCTCATCGTGACCATTAGCCTGAAGTGGTGGCCGAGTTCGTGGTGATCACCGGGATGTCCGGAGCGGGCCGGTCGCAGGCTGCCAACCATTTTGAGGACTTGGGCTGGTACGTGGTGGACAATCTGCCCCCAGCACTGCTTCCCAAGGTGCGGGAGTTTGCCGACGCTCCCGACAGCGGCATCTCCCGAGTGGGCCTCGTGCTGGGGCTGAACTTGTATCACGAGGAGGTGGTTCCCGCACTGGCCGCTCTCCAGGAATCAGCCGCCGGTTCGGTGCGGATCTTGTTTCTCGACGCCTCCACCCCGGAGTTGGTGAAGCGGTTCGAGAGCACAAAGCGCCGCCACCCGTTCGCCGGCGATTCTCCGATGGGTGTTTCCGATGCCATAGAGGCCGAGCGGGAGGCGCTGGGCTATCTCCGCAGCGAGGCCGACGTGGTGGTGGACACTTCCGAGTACAGCATCTACCAGCTCAACCGATTCATCGACGAGGTGTTCGAACTGGAGGCAGGGCCGGAGTCGGTTACCACTCGGATCATGTCCTTCGGCTTCAAGAACGGCATCCCGCTTGATGCCGATCTGGTGTTCGACTGCCGATTCCTGCCCAACCCCTACTGGGTGGAGGAACTCCGCCCGCTTTCGGGCCAGCATGAGGCGGTAAAGGACTTCCTGATGAACGGCCAGCCCATGGCCGAGACATTTCTCCAAAAGACCGAGGACCTGCTCCAACTGCTGGTGCCCGCCTACGTGACAGAGGGCAAGTCGTACCTGACCATCGCCTTCGGATGCACGGGCGGCCGCCACCGTTCGGTGTTCGTGGCCGAGGACATCAACCGCCGCCTCACCGAGTCCTCCGAACTAGGCGTCCGCCCCCTCATCACCCACCGGGATCTCGACAGCTAGACCTAGGGGCGGCGGAGACGGGCTCAGTCAGCGCCCCGAGATTCAGCCACCATGGCCTCGCTGGCGTCCCACAGCCGGGCCCCGTTGTCGGGATCGGCCGCGCTGTCCGACACCTGCTTGCGATTCATCAGATGGAGGTACATCCCGGTGGTCGCTCCTGCTTCTGGGGCGCAACAGAGATAGATGATCGGTGCGATGGCCTTCTCGGGGGACCGGAAGAACAGCCGCAACGCCGGGTTGACTATTGGCTTCAGCAGCGCGGGCGCGTCGCGGGCGATCTTGGTGGACACGCCGCCAGGGCACAGTGCATGCACGGCCACCTCCGTGTGCTCGCCCGGGTTCAGGCGGCGCGACAGCTCGGTGGCATAGGTGCTCAACACCAGCTTGCTGAGCCCGTAGTGGCGCATGCTCTCTTTAATCCCGTATTCGGCGTACTCGCCGAGGTCTTCGAATTCTATGGCCTCATAGGAACGGTGTGATTCCGATGAGACGAACACGATTCTCGGAAGCTCGTCGTCGGAGCCCGCGGGGCGAATGACGCCGTCGTTGATCCACCGGTCGATCATCACCCGTTTGGACAAGAAGTGGACGGCGAACATGGTGTCGTACCCCTGCGGAGTCTCCCGAGCGGTGGGCGTCATCAGCCCGGCGTTCATGAGCGCAATGTCGATCCTTGCACCCCTGCGCTTCAGCTCGTCGCAGCAGCGGTGCACCGAGCGGACGTCGGCCAGGTCCACCTCGACCATCTCCACGGCGTCCGACCCCGACGCCTCCTTGATCTCGTCGCAGGTCTCGTTGTGGCCGGGACGGCAGGCCAAGATCATGTTGCCGCCCCGCCGAGCCAGCTCGATGGCCGCCGCCCGCCCCAACCCGCTGTTGGCCCCAGTCACGAAGCACGTCCTGCCGTCGATTCGCACGCTTTCGGGAACCGGTTCGAGATCAGGCGTCTTCAGATTGCGGAAGTCGCGAACAGCTCCGGCGATCGCGTTGACCACCGTGCGCTTCTTTGGTGCTTGGCTCATGGCCAACGGTACATCGTTATTCGACGGCAGCTTCGCGCCCGGTGAGCCTCGCTTGGCCTATTCGAGGGGGCCTATTCGAAGGGAATGCCATACGCCTCTCGGTACGCGGCGAAGGTCTCATCGATGAGCGGTTCGCTCAGCCCGAAGTGCTCGAGGCGGTAGTTGTGCTTTCCGAAGCGGTTCTGAGGGTTTGCGGCTACGTACTGCTCGGCCAATCTCTCGGCTTCGTCGTCGAAGTCGATTCCCGCCACCTCGTAGATCCGCCGGAGCTGGGTGATCGGGTCGCGGACCAGGTCGTAGTAGGAGACGTCGACGAATCGACCCACCGGTGATTCGGCTCGGGTCTTCATGGCCCACTCGACCATCCGATGGGTTTTGCCACACCAGTGCCGCCCGATTTCGGTGGGGTCCACCTCATCGCTGAACATGCCCCGGCCGTGGGCCACCATGCTGCAAAACGAGGTGACGGCCACGCGTGGATCGCGGTGGGTCTGCACCACCGTGGCCCCATCGAACACCTTGAGGAAGACGTCTAGGTACTCCAGGTGGTGCGGGGTCTTGAGCACCCATGCGCTGGTCGGACTCTGCCAGGTCAGCACCTTCAGAACTCGGCGAAAGTACTGGTAGGTCGCCGTATGGTCCTCTTCTGCCAGCCAGTGGGAATAGCTGGGCACGTGCAAGATGGCCTCGGCCGACTGGCTCATGAAATTGAGATCGAGGAGCAGCACGTCTTCTTCGGGTTGCTCGCGGTCGATGGGATGGACCGCCATGAAGTCGGGGGCCAAGTAGGAGATAGTCCGCTCGGCCAGCACTGCCTGTCGCTTGCGGGACCGCTCGGCGCGCTGGGCGAATTCGGAGGCCGGCACTGGCAGCAGCGCCTCATTGCCGGAGATGCCTCGGATTTCCGGGTGGGAATACAGCAGGCGGTGCAGCAGCGTGGTGCCGGTGCGCTGCAATCCGGTGATCATGATGACGGTTCCGAGGTCGATGTCGTCGATCTCGGGATGCCGTTTGAGCAGGTCTTGGATTCGCAGTCGCTGGACGAGCGCGCCGGCCAGCCTCGATCTCTGGACTATCAAGCCGGTGGGGGTCAGCCTCGCTTCGTCGTTGATCGACTCCACCAGCACTTGCAACGCCTCCAAGTGACCGTCGTCGCCGAAGTCGGAGAGGCCGGTCTTGCGCTTGGCATGCTTGAGGAGCTTGTCGACGTCCAAGCGCTCGGGGATTCCGAGGCGCCGTCCGGCGCGGCCGAGCCGGTTGAGGGCCCGGATCGGGATCGGCCGATAGGGGTTCTGGT
>JAJEEH010000103.1 GCA_022821105.1 Acidimicrobiia bacterium
GACCAGGCCGGCAGTGGCAGTCATGCGAGTGGCGGCGATCGGCGAGATCGCGTTCACCGTGACCCCATACCGGTCCATTTCGAGCGCAGCGATGGTGGTAAGCGACACGATTCCGGCTTTCGCCGCACCGTAGTTGGACTGTCCGATGTTGCCGAAGAGCCCAGTGCCCGATGACGTGTTGACCACGCGTCCACTCACCGGCTGTCCGGCTTTGGCCCGCTGGCGCCAGTACGAACATGCGTGTCGCAGCAGGTTGAAGGTGCCCTTCAGATGGACGTCTATGACTATGTCGAAGTCGTCCTCAGTCATGGAGAACACCATGCGATCCCGCAAGATACCTGCGTTGTTGACCACCCCGTGGAGATCGCCGAATTGGTCGACTGTGTCGGCAACCAGTGCCTCCATTGCGTTCCAGTCGGAAACCGAATCCCCGTTGGCCACTGCCGTCCCGCCCATGGCCTCGATTTCGGACACGACCTCCTCTACTGGCGATGGGGCGTCAACCCGGTCGCCGCCAACTCCGACGTTCAAATCGTTCACCACCACGGTGGCCCCGGCCCGGGCCAACTCCAGCGCATGGTCGCGGCCCAAGCCGCGTCCCGCCCCGGTGACAATCACCACTCGTCCGTCTAAGAGTCCCATTGGTGGGTTCCTTTCGCTTGCAGGCGATTCAAATGCTCCTGGTCAAAATCCGCCAAACTTGGCGAGGAAACTGTGGGACAACTCAAGAAGGTCGACCACTCGGTGACTGGTCGCTCGTTCAGACCGACAATTTTGCCACCGCTGCCCATCACTCGTGCAGTCCAACGGGAATGGCGTCGTCGAGCAGATCGTGGTACTCCAGATGGCCCGTGCCCATACGCCCATCAGAGAGACTCCACTCTGCGGGCTGTTTGACGATGCGCAGTATCGCCTCTTTGCCGTCGGGGCCGGGCTGGCGATGCCTAGCCGGCAGGTAGTTCTGGGGAACGCCTGTCGCCGTCCACTCAACATCGCCCGCTCTGACCACGAGTTCGGCCCGCTCGAGCTGGTACCACGGTGGTCCGGCGTATTGGTTCACCATGTCGAAGCCATCCACGACCCGGAACTCGCGGTCGACCCACACGAATCCGCTTCGGGTCTGCTTGGTCGGTCCCACTGCCCGGACCAGCATGAACCCGTTGTCGGCGTCGATGCTGCATATCAGCCACCTAAGCCACCGCTTGGCGTGCCAGTTGCGGGGTCCCCAAGAGTGGTCCTTGGCACCGCTTCCGTCGATCTCGAATCTCTTGTCACCAAGGCGGATCGAGCCCGTTACCCGGGTGATGTGCTGGTAGTGGAAGTCGGCCTGCCCGGGCAGAAAGATCAGATGGTGTTGGTCTTGGTCCTGACCCATGGTTGCCTCTAGCCCCTCAGTGGTGGCCATCAAGTCGATTTCGGCTTGTGCTTTGGGGCTGGTGCGAAAGGCGGTTTTGGGATCGGTGAGTTTCCATCCGTCGTCGAAAACCGACATCGAGCCGTTGAACGAGACCTTGTTGGCCCTCCAGGGTTCGACAATCTCCCACGACTGGTGACCCCGCTCGTCGCCTACCGACATTGTGTTGGCATCGACCTCGGGGCGGCCGAACGCAAACCCAACGAAGCCATCAGGCAGAAAGACACAAGCCGACATCTCGGCATAGCGAGCGTTGGGCCGAACCCCGATCCGCAACCAGCAGCCGATCTTGCGCATTGGATCCCACCCGTCGATGTAGCGACTCTCATTCCAGTTGATCTCGTCGCCTGGCAAATGCATGCCCTCGTAGTCTGATCCGAGCCTGACTCCCATCGAACCAACTTAAGGCATCCGACTTCGATCCTGATGCACACCATCGGTTGGGCGAAGAAGCATCTCCTGGGCGAGGAAGGCGACGAGGAGGCCCGCACGGTCATGGGCGGTCGCCGTGTAGAGACCTCTGTGGCCCCCGACCTTTGCGGCAACGGAGTTGTAGAGCACCCAGTCATCGGCCCGAGATGGATGGTGAAACCAATACGCGTGGTCGATACTCGGACCCGCCGCCGGGGTTTGAGAAAGATCCAGGCGCTCGAAGCCGGTAGTCACGTCGGAGGCGTAGACGTGCAGACTGGCGTGAATCAGCGGGTCGTCCCCGAGTCGCCGGTTGATGCGGACCCAAGCCCGGTCAACCGGCATTTCCGTGGACTTCGTCAGGTCGGACGGCGGCACTCGTATGTCCAGTATTGGATGCGCGTTTCCCGCCGCTGCAGCAGACGATTCCGGAGGTGCCACATCGATCGGCGCTGGTGGCGTGTACTCGGATCCTTCTGCTGGCTCGTGAAATGAGCATGCCATCTCCCAAATCACGCTGCCGTCCTGCACGGCGGCCACCCTGCGGGCGGAGAAAGAACGGCCATCACGGTCACGTTCGACCATGTATATGACGGGTCGGTCTTGGTCGCCAGGACGCAAAAAATACCCGTGCAGCGAGTGGGGTGTGCGCCCGCTCGGGACGGTGGATGCCGCAGCCACCAGCGCTTGTGCCGCTACTTGGCCCCCGTAGAGGCTCCACCCCTCGCGGCGCCACGCGTTTCCACTCCCGCGCAGTATGTCGCGGTCGATGCGCTCAAGCTCGAGCCATCCCAGTTGATCGTCGTCTGCCACTGCCACGAATTCTTTTACCTCTTGTTGATGACATTGCCACGCAAATCAGACGGTCTTCGAACCGAAAGGACGCAATGGATGATTCTGCCCAACATGCTCCTCTAGCTCAATTTGGCAGAGCAACGGACTCTTAATCCGCAGGTTCTGGGTTCGAGTCCCAGGGGGGGTACTGCGACCCGACCGGGCTGGCTATTCCTCGTCGTGGTCTCCCCAGCATTTCTCGGTGCCGTCGGCTCTGGTGGCGCAGGAGTAATTTTGATTGGCCTGCACGGCGATGAAGGTGCCGGCGGGAGCATCCAGTTGCCCGTGGCGGTTGTCGCCCCAGCATTGGACAGTGCCGTTGTCTCGCAGCCCGCAATTGTGGTCCCACCCGGCGGACAGGGCGGTGAACACGCCTCCGGGGGGCTCGGCTTGCCCGGCGTCGTTCCATCCCCAGCAATCGATGGTGCCATCTACCCGCAGGCCGCAATAGTGGGTGGCCCCGGGAGCAATGCTGAGCAACTTGGACCGCTCCCCGTCTTCGTCGGAGCGCTCCGTCGGACACTCATCGGGCGGAGGCCATCCCAGCATCCAAATGTGGGCGCATCCCATCCTCGAATAGTCAGGGCAGACATAGCTCATGAACGAACAGTCCAGCGGATGGTCCAACTTGAACACCCCGTGTCCGATCTCATGAAGAACGACATTTTCGAATTCCTCAATCAGGTTCGACACGCTGATCGGGCACTGCCCTGCGCCGACCAGATCCCGTACCCGGTGGGGCCTGGCATAATCGGGGCAATAGCTCGCGTATCGGGCCTCAAGTGTTGACGCCGTCGCATAGGAATAATTTGAACCCCAGTAGGCATAGCCCGACGTGAGGCCGCCGGTCTTAGCGCCGGTCAACACGAGCACATCGGGGACATCGCCCCACTCCTTGATCTCCTCCTCGCACGGATGAGAGCCCACCTCTCCATGCCAGGTGTCCAGCAGGATTTCGTCCCAATCCACATTCGGGGAAATCACCGCCGCCGGGATGAAGCGAATACTCGCCAAGCCCGATGACTGGCGGGCGAAGAACTGGGCCACGTTGCTCAGCTCCTCGACTTCTCGCTCCAAGTCGGCGTCGGAGTATCCCAAGCCTTCGGATACGCAATAGAACACGTGGACGTCGAAGGAACCGGTGAACGGTCGCCGGGTATAGCCCCAGCACTCGACGGTCCGAGCGGCCCGCACTCCACACGAATGGCGCGGCCCCGCCGACACCGACAAGAACTCCCCATCCGGTGCCGTCCATTGCCCGCCTTCATCACCGCCCCAGCACTCGACGGTCAGATCGGTTCGCAAACCGCACGATTGGGAACCGCCGGCCGCCACCGACAAGAACTCCCCGCCGGGCTCCGCCGTCTCCCCAGAACTGTCATGGCCCCAGCAGTCCACAGTCTGATCAGACCGCAGGCCACAGGTATGGGAACCGCCGGCTGACACTGTCAAAAACCGTCCACCCGGTGCGGAAGACTGCCAACCCCAGCACTCGACGGTCTGGTCGGCTCGCAACCCGCACGAATGCCACTGGCCGGCCGATACCGCCGTGAATTCCCCACCAGGCGCGGTCGCCTGCCCGATGTGGTCGCCCATCCAGTCATCGTTCGACCCCCAGCACACAACAGAGCGGTCGGCTCGCAACCCGCACGAATGCCACTGGCCGGCCGAAAGCGCCACGAACTCCCCATCGGGGGCGTTCAACAGGCCGAAATCGCTGTTGCCCCAGCACACAATGGCGCCTGGGGGCCGCAGTCCGCACGAATGACGCCAACCCGCTGACACCGCCGCGAACTCCCCATCCGGGACGTTCAATTGTCCGTAATTGTTGTAGCCCCAACAGAAGGCAGTCTGATCAATCCGAAGCCCGCACAGATGGGTGCCCCCGATCGAGAGCAGCTCGACCTGCTCGTCGGTCGTTTCAGACTGCTCGTCATCCTCGCCTTGAATGCCCCAGCACTCGACCGCACCGTTGGCCAGCAAGCCGCACGAATGACGCCAACCCGCAGCAACCGCCCAGAACTCCCCGCCCGGCGCGGCGGCCTGCCCATCGTCGTCGCTGCCCCAGCACTCCACCGCGCCGTCGGCCCGCAGCCCGCACGAATGACGCCAACCCGCAGCAACCGCC
>JAJEEH010000054.1 GCA_022821105.1 Acidimicrobiia bacterium
GGCCGCTCCGACGGCCAGGCCGCCGTAGGTGACAGGACCCGCCACCACGACCCGATAGCAACAGCCCGCCGCCACGCCGGAGGATGGTAACGAGATAACCTCAACCCCATGCACGACCTCGTCATCCGCGCCGGAACAGTCATAGACGGCACCGGCCAGCCGGGATTCACCGCCGACGTCGCCATCAACAACCAAACAATCACCGAGATCGGCAACAACATCTCCCAAGGACGCCAGGAGCTGAACGCCGACGGCCTCCTGGTCACCCCCGGCTTTGTCGACATCCATACCCACTACGACGGCCAAGTGTCCTGGGACTCCGAGATCACCCCGTCGGTGTGGCACGGCGTGACCACCGTGGTGATGGGCAACTGCGGCGTGGGCTTCGCCCCGGTGCGCCCCGGCTCCGAAGAGTGGCTCATCGGCCTGATGGAGGGCGTCGAGGACATTCCCGGTGCGGCCCTTGCCGAGGGCATCGAATGGGAATGGGAGAGCTTCCCCGAGTATCTCGACGCCGTCGAGCGCAAACCCCGCACCATCGACGTGGCCGCCCAAGTACCCCACGGCGCCCTGCGCGCTTACGTCATGGGCGAGCGGGGCGCCGATCACAGCAACCACCCCACCGAGGCAGAGATCGCAGAGATGGCTCGGCTGGCCGCCGAGGGCGTGGCCTCCGGAGCAGTGGGCTTTACCACCAGTCGCACGATCAATCACAAGACCAAAGCCGGGGAGCACACCCCCAGCCTCACTGCCGGCGCGCCGGAGTTGTGGGCGATTGCCGAGGCAGTGGGTGGAACCGGCAAGGGCGTATTCGAGATGGTGGGCGACTGGAACGACTTGGACGCCGAGTTCGACCTCATCGCCGAAATGGCCCGGCGCAGCGGCCGACCGCTGTCCATGACCATTGCCGTCCCCGACACCCGGCCCGAGCTGGGACGCCAATTGCTAGATCGCATAACGCAGGCCAACGACGCGGGCATCCCCCTGCGGGCCCAAGTGGCCAGCCGTCCGGTGGGGGTGCTGGTGGGCCTCCAATCCACCTATCACGCCCTCTTGTCCTGTCCCAGCTATGGCCCGATCGCCGCCCTTGAGCTGGACGAGCGGGTGGCCCGCCTGCGGGAACCCGACATGAGGGCGCTGCTGGTTTCCGAATTGGCCGCTCAGCCCCTTCACACGTTCAACCAACTCGACAAGCTCTTTCCGTTGGGCGAGACCCCCGACTACGAGCCATCACCGGAGGCCAGCGTGGCGGCCGATGCCGCCCGGCGGGGCGTCGATCCCCACGAGGCCTTGTACGACGCTTTGTTGGCCCGCGAGGGCACCGAGCTGCTCTACGTCCCGGTGATGAACTACGGCGACGGGGATTTCGAGCTCACCAGGGAGATGCTCTCCCACCCGCTCAGCGTCCCCGGCTTGGGCGACGCCGGCGCCCACGTCGGATTCCTGTGCGACGGCAGCATGCCCAGCTTCCTCCTTTCCCACTGGGGACGGAACCGGACCCGAGGCGAGACCATCCCGGTCGAGCAGCTCGTCAAGTGGCAGTGTGCCGACACCGCGGCCCTGGTCGGCTTCCACGACCGGGGAATGCTCGCCACCGGCCGCCGGGCCGATATCAACCTCATCGACCTCGACGAGCTTCGCCTGCAAGCTCCCGAGATGGTGTTCGACTTGCCCGCGGGCGGGCGGCGATTGATTCAAAAGGCTGATGGCTTCGTCGCCACCCTCGTCGCCGGGCAGGTTGTGATTGCCGACGGCGATCTAACGGGCGCTTGCCCCGGAAGGCTGGTCAGGAGCTGAACCACTCCTAGAACCCAGGCTATGCCAGTTTTTCTGGCTAGCGGAGATTAGCCGATAGTTGCACTTCCAACTATCGGACTTCCTTGCTAGAATTCTCCAATGGTCGAGACCATGTCGGGAATTCCCCTCGACCCCACTTACGGCGACGGGTTGCAACCAGGCGAGTATCCCTACACCCGCGGGCTGTACCCCACCGGTTACCGCAGCAAATTGTGGACCATGCGGATGTTCGCCGGGTTCGGAACCGCCACCGACACCAACGCCCGCTTCCATGCTCTGCTTCGGGCCGGGGGAACCGGTCTGTCCACTGCTTTCGACATGCCCACTCTCATGGGCCGCGACTCCGACCACGAGTGGTCGGTGGGCGAAGTCGGGCGCGCCGGGGTGGCTGTCGACACCTTGGCCGACATGGAGGACCTGTTCGCGGGCATCGAATTGGACAAGGTGACCACCTCGATGACCATCAATGGGCCAGCCGCAATCCTCATGGCCATGTACATCGCGGTGGCCGAGAAGAGCGGCGTCGGCCGAGTCCATCTCGGCGGGACAATCCAGAACGACATCTTGAAGGAGTACCAAGCGCAGAAGGAGTACATCTTTCCTCCCCGGCCGTCGGTCCGCCTGGTAACGGATCTGATCCGCTTCACCACTGCGGAGATGCCCCGCTGGCACCCGGTCTCCATTTCCGGCTACCACATTCGCGAGGCCGGCTCGACCGCCGCCCAGGAACTGGCTTTCACGCTGGCCAACGGATTCGCCTATGTCGAGGCCGCCGTCGCTGCTGGTCTCAAAGTGGACGATTTCGCCCCCCGGCTCTCGTTCTTCTTCAACGCCCACAGCGACTTCTTTGAAGAGATCGGCAAGTTCCGGGCGGCCCGTCGAATCTGGGCCACCTGGATGAAGGACCGCTACGGCGCCACCAACCCCAAGTCGCAAATGTGCCGTTTCCACACTCAGACCGCGGGCGTTTCCCTCACTGCCCAGCAGCCCGAGAACAACATCGCCCGTGTGGCCGTCCAGGCCCTGTCGGCGGTGCTCGGGGGCACGCAGAGCCTGCACACCGACTCCTACGACGAAGCCCTCGCGCTGCCCACCGAGAAGGCCGCTCGCATCGCCCTTCGCACCCAGCAGATCGTGGCCCATGAGACCGGCGCCGCATCGGTGGTCGACCCGCTGGGCGGCTCCCATTTCGTGGAGTGGATGACCGACGAGATGGAGCGTCAAGCCAACGAGATATTCGACCACATCGACCAAATCGGTCGCGGCTCCATGCTGGAGGGGGTGTACGCCGGCATCGACGACGGCTACTTCGTCGGGGAAATCGCCGACGCCGCCTACCGTTTCGAACGCGAAGTGAACGCTGGTCGGCGCATCATCGTCGGAGTCAACGAATTCACCGAGAACGACGACGACGAAGCCAATCTGCTGTCCATTGGACACGCCACCGAGGAGATGCAGATCAAGCGCCTTGATCAAGTCCGCGGCGATCGCAACGATGATGCGGTTCGAGCTTCGCTGGCCGCACTGGTCGAAGCCGCCGGTCAGCCCGACGTCAACCTCATGCCGCCCATCATCGACGCGGTGCAGACTTATGCCACCGAGGGCGAGATCGTCGCGGCACTGGAGTCGGTGTTCGGCACCTATGTCGAGACCGCGATGGTGTGACCCGATGAGCGAGACACCCGGCATTGCGCCGCTGTCTGCGGAGGGTCCAGAGCCGCTGCGGGTGGTGCTGGCCAAGCTGGGATTCGACGGCCATGACCGGGGCCTGAAGGTGGTGGCCCGAACTTTGCGTGATGCGGGCATGGAAGTGATCTACCTGGGACTGCGCCAGACCACCGACAGCATTGTCGCGGCCTGTGAGCAGGAGGACGCCGACGTGATCGGGCTGTCGATGCACAACGCCGGCCATCTCACCCTGGCCCCCCGCATGGTGCAGGCCGTCGAAGAAGCGGCTTTGGACGTGCCGGTGGTGATCGGGGGCATAGTGCCTGCCGAAGACATGGCCGTTCTGATCGAGGCCGGCGTGGCCGCGGTGCTTGGACCCGGGGCATCAGCCGAGGAAGTGGTGGCCGCGGTGCGCGCTGCCCCAAACCGCCAGTCCCCAGACCACCAGTCCCCAGCCCGGTGAGCCCTCGGCCCGTGGATCCCTCCTTGGGCGTCAACCCATGAGCCCCACCTCGCTCGACGAGCTGTTCGAATCGGCCCGGGCCGGAAACCGGCGGGCGTTGGGCAGGCTGCTCACCATGGTGGAACGCCAAGACGACAACGCCGTCATAGTGTCCGAACGGGCCCACCGCGACGCCGGACAGGCGCGGGTGATCGGGGTGACCGGCGCCCCGGGCAGCGGCAAGTCCACCATTACCGGCCGACTGGCCGCCGTCTCCGGTGCAGCCCGGCCGGCCATCTTGGCCATCGATCCCAGCTCTCCTCTGACCGGAGGGGCCATCTTGGGCGACCGCATCCGCATGGACAACAACGTCAGCAGCAGTACCTTCATCCGGTCGATGGCCACTCGGGGACACGCCGGCGGGTTGGCGGTGGCCGTGCCCGACGCTGTCCGGGTGCTCGACGCCGCGGGCTGCGACCCGATCATCGTGGAGACCGTTGGCGTTGGCCAGGTGGAGGTGACCGTCGCCGCCGCCGCCGATACCACTGTGGTGGTGGTGACCCCCGGGTGGGGCGACGCGGTGCAGGCCAACAAGGCAGGGCTGTTGGAGGTGGCCGACATCTTCGTCGTGAACAAGGCCGACCGGCCCGATGCCCGCGGTGCTCGCCGGGACTTGGAATTGATGCTCGATCTCGGACACCGAGGAGAGTGGCGGGCCCCCATAGTGTTGACCACCGCCACCGAGGGGGAGGGCATCGACGACTTGTGGTCGGAGATCGAGCGCCACACCACATTTCTGCACCACTCCGGTGAGCTGATCCGCCGCCGCTGCCGACGCCGTCGCAGCGAGGTAGCCGACAGGATCGAGCTCGGTTTGCGCGACCGGGCTCTCCGCATCATCGAGGCCCAGTCCGGTGAATCCGCACTGGGCCGCGTCGAGCGCCACGAGCTCTCCCCCGCCGCGGCTGCCGAGCAGCTGCTGGCCGCTTTGATCCCCGACAACCCCCCAGAAGAGTGACATGAGCACCTACTCCGCCCCCTTGGACGACATCGCCTTTGCTCTGCGCCACATTGCCGGTTTGGACGACCTGGCCCAGCTTCCCGCATGGGCCGATGTCGGACTCGACCACACCGAAGACCTCCTGGCCGAGGCCGGGCGGCTGGCCGCCGAAGTCATGGCCCCCCTCAATCGAACCGGCGATGAGGTCGGCAGCGTGCTCGACGCCAACGGCAACGTCATCACCCCCGAAGGGTTTCGGCAGGCCTACCAGCAGTACATCCAGAGCGGCTGGACCGCGGTGTCGGCCCTTCCCGAGCACGGAGGGGCCGGATTTCCGCTGGTGGTCGACGTGGCCATCCAGGAGATGTTCACATCAGCCAACATGGCGTTCTCGCTTTGCCCGATGCTGAGCCAGAGCGCCATCGGCGCCCTCAGTACCCACGGCAGCCCCGAGCAAAAGCACCGCTGGTTGCCCCCGCTCACCAGCGGCGCCTGGACCGGAACCATGCTCTTGACCGAGCCCCAGGCAGGCTCTGACGTCGGTGCGCTCACAACTCGAGCCGAACCCCAAGGCGATGGGAGCTACCGCCTGTGGGGCCAGAAGATCTTCATCACGTGGGGCGAGCACGACATGGCCGACAACATCGTCCACATTGTGCTGGCTCGCACTCCCGACGCGCCGATGGGCACCCGGGGAATCTCCTTGTTCATCGTGCCCAAGCATTTGGTGCAGGCCGACGGCACGTTGGCTCAGCGAAACGCCATCCGGTGCATCGGGCTTGAGCACAAGGTGGGCATACACGCCAGTCCCACCTGTGTGATGGAACTCGACGGGGCAGTAGGAGAGCTGGTGGGGGAAGAGGGCGAGGGTATGCGCCTGATGTTCACCATGATGAACAAGGCCCGCCTCTTGGTGGGGCTCGAAGGCCTGGCGGTGGCCGAGCGGGCCTATCAGCAAGCAGCGGCCTTCGCCGCCGACCGGCGCCAAGGCAGACGCGCCGACACCGAGCCCGGCCACCAAGCACCGATAATCCAACACCCCGACGTGCGCCGCATGCTTCTGGACATGAGGGCCCGCACCGAGGCCATGCGGGGGTTGCTGCTTCTCAACGCGGCCGCGGCCGATCGCGCCGCCAGCCATCCCGATCCGGACCACCGGCGGCAAGCCCAGCAGCGGGCCGAATTGCTGACGCCGGTGTCGAAGGCCTGGTGTACCGACCAGGGCGTGGAAGTGGCCTCGCTGGGCATCCAGGTACACGGCGGCATGGGATTCATCGAGGAAACCGGGGCCGCCCAGCATTGGCGGGACAGCCGCATCGCCCCCATTTATGAGGGCACCAATGGAATCCAGGCCATCGACCTGGTCGGACGCAAGCTTCCCATGGCCGATGGCGCTCCGCTGGCGTCGCTGCTGGAAGACATGACCGGTCTGGACAAGAACTTGGACCAGGCGGTCGCCGCGGTGGCCGATGCCGCCCGCTGGCTGGGCGAGCACCCTGGCGACGATGCCTTGGCCGGCGCCACTCCGTTCCTCGAGATGCTCGGCCTCACCGTCGGCGGATGGGTCATGGCCCAGGCGTGGGACACTTCCCGCCTACTCGAATCGGCCGAGCCGGAGCGGGCTGATTTCTGGAGGGCAAAGCAGACATCCAGCCGCTTCTACCTCGATCAGATCCTCCCGACGGCCCCTGCCCTGCTCTCCGCCGTTACTTCTGGGGCCGCCGCCCTGGGCTAGCCGCCCCATTGCCAGCCTCGGGCAAGCCGGCCTGGTAGCTGCCCTGCTAGCCGCCCAAGCGCTCGCGGGCTGATGCGCTGCGAGACAGCAGATGGGCGGGCACCGTGGCGCCGTTCACCACTACGTCCTCGCTTGCCCCGTCACCTGCGGCTGCGGTCGTCTGTTCCTCTGGGTCGCTGCTCGGTCCGCCACCGGACTCGGCGGCGGCCTCGGCCGCCGCTTCGGCTTCGGCCCGCTTGACCAGAAAGTCCTCCCACTCGGCTTCTCTGACCAGCTTGTCGCGATGGATCGAGCCCCGTTCAGCCCCGCTGTCGAACCGCACCCAATAGCGCAGCCAGCGCATCCCCGTGTGAAGCATCACTTCACCCGGGGTTCCCTCGGCAACCCCGGCCAAGTCTTCGGCGAGGATGACCCTTTCTCGCCGATCCAAAACGTCGGAATTGCTGGCCATTGACTCAGGGTATCCATCACATGAATGCCCGGAGAAACTGCCGCTGAAGTCGACATATCGTTGACCACAACAGCCCCATCAGTCACACTGATCACATCAAAGGGGTGCTTGGAATTATATTGCGATTTGGTTACGATCGTAGCCACCGCCACTGCGAGTTCCGATAGCTCTTCATGCGCAAATTCCTCCGGGTCGTCCTTGTTTTCTCGGTCATAATGCCGCTGGCCTTCGTCTCCCCCAGCGCGGCCCAAGACTCATTCTTTGAGGATCGCCAGCAGGAGATCGAAAAGAAGAGACAGGAGATCGAAGAGCGGCGCCAAGAGCAGGAGGCGCTTCAGCGCGAGGCGCTGTTCGCCATCAAAGAGCTGGATGTGACCAACGCCCAGATCGAGGAGGTAGACGCCCAGCTCAACCAGGTCCTCTCCTGGATCGCGGCGGCCAAGACTCGTCTGGGAGCAGTGGAGCTCTCTCAGTCCGCTGCTCAGAAGCGGGTGGTCGATGCCCAAGAGCAGGCCGTGGAACTGGGCCAGGAGATCGCAGCCATCCGAGACCAGCTGCAAGACCAGGTGGTCCAGTTCTATCTCGACTTGGTGTATGAGCCGAACTTCCTGCTTGAAGACGGCGATCCCAACCGAAATGCCCGGCGACAGTTCTATGTTGAGGAACTGGGCGGGGATGTCCAAGTGCTTATCGACCGTCTCCGCAGGGCTTACGACGACCAGCAGGTAACGGTTCAACAAGCTGAGCAGGCCCAAATCGAGATTGAGCAGGCCCAAACCGAGATCCAAGAGACTCTGGTCGAGCTGGCCGAACTCCAAGAGGCTCAAGAAAAGCTGCAAGAGGAGTGGAACCGAAAGCGGGAACTCCTACAAGCGAGAATTGCTGTCGAAGCCCAGGAACAAGCCGACATTGAGAGCGAAATATCTGGACTCGAACAGAACATCGAAGAAATCGAAGACGAGATCGAGCGTGAGCGCGAGCGGATCCGCCTCGAGGAAGAACGGCGCAAGCGCGAGGCTGAACTGGCCCGCCTGGCCGAATTGGAGCGTCAGCGCCAAGAAGACCTGGCCCGCCTGGCCGAGCAGGAGCGTGCCGGCCAGTTCGACGATATTGACATTCCCGCACCCCCAGAGTTCTTCCGACCGGTGACAGGAGAGGCCGGATCGGGATTCGGCAACCGGGTTCACCCCATCTTCGGCACAGTTCGCTTCCACTCCGGACTCGACTTCGCCAACAACACGGGCGACCCCATTTTCGCCGCCGCCTCCGGCACCGTCATCCAAGTCAAAAACCGGCAGGGCTACGGGAACACGATCATCATCGATCACGGGGGTGGGTGGACCACGCTTTACGCCCACCTATCGCAGTTCAACGTGGGGCTGAACCAACAAGTCCAAATCGGCGATACCATCGGCTATGTCGGCAGCACCGGTTGGTCCACCGGCCCCCATCTCCACTTTGAGGTGCGCTATCGCGGCTCCCCTCGCGACCCGGCCAAGTACCTCAGCCTCTGAGAACATCGCGACCCGGCTGGGCGACAATGCGACGCTCGGTTGTCCTAGCCCGAAGCACACGGCAAGACTGGGCGAATGGAGGCTCTGGTCTTCGAGCGCAAACCCGTCCGCTATGTCGCCGCTGCGGCGGCTTCCCGGATGGTGCCTGGCGCCGGAGGCGGGGTGGGCCCATTGCGCTTGCGCGACATCGATCCACCCGAGCTGCCGGGACCGGAATGGCATACGATTCGTCCTCGGCTAACCGGCATCTGCGGCTCAGACTTGGCCACCGTGGAGGGCCGATCATCCCGGTATTTCGAGCCATTGGTGTCGTTCCCGTTCGTTCCCGGCCACGAAGTGGTGGGCGTCGACGACCAAGGCCGCCGACTGGCCCTAGAACCGGTTCTGGGACCGGCGGCCCGCGACGAGCCCCTTCCCTTCCCCGGTGCCGCCCCCGGCGACGGAGAGGATTACGGCTACCTGCTCGGTGGCGCCATCAAGGACGGCATCCAGATCGGCTTCTGCTCTAGCACCGGCGGCGGCTGGGGAGAAGCTCTTGTCGCCCATCAGAGCCAGCTTCATCAGGTGCCCGACGATTTCACCGATGAAGCGGCCGTCATGCTGGAGCCCGCGGCCGGCGGGGTCCATGCTGCCCTCAAAGCCCAGGTCCAGCCGGGGGACACCATAGCGGTGCTGGGGGCGGGAACGATGGGGTTGTGCTCGCTGGCCGCCCTGCGTTCGCTGACTGAGGCGGGAACGATCATCGCCACCGCCAAATACCCCCACCAGCAAGATCTGGCCACCGCTCTGGGCGCCGACATCGTGGTCGACCCCCATGAGGTGCGCCGTGCTGTGCGGAGATTCTGCGGCTGTCGGATGCTGGGCGACTACCTGTCAGGAGGGGTCGACATCACGATTGACGCCGTAGGCAATCCAGGTTCAGTGGCCGATGCCATCGCCATCACCAGGCCTCGGGGGCGGGTGGTGCTATTGGGAATGCCGGAGTCGGCCCGCATCGACCTAACCGGCCTGTGGCATCGTGAGACCGAACTGGTGGGCGCCTACACCTACGGTACGGAAACCCTCCATGGAGGAAAGACGGCGACCAGCTTCGAGATGGCCTTCGACCTGGTGGCCTCAGCCAACCTCGAACAACTGGTCTCGGCCCGCTATCCCCTGAATCGCTATCGGGAAGCCATCGCCCACGCCGCCGAGGCCGGTTCACGAGGCGCCATCAAGGTGGTCTTCGAGCAGAACGTCTGACTTCGATCTCCCGCTAGTCAGAACCCAGCGGGGGCAGGCCGAAGTCGGCGCCGATGGCACTGATCTCCTCCACCAGCGCAACCGGCAGGGGGATTCCCGAGGCCAGCCGTTCGGCCCGGTTCTCGTGCTCGATTTCGCCGGGCACATAGATCCGGTCCACGCCTTCGGCCCGCTCGGTGTTGTGGACGTCTCTTATGAGCTGGTCCATTTGCTCCCGAAATCGGTCCAAGCCGCAAAACCGCTCCAGGTCCAGGGTGAAGAACATCCATCCCTTGGCCAAACGGCGATTGCCCACCAGCTCACTCTCGGTTTGCTCGGTGTGCCCGAAGCTGCTTCCGGCAACGATGCCCGAGAGCACCTCCACCATGAGGGCGATGCCAAATCCCTTGTAGCCGCCAAACCAGCACAGATTCTGAGCCGATGCGGTCGCGGTGTCCGTGGTGGGGCGGCCCATGTCGTCGTTGGCCCATCCTTCGGGAATGGTCGGGTCGCCCCGCTTCTTCGCCAGCAGAATCTTGTTTCCGGCCACTGCGGTCGTAGCGATGTCGTACACCACGGGCAGTTCCTCTCCCGCGGGAACCGCCCAGGAGAACGGATTCGTGGAGAAGATGCCCGATCGGCCTCCATAGGGAGGGACGATGGCCGGGCCGTTTTGCACTGCCATGGCGAAGCAACCGGCCTCGGCCGCAGGGAGCGTGTAATAGGCCAAAGCACCCAAGTGGGTGCCCTCTCGAACGGAGACGGCCGCCACCCCATGGGCCTTGGCCCGCTCGACCGCCAATTCCATGGCCGCCACCCCTGACACCTGCCCGAAACCGATGCCGCCGTCCATCATCACGGTGGCTCCGTCGTCGCGGACAACCTCGACTTCGGTAACGGGTCGCAAGTGCCCGGACCTCAACCGGGCCACGTACAGCTCGATCAGGTGGGCGCCATGGGAGTCCACACCCCGCAAATCGGCTTCTACCAGGTTGTCGACGACGATCTCAGCCTGGTCGGAGGGAACCCCCAGTCCTTCCAAGATGTGCTTCTCGTAGCGACGCAAGGCTTCGTGATCCAACAGGACCACACCGGTATCGCTCACTGTTCAGCTGGCTTCCTCAGATTTGGGAGGGCGATAGAACAGGGCGAGCTGGGCAATCCCAGCCAGGACACCGCCACCCGCACCAATGGCCAGGCCAACGTATCCGTCCCAGTCGTCATCGATTCCCAGGCCATTGTCCACCGACCACTCCATGGGCCCCAGGGTGGCCACCGCCACGGCGACCAGCGCCAGCACGAAGGTGTACTCCCATCCTTCCCGCACGATCATGAATCCGTTGTGGCGGTGAACGGTCCACGCGGCCACCACCATGACCCCGACCATTCCCGCGGCCGCCAACGGGGTGAGAAATCCCAATGCCAACAGCAAACCGGCGCTGATCTCGGTGAGTGCCGCCATCCAGGCATGCAGCTTGCCCGGCTTCATCCCCATGCTGTCGAACCAGCCAGCGGTACCGGGGATTCGCCCGCCCTGGAAGATCTTGCCGTAACCGTGGGCGGCGAAGGTAAGCCCGATGCCTACCCGCAGCAGCAGCATTGCCAAATTCATCTCGTCCATAGGCCCACAGTACTGGCACGTCTACGCTGAATAGGTGCCTCTGTGGCTTAGCGTGCTCATCGCCACCCTCGCCGGAATGATCCTCATCCGGGTGGGCATCGGCGTGCTGTTGATGATCCGCCAGCCTCTTCCCCCTCCGCCACCGCCCGGTGAGCTGCGAAGGGTGAAGATCACCTATCGGTGCTCAATCTGCTACGCCGAAGTCCGCATGACCGTCGCCCCCGAGGAAGATCCCGAACCTCCCCGCCATTGCGGCGACGACATGGATTTGCTCGCTCCCGTCGACGAGTAGTGCCCAGCCAGGGGCACCGCTGGTTTTCCACAGGCTGTGAACAAATCTGGGCACAAACTACAAGCCCGTAACTAACCCGTAACTTGGAGGCAACCAGACTGTTACTGCCACCGGGTGGCTACCAGGTACTGCCACCGGGTGGCTACCAGGTACCGCCACCGGTTGGCTACCTGCTAATGCCACTGCGTGGCTACCAGCATTCCCGCTAGCAGCAGCCCGAGGCCGCCCATCAGGTACCAGTTGTTGGTATCGCCGGGTAGAAGCGCCACGTAGTTCAGCACGATCACGATGGCGCCCAGCGCCAGAAGGGTGCACATCAACACCGGCACCCACATCGGGCTGATCTTCTCGGCGGAGACCGGCACTCGAGGTGCGGCCTCGTTCTCGGGCCGGGTTCCTCTTGGTGTTACCCGCCCGCCTTGCACTCTGCGCTTGGTCGGCTTGGCCATGGACCAAGGATAGACCCCGAATTATCCGACACTCGTGGTCAGCGGCCCCCGATATCGTTGGTACCCGTGAGCTCCAGAATCCTGGTGATCGACAATTACGACTCGTTCGTCTACAACCTGGTTCAGTACCTGGGTGAACTGGGGGCTGAACCAATCGTCTTCCGCCACGACGCCCTCTCGGTGCAGCAGGCCCTCGACTTGGATCCCGACGGCGTGCTCATCAGCCCCGGGCCGGGACGACCTTCCGATGCCGGGTTGAGCAATGCCCTCATTCGAGAGTTCTGCGGTGTCCGACCGGTGCTCGGAGTGTGCCTTGGGTTGCAATGCCTCGGTGAGGTTTTCGGCGGGCAGGTGATTCGAGCCCCCCAAGTCATGCACGGCAAGACGTCGGTGATCCACCACACCGGGGAAGGGGTCTTTGCCGGGCTTCCCAATCCCCTCGAGGCCACCCGGTACCACTCGCTGATTGTGGAGCGGTCTTCGGTGCCCGATGTCTTGGCCATCACGGCGGAGACCGACGACGGGCTGGTGATGGGGCTACGCCACCGTGATCACCTGGTGGAGGGGGTGCAGTTCCATCCGGAGTCGATTCTCACCGCTTCGGGCCACGACATGCTGTCCAATTTCCTGGCCCAGACGGCCGCCAATCCCTAGTTCCAAGACACCGCGCAGCCATCGTCAACGCCTGGCGTGTCGCCATCGATCCCTTCAGCCCAGTTGGAGGCGTTGGCCGCCGCGGCCGGCATCGGATAGGGGGGCTCCAGGTTCCACGCCACGGAGAATCCCGAGATGTCGAAGAAGGCTGCGGCCAGCGCTCCGCATTCTGATTGGAACCTGTTCGACAGGGCGTTCCAGTTGGCGATGCTTCCCAGAGCACCGGGTTGGCTCGCCGCGGCAATGGACCTCGCATTTACATCCGCAGCTGCGCTCCTGGCCTGGGCCTGTCGGGGGGTCAAGGGCTCAGTTGGACGGCTAGGACCACTTGTGGGCCCAGGTTCGACGGTCACTGGGGGCGGTATGAACGAAGCAGGCTGGCCCAGACACGCGGTCACTTCCGTTCCCAATGGGTGCTCCTCGTCGGCAGGTGGGATCTGACCCATGATTCGGCCAACCAGCTCCTCGGTGTCGTTGGGGAAATCGCATTCGAGGACTGGTTGAATCAGCACCAACTCCAATTCGGCCAACCGCTCTGCGGCAGTGTCCGGGGTCAACCCGATCAGACTGGGCACTACCGCGTACTCCGGACCAGTCGACAGCACGATGGTGATCGAAGAGTCGGGCAGCAACAGGACGGGCGGCGCGGGCTCAGTGCCGATCACCAAACCCTCCTCCACTTCGCTGGACGGTTCCATGAGAGGCTCGTCGGTCACCGACAGCCCGGCCTGAGCCAGAACCTGCGTGGCTTGCAGCAGGGTCATTCCCTTGACATCGGGGACCTCCACGGGCTGAATCCCCTCGGCCACATGAAGCACGACGGTGCTGCCCGGTGCTACTTCGCTTCCGGGCGCCGGTTCTTGGCGCAGCACTTGTCCCGCCGGAGCGGTGGACCCTGTTTCCACCCGCAGTTCCGTCGCAAATCCGCGGTCTTGCAGGAATCGAGCAGCGTCGTTGGCGTTTTGGCCCACCACCCCGGGCACCGCCACCGGAACCGCCCCCGAGCTCACCGTGATCTCGATCTCGTCTCCCTGCTCTATTTCGGAGAGCGCCGCCGGGGACTGGGAGATCACTTCGTTGGCCTGCACCGTCTCGCTGGCCTCGAACACTTGGCTGACTACGAATCCGGAGGCTCGAAGCTCTCGAATGGCCGCTTGGCTGGACAATCCCACCACGTCGGGCACCGAAACCAGGGGGACCGGGGCAACGGTCACCGGCGGCGGGGCAACGTCCTCGCCGTTTTCGAGAACATTCGACAGCACAAAGAACACCAGAACGGCCACGGCAATGAATATCACCGCGGCTGCGGTGTACAATCCGGCGCGCGACGAAGGCTCCAATACCGCT
>JAJEEH010000208.1 GCA_022821105.1 Acidimicrobiia bacterium
CCGAGGGCGATGTCGGACACCTCCGACTGAAGGTCGGCGATGGCCTGGCGCTTGGACGCTTCCACGTCGGCCGCGGCCCGCTCCCGCATCTCGGCGATATCGGCTTCGGCTCGAGCCTGAAGGTCGGCTCGAACTGCTCCAGCCTGCTCTCGGGCCTCGTCCACGATGCGGGCCGCTTCGGCCTTGGCGTCGGCCAGCTCCGCTTCGTAGTTGGCCTTGACCTCGGCGGCCTCGGCCCGCTGCCGGTCGGCGTCGTCGATGGCGTCTTGGATCCGCTGGGTGCGCTGCTCCATGAGGTTCTTCACTACCGGGAACAGCTTCCACTTCATCAGGGCCAACAGCACAATGAACGCTGCGCCGCCCCAGATGATCTCGGTGACCTCCGGGATGATCGGGTTGGGCGCCTCAAGGCAGCCTTCGAGATCCTTCTCGAAGTCCTTCTTGAGGTCTTCAGCGCCTTCTACGTCCGCCTTGTAAGCCGTCTTCAGGTTCTTGACCGCGGTGAAACCATCGCCCTCAATGCCTTCGAACTGGGCTTCACCCAGCTCGTCGAAGATGCAAGAGCCCACCGTCTCCCCGGCGGCACTAGCCGCCGACGCGCTCAGCGCGACCGCGGCCACCACAACAGCAGCCGCGGCCCAAAGCCGCTTGCTCATGGCAGCAGGAGGATGAAGACGACGAAACCGATGAGGGCCAGCGCCTCGGTAAAGGCGATGCCCAAGAACATCGTGGTCCGAGCAACGCCGGCTGACTCCGGCTGACGGGCCATGGCGGTGATGGCGTTCCCCACCACGATGCCGATGCCGACGCCGGGTCCGATGGCGGCGAGGCCGTAGCCAAGGCCCGCGCCGATGGCGCTCAGGCCCGCCTCACCGTCACCGGTCAGCTGGGCCAGGATGGTGGATATGAGTGCTAGCAAGGTAAATTTCTCCTAGTGCTCGGGGTGTAGTGATCCGCCGATGTACACGGCGGTGAGAATGGTGAAGATGAAGGCCTGGAGGGCCGAGACGAAGATCTCGAATGCGGTGAGCAGAATCAGGGCGGCAAACGGCAGCACCGCGGGCACGTAGAGAGTTCCCCACAGAGCGGCCGACAGCACCGCGAAGGTCACCAGCAGCAAGTGGCCGGCCACCATGTTGGCCCAGAGCCGGATGGCCAGCGACAGCGGGCGAATCAACAGGATCTGGAGCAGTTCGATGGGCGCCACCAGGATGTAGAGCGCCTTGGGCACTCCCGGCGGGAAAAGCGCCCCCTTGAAGTAGTGGTAGAAGCCCTGGGCCCGAATACCCACCACGTGGTAGATGGCCCACACCACCAGCGCCAGAGCCAGTGGGATGGCCATGCGGGAGTTGGCCGGGAACTGGATGAACGGGACGACCTCGAAGATGTTGCTGAAGAAGACGAAGAAGAACAGCGTGGTCAAGAAGGGCAGGTACCGGCGGCCATCGGGGCCGATGGTCTGCATGATGATGCTGTTCTCGACAAAGTCGATCCCCACCTCGGCCACCGTCTGCGCCCCGGTGGGTACCAGCGACCGGCGCCGGCCCGCGGCCCAGAACAACCCCGCAGTCAGCAGCAGTGCGGCGATATAGATCAGCCCGGTCTTGTTGAGGGCCACCGGTGTGTCGGTGAACAAGAAGTCGGGCCAAACAAAGAGGTGCGAGACCGGAGGAAAGTCCAGGGCAAACACGTTCACTGAGTGGCTCCTTGTGGCTTCAAGCCGGGGTAAGCGAGGGACATGGAGACGTATCGGGTCTCCCAAACCAGCAGAACAATATGGGCCGCGACCAGCGTGATGACAAACGGCAGCGCCTCAAACCAGCCGGTATTTCTCACCAAGAAATAGGCCCCGGTGAGAATTCCCAGGCGGATGAAGTACCCGCCCATGACCCCGGCCATCAACATGGTGGGCGAAATCCGCAACGACCAAGTGATGAGAGAGGCAGCCAGCCAGAAGTTGATCAGGATCAACCCGAGCGCGTACCCGCTGGACCACAGGCCGTCGAAACCCCACACCCCCGCGCACACTCCCACCAACACCGGGCCGCCGATCATGCCCCGACGGACGATGTCATGGGCCATGGCCCGCTCGGGCGCCTCTTCGCCCATTGCGGCCGGCTGGGCAGCCTGCTCAGCCATCGCCATCCTCCGAAGTCCCAATCTCCGTAGTCACAGCCTCTGATTCAGAATCGACTCGCCGACTGGGCAAGTTCCGGTCGTAGGCCTCCATGCGGTCGTTGTAGGTCCGAAACGCCTTCCATCCGGCATAGACGGCGGTCAAAAGGCAAAGAACGAGGGTGAACACCGGCTTGGTGCCCAGCGCTCCGTCGATGAGCCAGCCGAAGAAAGCGAACACCGCCGGAGTGGCCACCAACTCGAAGGCGATGGAAAGGGCGTCTCCCGCGCTCTGGCGGTCGTGAAGCTGGCGATTCTGCGTCATTGCAGTTGGCACGAATTGGGCCCCTATGGCAAGCGGATTGGCCTCGCCGAAATGGTTTCGCGTACCACGCTACAGGGCCAAATCATCAGACCGGCTGCCAGAGGCTGGGATCAGGTGGTGCGGCGGCGCAGGATGGGGTGGAAGACGGTGTAGAGCACCAGCACCAGCACCGCGGCAGCCGGGACCATGATCACCTCCCCCTCCCCGGTGTAGGTGGGATACAGCACCAGGGTGGACATCAAGGCGGTGAACAGCCACAGAATCAACACGCTGCGGCGATGACCGTGGCCCAGGCTCATCAGCCGATGGTGCAGATGCTCCTTGTCGGGAGTGGTGATGCTGGTGCGGGCCCGGGTCCTCCGCAGCACCGCCCACAGCACGTCCACCACTGGCACGGCCAAGATGATCAATGGGATGAGCATGGGGGCGAACAAAAAGTAGGTCTGGCCCGCGAACGGCTCGCTGCTGCGTCCCCCCACCGACACCGTGGAGGCGGCCAGCAGGGTTCCCAAGAACAGCGCTCCGCCGTCGCCCATGAAGATGCGGGCCCGGTGGAAGTTCTGCGGCAGAAAGCCCACTGCCACTCCGGCGGCGACAATCGCTATCAGCGGCCCGATGTTGTTGGGAAGAAGGACCTCTTCATCGGTGAGCTTGATGGAGTACACGAAGAACGTGAGCCCGGCGATGGCCACAATGCCCGCAGCCAGGCCGTCGAGCCCGTCGATCAGGTTGATGGCATTGGCAATGGCCACCAACCACAGCACCGTGACCACAAAGGCCAAGTCTTGGGAGAGGATCAGCGCATCCAACACCGGCAGCCGCAGATTCAGCACGGTCACACCGGCAAACGACAGAATGCTGCCCGCCAGCACCATGGAGGCCACTTTGGCCGGCGCCGACATCTCCCTCACATCGTCGTAGGTGCCGAACACGATCATCACCAGTGCGGCTATCACTATTCCCACCGGCTCCGACGCGGTAGCGAAGACCACGTCGAAGTCGCCTAGCAGCCAAGCCACTCCCATGGCCGACAGAAACCCGATGAACATGGCCACACCGCCCAGCACCGCCGTTGAGCGCTCGTGGACCCGACGGGCATCGGGTTCCACCATCAAGCCCCAGCGCTCGCTCAATCGCCGCAGCACCGGCGTGGCCACCAGGGTGACACCCGCGGCTACAGCGAAGACGATGAGGTAGCTGTCGATGCTGGGGGCCATGGCGTTATGAGGCGCCCTTTTCCGCGCCTATCCGGCCAGGGAATAGGGGGTGAACCGTCCGCAGAGATCGGCCACCTCTGATCGGACCTCGACGACGGTGCCCTCGTCGTCGCGCTGGCGCAGGGTTCGGCCGATCATGCCCGCGATGAGGCCCATCTCATCGGGGCCCATTCCCTGGGTGGTGGTGGCCGGGGTGCCGATCCGCACCCCGCTGGTAACGAATGGGGAGCGGGGGTCGTCGGGCACGGTGTTCTTGTTCAGGGTGATGCCCGCCCGGTCGAGCACTTCCTGGGCCACCTTGCCGGTCAGATCCTCATCAAAGGTCCGCAGATCTACCAGCAACAGGTGGTTGTCGCTGCCGCCCGACACCATGCGGAACCCCTCCTCAGCCAGGCCCTTGGCCAGCGCACCGCTGTTCTCCACGATCCGGGCGGCATAGTCGGCGAACTCGGGGGTGGCGGCCTCTCCGAAGGCCACCGCCTTGGCCGCGATCACATGCTCCAACGGGCCGCCTTGGAGACCGGGGAACAGAGCCTTGTCGATGGCCGGGGCCAGATCTTGGGTACACAGGATTGCCCCGCCCCGGGGGCCGCGCAGCGTCTTGTGGGTGGTGAAGGTGACGATGTCGGAGTGGGGCACGGGGTTGGGGTGCATGCCCCCGGCTATCAGCCCGGCGATGTGGGCCGCATCGAACATGAACAGGGCACCCACTTCGTCGGCGATGGCGCGGAACGGCACCGGATCGATGATGCGGGGATAGGCGGTGGCGCCGGCCACGATGAGCTTGGGCTGGTGCTCGAGGGCCAGATCCCGTATCTGGTCGTAGTCGATGCGCTCATCGCTGGGGGTCACGCCGTAGGCCACGAATCGGTATGTTCGCCCGCTGATGTTCACCGGTGAGCCGTGGGTGAGGTGGCCTCCGTGGTCCAAGCTCATGCCCAGCACGGTGTCGCCCGCCTCCAGCACCGCCAGATAGGCCGCCACGTTGGCGTTGGCTCCTGAATGGGGCTGCACATTGGCGTGGTCGGCACCGAACAGGGCGGTGGCGCGCTCCCGGGCGATGGACTCCACCTCGTCGATCACCATATTGCCGCCGTAGTAGCGGCGACCGGGGTATCCCTCGCTGTACTTGTTGGTGAGCACGGAACCGGTGGCGCTCAATACCGCCGGCGAGGCGAAGTTCTCCGAGGCTATGAGCTGCACGGTGGTGTTCTGGCGCTCGACCTCTCGGTTGATCATCTCGAACACCGGGTCGTTGCCGTTGGCGGGCCACATCAAGGGGCTACCTCTTCTTTGGGCAATAGGGCGTCGATCTTGGCCACCCGGGGTACGTGGCGGCCCTCCTCAAATGACGCCCCCAGGAACGTGTCCAAGGCCTCTCGGGCTGCTTCCGGGCCGATGAGCCGCTCGCCCAAACAGATCACGTTGGCGTCGTTGTGTTCCCGGGTCAGTCGGGCTGAGGTCACGTCGTGGACCGTTGCCGCCCGCACTCCGGGCACCTTGTTGGCCGCCATGGCGATGCCGATGCCGGTGCCGCAAACGCACAGGCCCAGCTCTGCCTCGCCCGCAGCCACCGTTCGGGCCACCGCCTCCCCGAAATCGGGATAGTCCACCCGATCGGGGCCGTGGGTGCCACAGTCGACGACGTCGTGGCCCAACTCCCGCAGATGGGCCACCAGCACATCCTTCAATTGCACTCCGGCGTGGTCGGCCCCGGCGGCGATACGCGCCATAGAGGCCAATCTACCCAGCCCGCGGCCGGTTTGATGACTCTTTACTGCGATCTTGTGCCTCTAGGTAAACGAGATGGGCGACTGCAACCACCAGGGTCGGTCGCTGGTTCTGATCTCGGTCACCCACTTCACCCACCAGAGCCCCCGCCGCCCAGGTGCCACCAGGCGAGCCGGGGCACCGTGGCCACGCGACAGCGGCTTCCCGCCCAGCTGATGGGCCAACATCATCTTGTGCACGTCGCCGAGGGGAAAGCGGCGGGTGTAGCCGGTGGCCGAGCGAACTTCCAGACTGCGGCCGGTGGCACCCGGGCCGAGCAGCTCGGACAGCATTACCCCAGTCCAGTCCTGCGTGCTGTACCACCCGTTGGTGCAGTCCAGCGTTGCCTCCCTGGTAGTGGTGTGGGCCGCAAGCTCCTCGTAGTCCACGTCTCGCTCAACCGATCCCCGAAGGCGAAGCACCCATTCGTCGGGGTTGATCCTCGGGGGTGAGTCGTTGAACCACTGCACCACGGGCATCTGCCGGGGCTCTCCGGACCCCACCTCGTGTGAGCCGGTGAAGCGCCGGTCGGCCGCGACCCATCGGTCGAACACCGTGCGAAATCCCAACGCGATTCCCGCCACTCCCAGGGCCTGAAGCCAAGTGCGCCGAGAGAGGTCTATTGGGCGGATTCGCTGGGGACGGGTAACCACGTGCAACGCCACGAGCGGCACCGCTGCGAGGGCAAAGATCACGTGCAGGCCAATGGGCGACCAAACCCCGAACGGTTCCCAGACGTTGAGGGTGTGGATCACCCCGGTGACAAACGCACCGGTGACAACGCCAGCCAACGCGATGGAGGCAAAGCGATTGGGACGACGGCGATTGAGGCCGCGTTGCACGACCGGTGACTTGGGGCGGGCCAGTACCAGAACGACGAACCCGAGCACGCCATGCAAGGTCACGAGCCACGCCGTGGAGGAACTCCCCAGCAGAAACGACGCCCCTCCGGTTATCAAGGTCAAAGTCAACGTAATGAGCAGGGCCAGATTGGTCTTGCGGCCCCGGGAGGCGGGATTCTCGGGCCGGTTCATTCGGCAATCCCCTCCACGTTCACGGCCCCCTGGCGGAGGATGGTGAGCCCGTCGTGGCTCACCTCGACAACAGTGGATGCGGGGGCCTGAAGGCGACCGCCGTCGATGACCAGGTGAACATCGGGAAAGGCGGAGGCCGCCTCTTCTGCGGTGTGGGGGGTGGGCTGACCGCTCAGGTTTGCGCTGGTGGTGGCAATAGGACCGACAGCGGTGGCCAGAGCCTGCACCAGCGGATGGTCGGGACAGCGCACGCCGCGGCCGTCTTGGACGATGGTGAGCGCTCCCGGCCAGCACTCCTCCATGAGCCGCCGAGTGGCGGGCAGGGGATCGAAGAACTCCTCGGCATCGGCGGGGCGGGCCACCAGGATGGCCACTGCTTTGTCGGCGGGGCGCTGTTTGAGCTCGAACAGCAGTTCGACATTTTCAGGAAGGGCGGCCAGCCCGTACACCGTGTCGGTGGGGATGATCACTGCTCGGCCGGCCCGCAGCTCAGCCGCGGCCATCTCCACCAGGCTGGCCGCGTCGCCCCGGGCCATGCCTAAGACCTCCGGCAGTGCAGCACCCGGTCGCGACCGGCCAGGTCAGGGTGCACCGCCTCCACGGCCAGCCCGCCGGCTTGGGCAATGGACGCGGCGGCCTCCATCTGATCGGGCGCCAGCTCCAGCAGCACCGATCCCTCAGGGCTAAGCCAGTGGCCGGCATCGGCCAGGATCCGGCGGGCACCGTCCAGACCGTCGGCGCCGCCCCGCAAGGCCATCACCGGCTCCCAGTCAGCCACATCGGAGGGCAGCGCCTCGTCGTCGCGCACATACGGAGGATTGCTGGCCACCACGTCTACCGTCCCCTCCATTGACTCGGGCAGGGCCTCATACCATGACCCTTGACAGGCCGACACCCGTACCGCGGCCCGCCCCAGCCCGGCCAGGTTTGCCCTGGCCACGGCCAGAGCCTCGGCTGAAACGTCGGTCAGCACCACCCGCGCGGCGTCGCACTCGGCGGCCACCGCCAGTCCCACCGCCCCACTGCCGGTGCCCATGTCCACCATCAGGCCACCGGGCGGGTCGCGGCGGGCCAACTCGGCTACCGCCAACCCGGCCAATATCTCGGTCTCGGGACGGGGGATGAGCACCGCGGGGCTCACCATCAGGTCCAGGCCCCGAAAGCCCCAGCGTCCCAGCACATACTGGAGCGGCTCTCCGGCCAAACGACGGGCCAGCATTGAGTCGAGATAGGCCATTTGCCGCCGGGCCGGCCCTCGGGTCAAGCCGACGTAGTACTCTCCGCCCTCATATCCCGACGCCTGCTCCACCAGTCGGCGAGCCTGCGCCTCGGCGTCGGCCACCCCTGCGGCACCCAATTGGCGAGCGGCGTCCTTCGCCACATCGCCCCAGGTGACCTTCTGGGCGGCCAAGCTCACGATCCGACGGTGTGGTCATGGCGCTCGGCCTCGGCCAAGGCGTCCACCACCTCGTCCAAGTCACCGGCCAGGATCCGGTCGAGCTTGTAAAGGGTCAGTCCAATGCGGTGGTCGGAGACCCGATTCTCCTTGAAGTTGTAGGTCCTGATCTTCTCCGACCGGCCCCCGCCGCCTACCTGTCCCCGGCGCTGTTCGGACAGCTCGTCTTGGCGTCGCTGCTGCTCGGCTTGCAGCAGCCGGGCCCTGAGAACGGCCATCGCCTTGTTGCGGTTCTGGAGCTGGCTCTTCTCGTCCTGCATCGACACCACCAATCCGGTGGGCTTGTGGGTGATGCGGACCGCCGAGTCGGTGGTGTTCACCGACTGGCCGCCCGGACCCGACGACCGGTAGACATCGACCTGTAGGTCCTTCTCGTCGATGTGCACCTCCACCTCTTCGGCTTCGGGCAGCACCGACACGGTGGCCGACGATGTGTGCACCCGGCCCTGCGACTCGGTGACCGGCACCCGCTGAACCCGGTGGGGACCGCCTTCATACTTCATCTTGCGCCACACGTCATCGCCCCGCAGCATGAACACCACGTCGGTGTAACCCCCCATGTCGGAGCCCTGAGCGTTCATCATCTCCAGCTTCCAACGCTGCTGGCCGGCGTACGCCGAGTACATGTCGAAAAGGTCGCGGGCAAACAGGTTGGCCTCCTCGCCTCCCTCGGCGCCTTTGATCTCCACGATCACGTTCTTGCCATCGTTTGGATCTCGGGGCGCCATCAGCTCGACCAGCTCGGCCTCCAACCCCTCCACCGCCGCGGAGGCAGCATCGATCTCGGCTTCCAGCAGGCTCTGGTCGGCCGCGTCGGCGTCGGCCAGCATCTCGGTGGCCGTCTCTATGTCCTCGCGATGGCCCCGCAGTTCACGGATTCGAAGAGCTTTGGCCTCCAGTTCCTTGTAGCGCCGAGCTGTGGAGGCATATGCGTCCCGATCAGCCAGCAGATCCGGGTCGGCTAGCCGCTCTTCGAGCGCGACGAACTCCGCCTCTATCTCCTCGTAGGCGGCGTTCTCCTCCATGCTTCCAAACTACCCGGGGACCGAGTTGTCGACGGGAACAGAAAGCGGGTTAGCGCCGGGTCAGCTCTCCTTGGACGACCGCTTGCGATGGCCGTAGCGGCGCTCGAAGCGCTCGACCCGGCCGGCGGTGTCCACAATGGTCATCTGGCCGGTGAAGAACGGGTGGCTGGCGCTGGAGATCCCCACCTTGGCGAGGGGATACTCGTTGCCGTCCTCCCACACCACCGACTCGGTGGTCTCAATAGTGGACCGAGTGAGAAAGGACGTTCCCGCGGAGGTGTCTTGGAACACCACCAGGCGGTAATCGGGATGGATTTCGGGCTTCATGTTGCTCCTAGCCTCACACCCCGGCGGGGCCCTTCGCTACTTCCTCCAGGAATGCGGCGTTGTTGGGGAATGTCCGCAGGCGATCCATCAACAGCTCCAAACCGGCCGCGCCGCCACCGTTGCCGTCGCTGGAGAGGCCGTTGAGCACCCGGCGCAGCTTCCACACCTGCTGGAGCTGACGGCGCTCGAAGAGCAACTCCTCGTGGCGGGTGGAGGAGGCGTCCACGTTGATGGCCGGATAGATGCGCCGCTCGGCGATGTGCCGGTCTAGGCGCAGCTCCATATTGCCGGTGCCCTTGAACTCCTCGAAGATGACCTCGTCCATCCGGGAACCGGTCTCCACCAACGCAGTGGCCAGAATGGTGAGGGAGCCACCCTCCTCCACGTTGCGGGCCGCCCCGAAGAACTTCTTGGGGGGATACAGAGCGCCGGTGTCGATTCCGCCGGACATGATGCGCCCGGTGGCCGGGGCGGCCAGGTTGTAGGCCCTCGACAGGCGGGTTATGCCGTCGAGGACGATCACGACGTCCTCGCCCCGCTCCACCATGCGCTTGGCCCGCTCGATGGTCATCTCCGCCACGTGGGTGTGCTCTTCGGCCGGACGGTCGAAGGTGGATGCAGCCACCTCACCGCGCAGCAGCCAGCGCCGCATGTCGGTGACCTCTTCAGGGCGCTCGTCCACCAGCAGCACCAAGAGATGCACCTCGGGGTTGTTCAGCTCGATGGACCGGGCGATCTCCTTCATGATCGTGGTCTTGCCCGCCTTGGGGGGTGACACGATCAGGCCGCGCTGGCCCTTGCCGATGGGCGACAATAGGTCGATGATGCGGCAGGTCATGTTGGCGGGATCGTCGTCGCGCTCCAGCCGGAGCTGCTCATCGGGGAACAGCGGGGTCAGATCCTCGAACTTGGGTCGCTGCTTGACCGACTCGGGCGGCTGCCCGTTGACGCTGTCGATGTGCAAGAGGGCCGGGTTCTTCTCGTTTCTGGTGGCGGGACGGCAGCCTCCGGTGAGGAAGTCGCCCTTTCGCAGACCGAACTGGCGGACCTGCTTGACCGATACGTAGGCGTCTTCCTTGCTCGGCTGAAATCCCTTGATCCGCAAGAAGCCGTAGCCGTCGTCTCTCAGGTCGAGGTGTCCGGTGATGGCGATGGGATCGCCCTCCCAGGGCTCCTCGGGGCGGTCTCGGTCATTGCGGCCCCGGCGCCGACGGCGACGGTTGCCGATCTCGGGCTGGTCGTCTTGCTGGCGGGAGCGGTCTTGGCGATCCCCGTCTCGACGATCACTGTCTCGACGATCACTGGCCTGGCGGGAGCGGTCCTGGCGATCCCCGTCTCGACGATCACCGTCTCGACGATCACTGGCCTGGCGGGAGCGATCCTGGCGGTCCCGGTTCTGCCGGGGGCGATCTTCGCCTCCGCGATCCTCGGGTTCTTGGTCGGTGCGGCTGCCTTCGGCCTTCTCATCTTCGGCGGCTTCGTCGGCGGGCGCGTCTTGGCGCGCCTCGGGAGCGTCGTCCTGCTCGGCTTCGGCCTCCAGGTCGTCGTCCTGCTGGGCGTCGGCTGGCTCAGCCTCGCCAGTGGCCTCTTCGCTCTGCTGTTCCTTGGACTCCTCGGTGGACTCCGCCTTGGCGGGAGCGGCCCCGTTTCCGGCTGGATCGGTTGCGGTCTGGCCGTCGCCGTCGGCACCGATGCCGGCCAGTTCGAGGATCATGTCCACGATGTCTGCTTTGCGGGCCTTGGGTTCTGGACGGCCACCCATTGCCTTGGCAATTATCTGAAGCTGCGCCCGGTCTTTGCGCTGAAGTTTCGACCGAGACAGCTCAGTGGTCTCTACGCTCACATTTCTCCCTTTATTTGCCACAACTGGAGGGCACTAGTTTCTCCCTTGAAGTGCCACAGCTTTGTGGGAACACTTCGTGTTGTTCGGCACGCCGTCCGCGAGTGCAGACAACATGAATTAAGCAGCCATTAACCACCGGGACGCTGACAAAGAGGAATGTCGAAATCGACCGAGTGGTCAGAAGGCTTCCCGTAGGACTACTAGCGAAACCGCAGTCCCAACGTCGGGAAGATTACCGCAATCAGCCCCTACTGGCAACATTACGGGCCTTATTGGCGGTTAGCGCAGAAGTTCCGCCATGAGATGGTGGCCGGGAACCACCTCGGCAGAGGCCGCTCCCTGCTCGGTGTAGACGCCGCCGGGGCCGTCTTGCTCCGAGTCCACCAAGAGGTAGGGAACCGGGTCGTCGATGTGGGTCCGCGTCGTCAGCGGGGTGGCGTGGTCGGGCAGCAGCAGGAGCCGCCATGGACCCATCTGGTCGAGACCGTCTACCAACCCGGCCAGGATCCTCTGATCCCAGTTCTCCAGGCACCTGACCTTCTCCACCACGTTGCCCTCGTGGCCGGCCTCGTCGCTGGCTTCCACGTGAATCACGAACAGGTCGGCGCCGTCGGCCAATCCGGCCAGAGCCGCATCCCGCTTGCCCTCGTAGTTCGTGTCGTACCAGGCCGTGGCCCCGGGCACATCGGCCACCGTCATACCGGTGAGTGCTCCGATCCCCCGCACCAGGTCGACCGCGCTGACCATCCCGGCCTCCACCCCGTGCTTTTCGCGAAAAGAGGGCATCTCCGGCTGGAAGCCCTGTCCCCATAACCAAATCCGGTTGGCCTTCAATCCGAATCGGGGCACCACCGACCGAGAGGCCTCCTCCAAGGCGGCCAGCTTGGGACCAGCCGGACCCTGGGGGCCGACCACCGGCTGGTCGGAGAGCTCATGGGGCGGTGTGCACTCGGCGTCGGCCCACTCGGCCGGAGCGATCATCGTGTGGCGGTACTGAACGCCAGCATGGAAGCTGACCTCGCCCCCCAGCTCCGCGTCCAGCGCCGCGATGACCTCGGCGGCCCGGTCTGAGTCGGGGTGGCCGCCGGAGAAGTCGGCCATGATGCCGTCGTCGGTGACCGTGACCAGATTGCAGCGGTAGGCCACCTGATCAGAAGAGAGAGTGAGCCCCAGCGCGGCGGCCTCAATTGGCGAGCGTCCCGTGTGATAGCGAGCGGGGTCATACCCGAATATGGACATGTTTCCCACGTCGCTGCCCGGCGGCATACCCGGGGGGATGACCTCGGCCAGCCCCACCTGACCCCGGGCGGCCAGGGCGTCGAGCACTGGGGTGCGTGCCGCCTCCAATGGCGTGGCCCCGTCGAGCTCGGGCACTGGCAAATCAGAGCAACCATCGGGTATGCACACCACGTACTTCACGAAAAACGACTCTCTTGTTCCGACCGACAGCGCCGCAGGCCGGCTAAACACACCACGTACTTCACGATGCCCGATTCTGCCAGATCACCTTGGTCTGTCCGCTATCCGGAGCCCTGACCCGAGCATCGGGCAACGTGGGCCTTTACCGTGGCCAAGTCGTTGGGCAGGCGCTGGCATCGCTCGGGCCGATCGGCCAGCTCGGCCAGGGCCTGCGGCAGTGGCGGCCGGCTTCCGATGGCTGCCTCCACCGCGTCGCCGAATTTGGCCGGGTGAGCGGTGGCCAGCACAACCGTGGCCCCGTCTGAGTCGTGCTTGGAGCGTTGGGCCGCGGCCAGCCCCACCGCGGTATGGGGGTCGATGATCATGCCGGTGGACCGGTAGAGCTCGGCGATCGTGGAGGTGGTCTCGTCTTCGTCCACTCGGACTCCCGACCAGCTCCGGTTCAACTCAGAGGAGATGCGGGCATCGATGCGCATTTCTCCGGTGGCCCGGAAGTCTTCCAGCATCTCAGCAGTGCGGATTCCGTCACGGTCTTGGAGCTCGAATAGCAGCCGCTCGAGGTTGGACGACACCTGGATGTCCATGCTCGGCGACATAGTCGGGTGTACTTCGGAGATGGCCATCGACCCGGTGGTGAAGAACTGGGTCAGGATGTCGTTGCGGTTGCTGGCCACCACAAACCGGTCCACAGGCAGGCCCATTTGACGGGCGACGTGGCCGGCCAGCACGTTTCCGAAGTTGCCGGTGGGCACCGAGAACGACACCTGCTCCAAGCCGTACCTGGTAACGGCAGCCACGTAGTACACGGTCTGGGCCATGACCCGGGCCCAGTTGATGGAGTTGGCCGCCGACAGCCGGTGCTCGGCTCGAAAGGCGGCATCGGAGAACATGGCCTTCACCAGGTCTTGGCAGTCGTCGAACGTCCCCTCAATGGCCACGCAGTGGACGTTGGCGCTGTCCACGGTGGTCATTTGCCGCCGCTGCACTTCCGAGATCCGACCATGGGGGTGCAAGAACACGATCTCGATGTTCTCCCGGTCTCGCACCGCCTCGATGGCCGCCGATCCGGTATCGCCTGAGGTGGCCCCCACGATGGTCACCCGCTCGCCCCGTCGGGCCAGTTCCTCGTCGAACAGGCGCCCAACGAGCTGAAGGGCGATGTCCTTGAAGGCCAGCGTCGGGCCGTGGAACAGCTCCATGAGCCACAGTCCGTCGCCCAACTCCACCATCGGCACCACTTCGGGATGGTCGAACCCGGCGTAGGCGTTCCGCACCAGCTCGTCGAATCGGTTGCGGGGATAGGCCCCGTCCACGAACGGCCACATGACCTCGGCGGCCAGATCGGCATAGTCCCCCCGGCCGGGGCTTCCGCTAAGCGCTTCAGGCGACAGCTCGGGCCACCGGTCGGGCATGTACAGCCCCCCATCGGCAGCCAGTCCCGCCAACAAGACGTCGCCGAAGTCCAATGCGGGAGCTCGTCCCCTAGTGCTGATGTATTTGACGCTCACGATCCTGGCCCGCGCTGAATCACCGGCGCCCGTCCCCGGGTGCTGATGTACTTCACGCTCACTGGCTGACGACCCGCAGCAGGGCGGGCACGCCCCTCACCGCCTCCAATTCCCGAAGGTAGCCCAGTGTGGCCTGCACATCGCGCTCGGTTGCCTCATGGGTGATGAACACCAGGCGGGCCTGGTCGCCCAAGCCCTCCTGCTCCATGGAGCGGATGCTCACCCCGTGACGCCCGAACACCCCGGCAACCGCGGCCAGCACGCCCGGCCGGTCGAGCACCTCCATGATGATGTAGTACTCCGACTCCAAGTCGTCGATGGAGCACACGACCGCCTCGCCCAAATCGCCGATCGGGGTCCATGTGCCCCGGCACCGATTGCCGGCCGCGTCGATGAGGTCGCCCAGCACGGCACTGGCCGTAGGCCGCCCGCCGGCGCCCCGGCCGTACAGCATCAGCTCTCCCACGGCGTCGCCCTCCACGAAGACTGCGTTGAACGAGTCCCGAACTGAGGCCAGCGGATGATCGGCCGGCACCATGGCCGGATGAACCCGCACGGCCAGCTCGGGCTTGCCCTCGACCTGGCCAACCTGCTCGGCGATTGCCAGAAGCTTGACCACATATCCCAGCCGCTGGGCGTTGGCGATGTCGGCAGAGCTGATGCCGGAGATGCCCTCCCGGTAGACGCTGCCGGCCAGCACCCGGGCCCCGAAGGCCACCGTGGCAATGATGGATGCCTTGGCGGCGGCGTCGAACCCCTCCACGTCGGCTGTGGGGTCCCGCTCGGCGAAGCCCAATGACTGCGCGTCGGCCAGGGCGTCGTGGTAGCTGGTGCCGTGCTCTGTCATCTGGCTCAAGATGTAGTTGGTGGTCCCGTTGACGATGCCCATCACCCGGCGGACCGGCTCCGCGGCCAAAGACTCCCGGAGCGGGCGAATCAAGGGAATCCCCCCGCCGACAGCGGCCTCGAAGAGCAGGTCCACTCCGGCGGCGTCGGCCGCGGCGTACAGCTCTGCGCCATAGTTGGCCAGCAGTTCCTTGTTGCCGGTGACCACCGGCTTGCCCAGCTTGAGCGCGGCGGCCAGCAGCTCTCGGGCTGGCTCGATGCCTCCGATCAACTCCACGACGACGTCCACTGCGGGATCGTTGACCACTGACGCGGCGTCGGTGGTCAGCACTCCTTCGGCCAAGACCACATCACGGTCGCGCGACGCGCTTCGCACTGCCACCCGCACCACGTCCAGTTCCATGCCGGTGCGCTCGGCGATCGACGAGCGCTGCTCCTCCAGGAGCCCGATAAATGCCGACCCGACGTTTCCACAGCCCAGCACGCCCACGCCGATCCTCTTTTTGGAAGAATCGCTCACCATCTCCACCGTACCGGCTCAGCCTGGCCCAACTGGCAAGAATTCTGCCCCTTAAGAGTTTTCATTGATTTTCTGTATAAACAATATATTTTAAGAGCGACATGTCATCCCACGAGCTGTTTGCCATCGCCGCTGACCTGCGTCGCCAAGCCGCGTCGTGCGAAAGGGTCCGAGCTGACGTCGACCAGATCTGGTTCGGTCTAGACCAAGTGCTCGACAGGCCAATAGCCCATCATGAACCCGCGGTGTGGCTGTCGGCTGCCGCCGACGCCAGCCGCCTCCGGCTCCGGCACCAGCACACCCATCTGGTTCGGCTGCGCTACGAGATCGAACAAGTGGCCCGCCGGCTCCAAGCCCGGGTCGATGACCTGTACGCCGACGCGGCCCGAGTCGAGCAGGCTGCTGAGGCCGCGCTGCGGGAAGAAGCTCGTGAACTCGAGCTGCAAGCAAGCTACTTTCAATAGCCATCTTGTCTGCCAGACACCTGCCAATCCCGGTACTGCTTCAGCATCGCAGCAGCGACGAGTACTGGCCCTTGGCGTGGTCGAGGCGGGATCTGTGGGCGGTGGGGCGGGCCGTGGAGCGGGCGGAGGCCGAGGGCGACTCGCTTTTCCGTCAGCACCAGTACGCGGCCAGCCGGCGGGGGACGGCAACCGCGCTGAGGGCCATAGACGAGGCCTGGGGCGGGGGCTACTACGCGGTCGACCAGCAGGCCGAAACCGACCCGGAAGCCGCCGACGCGGCGTTCGGCGGCAACGAGCTGGTGATCGATGTCCAAACGCACTACATCGCCCGCCATCGGGCCGAAGCCCCCGGCGTCGAGGGGATCATGGGGTTCATTCGCGACGTGGCCCCCGATCGCTGGCAGGGGCTCAACCCGGCACTTCATCTGGATCTCGGCAGCTACCTGCGTCATATCTTTCTGGAGAGCGAGACCGCGGCCGCCGTGCTCACCTGCACTCCGGGAGACGATGGCCACACCATTCTCACCAACCCCGAAATCGCCGCCACCCGCGAGCTGATCGATCGCTTGGCGGGCACCGGCCGGCTGATCAACCACTCGATCGTCCACCCCAACGCACCAGAGGAGCTGGATCGGCTCGACGCATTGAAGGAGCACAACAACCCGGCGGGATGGAAGGTCTACACCATCGCGGGGTGGGGGGATCAGCCAGGATGGCGACTCGACGACGAGGAGTGCGGACTGCCGTTCTTGGAGAGGAGCCGCGAGCTGGGGGTGGGCATCGTCTGTGCCCACAAGGGAATCAGCGCCCTGGCCCCGGCCGGGTCGCCGGCCGACATCGGCCCGGCTGCGGCCAGCTTCCCCGACATCGATTTCCTCGTCTACCACTCCGGGTATGAGACGCCGGTGGGCGATGAAGAAGAAGGCCCTTACGACCACCAGGCTCCTGTCGGCACCGACCGCCTGATCAAGAGCCTGGCCGACGCCGGGATCGGACCGGGCGGCAATGTCTACGCCGAGCTGGGGAGCACCTGGTATGTGCTGTCGCGCCGGCCTCGGGAAGCAGCTCACGTGATCGGCAAACTGCTCAATGCGGTCGGCGAGGACAACGTGATATGGGGCAGCGATTCCATTTGGTATGGGTCGCCGCAACCCCTGATCGACGCCTTTCGGGCCTTTCAGATACCCGAGGATCTGCGTCAACGCCACGGTTATCCAGAACTCACCGGCCGCATCAAAGAGAAGGTCCTCGGACTGAACGCGGCCCGGGTGTACGGCATCGACGCGGGCCTGACCCGGAGCCGGGTCGCCTCCGATGACCTGTCGTGGGTGAAGGCCGCCTTCGACGAACACCAGACCGAATAAGTCCTTTCAATATATTTCTTGATATTTCCTTTTCATGAGGCTAATAAGAGGGCCCCGCCTGATCTGCCCGAGGGATCAGCCGACCGAAAGGCCCCGCCATGTCAGTGCTCACCATGAACACCGAGGAGATGGACCATCTTCAGCAGCAATTCACCGCTTTTGCCGGCCAGGTGGAAGACCTCCGCACCCGCCTGACCGCCACATTGGAGGGAACCACGTGGACGGGCAGCCGCTCTGAGCGGTTCCGGGGAACGTGGCACGAGCAGTGGTCTCCCTCTCTGGGCCAACTCCAAGAGGCGCTAACTGAACTAGCCACCGCGATAGGCCTCGAGCGCCAGAACACCATCGCAGCTCTCGACTCAGTCTGATGGTGTCGACAGCCTTCGTCCTGGCCTGAGCCCGCCGCATCCGGGCCGTACCGCTTCATCAGGCTGTGCGCCTGCTGTACGACGGACCCGACGGTGTCCGAGAGGTGAGCATCGACGGCGGGATGGTGGCCCACGTCGGAGAGCTGGCCGAGATCCTGGGTTTGGGCCCTCCGGCAACTGGGTTGTGGGTTGATGACCAGTGGGCGGACTCCGACCGTCGGCTCAACGAGGCCGGGGTGGCCGATGGCGTCCGAGTGGGGGTGCGCCCCGGCCCACCTACCGACCAAACAGGGTGGGCTCTGGAGGTGGTGGGTGGGCTGCGCGCCGGCGTCCGCCGTCCGCTGACCGCGGAGGGATTGAGCCTGGGTCGCTCCCCCGATGCCGACGTCACCTTGTCCCACATAGGGCTGCGACCCCGCCATGCCCATTTGGAGGGGCGGGACGGACGGTTCTTCGCCGTTGTGGGCGACAACGAGCCCACCGCAATGGAGGATTCCGTGCCGCTGAGGGTGGGTGGTGCGCTGATCCAAGTCTCCAATGCCCCCGACGATCGCCCGACCCCCTTGGCCGCCATCGTCGGTCGTACTGCCTCGGGAAGGATCGCCTTCAATCGTCCTCCCCGACCACAGCCTCCTCCCCAGCCCGGGCCACTCCCAACTCCCGCCAGCGAGCCGAGGCGGTCGCCCCGATCGATTTCATTCGGGTGGGCTGCGCTGGCCGGTCCGCTGCTGATTGGCCTGTTGATGGCTGTGCTCTACAGCCCCTACATGGCGCTATTCGCCCTGCTAAGTCCGCTGATGATGGGCGCCAACTGGATTGACAATCGCCGCCGCGACCGAACCGACCGCCGTCGGTCCCGAAATCGGTCGCAGGCATCGCTAGCTGAATTCCAAGCAGCGGCCGGAGCCGCCCGCGGAGTGGAGACCTGCCGCCGGCGCGACCTGCACCCCCATCTCGCTGAGGCGATTAGACGAATCCGCCAACCTAGCGTTCGGCTCTGGGAGCGCAGACCCGCAGACGACGATTTCCTGTCGCTGGTTGCCGCCCACGGTCCGGTGCCCTTTGATCCCGAGCTGGCCGTCGACGGTCCTCAGCCCGCCATTGAGGCGACAGAAGTGCTCGATCAGCTCGGTCCGATCCCCGACTCCCCCATCGCCGTGGATCTGGGGCCGGGAAAGCTGCTCGGCTTGGTGGGCCCCCGCAGCGCCACCACCGCAATGGCCCGCAATTTGCTCATCCAGGCGGTCGCCCATCACGGCCCGGCCGATGTGGCGGTGTTGGTGGCCGCCGATGAAGTTTCTGCGCCGGCTTGGACGTGGACCGCCTGGCTCCCCCACACCACCCACTTCGCCATCGGACGGCCGCGTCTGATGGCCGACCGCCGCTTGGACGCGGCGGAGATCGCCGGGGAGCTGACCGAGGCCTGGGATCGTCGGGGGGATGTCCACTGGCCACAACTGCTGGTGGTGGCCGACGGGGAGAATCTGGCCACGGGTAGAGCACCGCCCCTGCGGCCCCTGCTCCAGGGCTCGTCAGGGCCGGTCTCGGCCATCGTGCTGGCCGCCAGCGTGGACCAACTGCCCGCCACCGCCACCGCGGTCATCGAAGCCCGCGATCACTCCGGGACCGTCGATCTGTCTCAATCGGGCGAGACCTTCCGCTCGGTGCTGGCTACCGGGATGAGCCTGAGCCTGGCCCGGGAAACCGCCCGCGGCCTGGCCCGCTATGAAGACCCCGAGCAGACCGGCGCTGATTCCGGCATTCCCGACCACTCGTCCTTGTTCGACCTCCTCGGGTTACCCGCCTGCGACGGCCCGGACCCATCGGCCGGCTCGTCGGCACTGTCGAAGGCCATCGCCGACCGCTGGCGGGAGGATCGCCCGGCCGACAGCCTGGTTGCTCCCATCGGAGCCGACAGTCACGGAACTCTGATGGCCGACCTGGCTGCCGACGGTCCCCATGCCCTGGTGGGCGGCACGACCGGGTCGGGAAAAAGCGAATTGCTGCGCACCCTGGTGGCCTCTCTAGCGGCCACTTACTCCCCCGAGCAGGTCAATTTCGTGCTGGTGGACTACAAGGGCGGCAGCGCATTCGACGCCTGTGCCTCTTTTCCCCACGTGGTGGGGTTGGTGACCGATCTCGACGACCGGCTGGCCGAGCGGGCGCTGCGGTGTTTGGAGGCCGAATTGCGCCACCGCGAACAATTGCTGCGAGACCGCGGGGCCACCGACCTGGCCCACTACTGGTCGATGGCCCGAACCGGGCGCGATGAACCCCTGTCGCCGCTGGCCCGCCTGGTGGTGGTCATCGACGAGTTCGCCGCCCTGGCTTCCGAGCTCCCCGGATTCATGGACGCCCTGGTGAATGTGGCCCAGCGGGGCCGAAGCCTGGGCATGCACCTGGTGCTGGCCACCCAGCGCCCCGCAGGGGCAGTAAGCGCCAACATCCGCACCAACACCGCACTGCGAATCGCACTGCGGGTGCTGGATCCCGCCGACTCGACCGACGTGCTCGACAGTCCCGTAGCCGCGGCCATTGGCCGGCACCGGCCCGGACGGGCGTTCGCCCGCTTCGGCCCGAGCGAGCTGGTGGAGTTCCAGTGTGCCCTGGTAACCGGGGTGACAGCCGCCGAGCGGGGTGTCCGAATCATCCCCGCTCCCGACGGCATCCCGATCTCTCAAGCCGAGGCTGCTTCCGGCGATAAGGCCCCCGACGACCTGACCCGCTTGGCCGCCGCCGCGGCCGCCGCCTGGGACGGCGGGGGCGGCTCGCCGCCTCGACAGCCCTGGCCCGATCCCCTGCCGACATCGGTCTCGCTCAACTCCCTGGCCGTCGAGGCTGGCCCAAGCGTAGTGTTCGCCCTGGCCGACGACCCCAACCAGCAGACCCAGTACCCCCTGGCGTGGAATCCCGATCAGGGCAATGTCATCTTCGCGGGCAATCCAGGCAGCGGCACCACCACCGCGCTGACAACGCTGGGCATCTCCTTGGCCAGCCGCAACTCGCCAGCCGATTGCCACCTCTACGCCATCGATTCCGGCTCTGGGCAACTAGCCCCCCTTCTGGCCCTGCCCCACTGCGGCGCGGTGATGGGCCCTGATGAGCGCGATCGAATCCGGCGGTTGATCCGACGACTGGAAGACGAGGTCGACCGGCGGCTGGGCCAAGGCCGGGGCCCCACTGACTCCAACCCTCCCCTCATGCTGGCATTGGTCGACAATTGGGGAGGCCTGGTCAAGAGCCTGGACAACGTGGCCGACCACGCTTTGCTGGCCTCCTTAGAGCGGGTGTGGGCCGAGGGCCCGGCTGTCGGCCTTTTTGTGGCCGCAGCCGCCGACCAACTGTCCAAGGTGAGCCGCGCCATCCAAGCCGCCACCCCCCAGACCTTCGTCTTCCGCCTGGGCGACCCCGCTCTCTACCGCCAGTGGGGCGTGGCCGTAGACGACCCCGCAACTTTGCCCCCCGGTCGGGGCTTCGCCGTCCCAGCTGGCATCGAGCTCCAAGTGGCAGCGCCCGACGGCGGGCTGGCCGGCGCGACGGCCGCAGTCACCGCCACTTGCCCCCAGTCCGGCGGCCCACCACCGGTGGAGAGCCTGCCCTCAATGGTCGATCCCGCCCGCTTGGACCAGCCCTGCCTGGACGGTTCCCCGTGGTACCTCCCGCTGGGGCTGAGCGACGACACCCTGGCCCCGATCGGCCTCACCCTCTATCCCGGCGAGCACGCGCTCATTCTGGGCCCAGCCCGGTCGGGACGGTCCGCGTCGCTTGCCTTGCTGGCCGAGGCGGCGGTTGCGGGCGGAGCGCGAGTGGTTGCTCTTGCCTCTGGGGAATCTCCCTTGGTCGAGTACTCCGGCGTCCAGCACGTGGGTTCCGACCTAGAAGAACTTCACGCCCCAACCAGCGAGACCGACACCCCAACCCTGGTGCTGATCGACGACGCCGAGACGGTTCCCGACCCTGATGGCGCTTTGAAAGCACTGGCCGCCGACAGTCCCTCAGGCCTTCACATCGTGGCCGCCGGCCGCGCCGACCGCCTCCGCACCGCCTACGGCCACTGGACCGCGGAGATCCGCTTCTCCCGCACCGGCGTCCTGCTCCAGCCCACCCCCCTCGACGGCGACCTGTTTACCATTCATCTCCCAACCCCCCCCCCCCCCCCCACACCACCCCCCCCCGCGCG
>JAJEEH010000094.1 GCA_022821105.1 Acidimicrobiia bacterium
TGGCCCAAGGAATGCGGGCAAATCCGGTGGCCGCCGCCTCCCGCACCTCATCTGCCGTAGTGGCCTCCGAAATCAGGGAGTCCCTCCAGGCCAGGGCATCGTCGTAGATGCGCTTTTGGATGTCGTCCAGCAGCGATTCCACCCGCGTCGGCACCTCAGAGAGCCTGACCGCCCCCTTCTCGCCGCCGATCCGGGAGACCAGAGTGGCCTGTCCCTGCTCCAGGTCGCGGGGACCGATCTCCACCCTTACCGGCACGCCCTTGAGCTCCCAGTCGGTGGCTCTGCGGCCGAACCCCGTTCCCGTCCTATCGTCCAACTTCGCCCGAATTCCGGCTGCGCCCAGCTCTTCGGCCAGTCGGCGGCAGGCATCCACCACTCCCTCGGCGTCTCGCACCGCGACGACGGCGGCTTGTATGGGCGCCAACCGTGGCGGGACCACCAAACCCCGGTCGTCGCCGTGCGCCATTATCAGCCCGCCCACCATTCGAGAGGACACTCCCCATGAGGTTTGCCACACATGCGATTGGTTGCCCTCGCCATCCAGATACGTGATGTCGAACATGGTCGCGAAACTCTGCCCCAGCTCGTGGGAAGTCCCCATCTGGAGGGCCTTGCCGTCGCGCATCATCCCTTCGAGGCACATCGAGTTGATGGCCCCGGGAAACCGTTCAGCCTCGGTCTTGTATCCGATTAGCACTGGGATGGCCAGCACCGACTCCATGAAGTCCCGATACACGTCGTGGAGTATCTGGGCGGCGTAGTCGCGGGCTTCCTGGCGAGTGGCGTGGGCAGTGTGGCCCTCCTGCCACAAGAACTCGGTGGTCCGCAGGAAGATCCGAGGGCGCATTTCCCAGCGGACCACATTGGCCCACTGATTGATCAGCAGGGGCAGGTCGCGATGGCTCTGAACCCACTTGGAGAAATAGGCGTTGATGATGGTCTCGCTGGTGGGGCGCACTACCACCGGCTCGGCCAGCTCGCGGCCCCCGCCCTGGGTGACCACAGCCAGTTCGGGACTGAAGCCCTCGACGTGGTCGGACTCCCGATTCAGGTAGCTCTCGGGGATGAACAACGGGAAATAGGCGTTGTCGGCCCCAGCGGCCTTGATTCGCTGGTCAACCTCGGCTTGCATCCGCTCCCATAGGGCGTACCCATAGGGCCGGATGACCATGGTGCCCCGCACAGGCCCGTTGTCGGCCAGCTCCGCCTTGTTGAGTATGTCCTGATACCAGCGGGGAAAGTCCTCGTTCTGCGGGGTGAGCACCCCTTGCTTGGCCATCCTCACCCTCTCTTGCGGATCAACTCGATCTTCTCGCTCGCCTGGTTGGCGTCCTCGCCCTGCTCGGCCAGCAGGCGACTCCGGTCGCGCTCGGCTTCACGCGCCGCGGCCACCGTATCGGCCCTCTCCAGCGCGGCCTCGGCCCCGTGCTCGTGGATGAGCTCCGCCCACTCCACCAGCGAAGTGACCATGTTCTCCTCGGCAACGACGGCAACGTTTCGACCCTTGACGAACAGGTGACCCCGCTTGTTGCCAGCCGCGATGCCGATGTCGGCGTCACGCGCCTCGCCGGGTCCGTTGACCACACAACCCATGACCGCCACCTGCAAGGGGATCTCCCGGTCGCCGAATGCCTCCATGGCCTGCTCTGCCACCGCGTAGACGTCGATCTCGGCTCGACCGCAGCTCGGGCAGGCGATCAGGTCCACGTTCTTGCGCTCCCGCAATCCCATGGACTCAAGGAGCTGGCGGCCGGCCTTGGCCTCTTGCACCGGATCGGCGGTAAGGCTGTAGCGGATGGTGTCGCCAATGCCCTCGGCCAACAGCGTGCCAATGCCCGCAGTCGACTTGATCAACCCCACCGGGGGCGGCCCCGCTTCGGTAACCCCGAGGTGCAGGGGATGATCGGTGACCTCGGACAGCTGCCGGTAGGACTCGATCATGAGGGGCACGCTGGAGGCCTTGACCGAGATCTTGACGTTGTCGAAGTCGACATCGGCGAAATAGTCGAGCTCCATCTGGGCCGACTCCACCATGGCCTCCGGGGTCACCCGGTCGCCGTACTTGCGGTAGAGATCGGGATGCAGCGATCCCCCGTTCACCCCGATGCGAATGGGGACCCCTCGATCCCGGCACTCCGAGGCCACTGTACGGATGTGCTCGGGCTTGCGGATGTTGCCGGGATTCAGCCTCAGACACTGGACGCCGGCATCCAAGGCGGCCAGCGCCATCCGGTATTGGTGGTGAATGTCGGCCACGATGGGAACTGGAGACCGGGGCACGATCTGGGCCAGCCCCTCGGCCGCCTCGATCTCATTGCAGGTGCAGCGCACGATGTCGGCGCCCGCCGCGGCCAGGGCGTATATCTGCTGAAGGGTGCCCTCCACGTCGGCAGTGCGAGTGGTGGTCATGGACTGGACAGTGATGGGCGCGCCACCGCCGACGGGTACACCCCCCACCTGAATCCGACGGGTCGGACGCCGCTCGAAAGCTGCCTCGACTTCCATGCCCTCAGCTTGGCACGCCCGGCGGGCGGCATTGGTATTCGCCTACAACCATCACATTCCTCAACCCGGAAGTTGCACTGGGTCGGAGGCATCGAGATAGAGCGCCCCAAGGCCTACAAAGAGCACAACCAGGATCACCGCATAGGCCACTGGGATCATCTTGGACACGTCGGCGGTATATCGGCGGCCACGACGGGACCGGAGACGTTCATAAGTAGCGATGGCTACATGACCGCCATCAAACGGCAGGAGCGGGATCATATTGAAGACCCCGATAAAGATGTTCACAACGGCAAAAAACAGCAACAGATCGCCGTAGTCCTCGGTGATATTGGCGATGAAGTCGGAAAACAGCTGGAGCACTCCGAGAATTGAGATCACTCTGTCTCCGTCCTCGGCGCCACCTTCAAAGCTCGTTTGGCCACCCACCGAAGAAAGCTCAGGACTGGCGGGCTGGTCGGCGACCCTTTGGAAGAAGTTGTTGAGTCCACCCGGAGAGAAAATCCTGCCAATGCCCAATATGGATTCTCTGACGATGAATCCAAAACTCTCAAACGTCTCCGGAACCGCCTCGAAGTACCCGACCTCCACCGACTGGGACAACCAAGCCGACTGTGACGCGATGCCGACAAATCCTCGACTTGCATCATCAGGATGGGAGGCGAGTGTCAGCGAGCGCATGAGGACTTCGCCGTCACGCAGTATCCCCAGATTGACCGTCGATCCAGGATCGGGCAATACCTCCACCAATTCACCCATAGTTTCCACCGGATCGCCGTTCATTGAAACAATTCGATCGCCGGGCGACAATCCAGCTTCAGCCGCGGGAGAATTGGTTGCAACCCGGGTAACGGTCCAGTCCGTAGAGGGAATGCTCTCTGTCCTGCCGCCAATGACGAGAAAGGTGAAAAGCAACGCCAAGGCCAACAGGAAGTGCATGGTCGATCCGGCAACAGCCACGGACATTCGCCGCCAGTAGGGCTTGCTGCGATACGTGAGGTGCTCGTCAGCGGGGGAAACTTCCTCCAGGTTGTTCATCCCGGCTATGCGGACATACGCCCCAAGGGGAATCGCTTTGAGACCGCACACCATTTCTCGTCGCCGGAATGACCAGAGCCGAGGTCCGAAGCCCAGAAAGAACTCACTGACCTTCATGCCTGCCCACCGTGCGGTCAGGTAGTGACCCAGCTCGTGAAGAAACAGCATTGCGAGAATCAGCAAAAGGGCCACAAGCAAAGGCACGCCCCATATGCCCGCCACAGCAGCCATTACCCCTGCTACTAGCAGCAAGCCCGGCCAACCCTCTCTCCAGTCCCGCTCCGGGAACGACTTGGGCCAATGGAGGTAACGCCGGATGGGGCTTGAGCCGCTCTGCTGAGCAGTCATCGACTACGCGCGGTCGGACTGGCGAATCACTACTTGCTCGGCCGTGGTTCGGGCCTTGGCGTCGATCTCCATGACCGCCTCCAGGGAGTCGGCCTCGGTGCCGTCGTGGTCGCCTAAGACCGTCTCCAGAATCTCGGGAATTGCCGCCCATCGTATCCGCTCATCGAGAAAAGCCTGCACGGCCACCTCGTTGGCCGCATTCAGCAGTGCGGGGGCGGTCTCGCCCATGCGACCGGCGGCATAGGCCAACTCCAGACAGGGAAACGCCTCGGTGTCGGGGGGCTCGAAGTCCAAGCGGCGCAGCTCTGCCCAGTCGATGCGGCCAAATGGCGTGGCAATTCGGTCGGGGTAGGCCATGGCGTAGCCGATGCACAGCCGCATATCGGGCAGTGAGAGCTGGGCAATGGTGGCGCCATCGGTGTACTCCACCATGGAATGGACCACCGACTGAGGGTGGATCACCACCTCGATGCGGTCATACCCCAATCCGAAGAGCTCGTTGGCCTCGATAACTTCCAAGCCCTTGTTCATAAGCGTGGACGAGTCCACCGTGATCTTGGGGCCCATGCTCCAAGTGGGGTGGGCCAACGCGTGCTCCACGGTCACGTCGGCCAGCTCGCTCCGCGTTCGGCCCCGGAAAGGCCCCCCGCTGGCGGTGAGCACGATGCGGTGCACGCGTTTCATTCCCGTTTCAGAGGCCATTCCCGCTTCAGCGGTGAACACATCGTTGGCCCGCAGGCATTGGTGAACGGCACAGTGCTCGCTGTCTACCGGAAGCAGTTCGGCACCTGGAGTCTGGCGAGCCCTTTGGACGACGGGCCCGGCCGCAATCAGCGACTCTTTATTGGCCAGGGCCAAGCGACGGCCAGCATCTAAGGCAGCCAGGGTCACCGGCAGCCCGGCAAATCCGACGACCCCGTTGACCACCACATCTCCCATGGCGGAAGCCTCAGCCAATGCGGTAGGGCCGCTGGCCACCGTGACCCCCGGCAGCGCTTCTTGGACTTCGGTCACCCGTTCGGGGTCACCCACCACAACCATTTGAGGATGAAACTCCCGGGCTTGGGCAACCAGCTGATCAACGGATCGACCAGCACCCAGTGCCACCACGTCCCAGTACCCGGGTTCAGCCCGGACTACGTCCAGCGTCTGAACACCGATTGAGCCGGTAGATCCAAGCAGCGAAAGGGAGACCATGTGCCGGTAGCCCTTGCTCAGATCACCTCAAGCATGAGAGCGGTGAAATAGGTGGCCGGCAATACGAAGAGCAAGGCGTCGATCCGGTCCAGCATGCCTCCGTGGCCGGGCAGCAACCTTCCCATGTCCTTGACGCCCAGATCCCGTTTGAGGGCCGACTCCAGAAGATCGGAGAGCGGGGCCACCACTGCCACCACGATGCCCAAGATGACGCCGTCGGAGCGCGACCCGGGCTCTTCCCCGAAGGGGCCGATTTCCAGAATGGAGATGAACACCAACGCGACGGCAATGGTGAGGATCGTGCCGCCGATCAGGCCCTCCACCGTCTTGTTCGGGCTGGCCTTCGACAAGGGGGTACGGCCCGCGGCCCGACCTACGGCAAACGCTCCCACGTCGTGGGCCACCGTCAATATCACTGCACTCAGCAGCAGCTCTGCTCCGTCTGGCCTGTCCAAAAGGAGACCCCCGAATGCCCCGGTAACACCGATATAGGTGATGCCCAGCAGGGTGACCCCGAGGTTGGCGAGCGGGCGGTCTCGGCCGACTCCCCCCAAGTACCAGAGACCGGCGCCGAACAGGGCGAATACCAGCACCATCACCATGCCGTCGGCGCCCCGCCAAAATGCGGCTATCGGCAGGGCAACCACCGCGGCGAATCCCACCAGAGTGGGAGGCTGATAACCGGCATGGCGAAGGGTGGTGAACCACTCTGCCGCGGCGATGAGAAGCGCTATGACCAGCACGGCAAGCGCGACCCGCTCGCCCAGGGCGATAGCGCCCAGCACGATGCCGCCTAGCAGCAACCCGACTACCACCGACCTCATCAGGTTGCCGTTGGCCGCGGAGGTCCGCTGGTGCGTTCCCGTAGAAAGCGGGGCCGAGAGGGGCGACGGGGGTTCGACCAGTTCTGTGGCCGTCGGAGAGTCGGTTACATCCAAAGACAGCACCTCGTCCACCCGGTCCACCGAGGGGAACTCCACCGCCTCGGTGGGCTCAGGGTCTTCGAAGACACTTGCGCCCTCGGATGCCGGGCCGACTTCGACAGGATCAGGAAGGTCGGCAAACGTGTGCTCGTCAGAGTCCTCGCGCCACCGGGGCGCGGCATCGGTAAGGCTGTCCCAGCCCTCATCTGCGTCGGACTCGGTGTCGGCGGGCTCATCCCAGACGGGAAGCCCGGACTCATCCTCCTCCTCGTCGAATAGAGAAGTCAGGTCGTCCAAGAAATTGGCCTGTTCGTCATCAGCCGCCTCTTCGGACTGGTCATTTGGTCGTTGGAAAGGATTGTCGTCGTCCACTGCCCCTCCAGGCTAGATCTCGAGCAGCTCTTGTTCTTTGACGCTCAACGCGTCGTTTATCAGCTGCTCATGGTCGTGGGTTAGCCGGTCGAGCTCCTTCTCGGTCCGGGCGGCTATGTCCTCTGAGACATCGCCGTCTTTGCTGAGCTGGTCGATGTCGTGGCGGCTGCTGCGGCGGGTGTTGCGAATCGCCACCCGACCCTCCTCAGCCATCTGCTTAACCATTCTGACCAGTTCGCGGCGGCGCTCTTCTGTCAATGGCGGAAAAGTAAGCCTCACGACGTTTCCGTCGTTGCTGGGGTTGAGGCCGAGATCGGCCTGGATGATGGCTCTTTCGATAGCCGCAATGGATCCCTTGTCGAACGGGGATATGACCAGCAGCTGCGCTTCCGGGACGCTGAAGCTGGCCAGCTGCTGCAAGGGGACCTCGGTGCCGTAGTACTCCACCAGAAACCGTTCGAACAGCGCGGGAGAGGCCCGTCCGGTTCTGACGGATGCGAACTGCTGGCGAGTGTGCTGAACGGCAGAGTCCATGCGCCCGCCGGCTTCGTCCAACACCAAATCGGTCAACTCATCGCCGGTGGTCATTGTCCTGATTCGCTCGGACAACCTCGGCTAACGCGGCGAGATGTTTTCCGGGCCAGTTATGTTCTTGATGCCTCTGGGCATCCCTCATGACACCAGAGTACCGATCAACTGGCCGTCGAGTATGGCGCTTACGTTTCCCGGCTTCATGAGGTCGAACACGACGATGGGCAACTTGTTGTCCATGCACAGAGAGACCGCGGTGCTGTCCATGGCCCGCAGGCCCTGGGACAGCACGTCCAGGTACTGCACATCATCGAGTTTTTCGGCATTGGGATCGGTTCGAGGATCGGCGGTGTATATCCCGTCTGTTCCGCTGTGGGTGCCCTTCAAGAGGACGCCGGCCTCGATTTCCACGGCGCGCAGCGCGGCTGCGGTATCGGTGGTGAAGAACGGGTTGCCGGTACCGGCGGCGAATATGACCACGCGCCCCTTTTCCAGATGCCGAATCGCCCTGCGCCGGATGTATGGCTCGGCCACCTGTGCCATGCCAATGGCCGTCTGCACCCGAGTGGGCTGATTGAGCCTCTCAAGGGTGTCTTGGAGGGCAAGCGCGTTGATGACGGTGGCCAACATCCCCATGTAGTCGGCTTGGGCCCGGTCCATTCCCGCGCCCGCTCCGGTCATGCCCCGCCAGATGTTGCCGCCGCCCACCACCACGGCCACATCCACGTCGAACTCGGCTCTAACCTTGACGATTTCCGTGGCGATCTGAGCGGCGATCTCGCCGTCGATGCCGTATCCGGCCTCTCCGGCGAAGGCTTCTCCGGAGAGCTTCAGAACAATCCGGTCCCACCGGCCTGATCGCTTGTCGCCGTCGGTGGCCATTGTTCCGCGCTAACTGCCTATGGCTGCCAGCTCGAACCGGACGATCTCGCCGTCCCCCAGGCGGGACTGCACGGTCTCCTTCTCCCCGAACATGCCCTGCTCCAGCAGTACACGCTCGGCATACCAGGCTCGCAGCCGGCCGTTTACGATCTTGTCCCAGGCCTGCTCTGGTTTGCCCTCCGCCTTGGTCATCTCCGTGAGGGCAACACGCTCCCGCTCGACCTCGTCGGGGTCGACTTCGTCGCGGTGCAGGACTGATGGCTTGGCAAAGGCAACGTGGAGCGCAACCTCGTGGGCCAGCTCTTGGCTTACGCCCCGGGCCTCCACCACGACCGCGCTGGTCCCCCGGCCATCTTGGGTATGGAGGTAGGTGTCCAGGATGTTCCCCTCAGCGGCCTGAATTCGGACAACCTTGCCCAATCGGACATTCTCCTTCTTGGCCAGGCTGAGATCCTCGATTTCAGCCTTGCGGGACTCCACCGAGTCTTCTCCCTCCGACAACACCAACTGGGCCAGTTCGTCAGCCATCGAGGTGAAATCGTCTGCTTTGGCTGAGAAGTCGGTCTCGCATCGAAGCTCGACGATGGCGGCAGCCTCGCCGTCTGCGGCAAGGGCCACCGTTCCCTGATCGCTGGCCCGATCTGCTCGGGCGGCGGCCTTGGCCATGCCCTTCTCGCGCAACCACTGGGTGGCGGCCTCCATATCGCCCTCATTCTCGGTGAGGGCGCGCTTGCAATCCATCATGCCGGCGCCCGTGGAGTCGCGTAGGGCCTTGACGTCTTGGGCGGTAAACGAACTCACGCTTGCTCCTGGGATTCGGTCGATTCGGCTTCGACATCTGGCTCGACTGATTCGGCCCCCACCGCAGCGGGAGCATCCTCCGACAGAGGCGGCTCAACAGCCTGCGGCGCTTCCACCTCAGAAGAGGCATCCACCGCAGCAGGTGCTTCCACCTCAGCCGGAGCCTCCACCGCAGCAGGAGCATCCTCCGACGGAGGCGGCTCAACAGCCTGCGGCGCTTCCACCTCAGAAGAGGCATCCACCGCAGCAGGAGCATCTTCCGACGGAGACGGCTCAACAGCTTGCGGCGCTTCCACCTCAGCCGGAGCCTCCGCTGTTGGCTGGGGCTTGGCGGCAGCATTTCCCTGGGCGATGAAGCGGCCTTCGAGAACGGCATCGCTGATGATCCGGCACATCAGCTCCCCCGACCGGATCGCATCGTCATTTCCCGGGATCACGAATTGAATGACATCGGGATCGCAATTGGTGTCCACCACGGCTATCACCGGCAGCTTCAGCTTGTTGGCCTCGGCCACCGCGATGTGCTCCTTTTTGGTGTCGAGCACGAAGACGGCGTCGGGAGGTCGGGTCAGGTCGCGGATGCCGTTCAGGTTGCGCTCCAATTTGGCCAATTCCCGGGAGATGAGCAGGGCCTCCTTCTTGGGCATCACATCAAGCTCGCCCGAGCTGCGCATCCGCTGGAATTCCTTCATCTTGCCCATACGCTTGGAGATCGTCTCGAAGTTGGTCAGAA
>JAJEEH010000224.1 GCA_022821105.1 Acidimicrobiia bacterium
CAGTGCGCATCGGGCAGACGCCGGGCATGGCGGCTATCGGGGTCCGGGCCGTGCACGACGGCACCCGAAGAAGGGTCGTCCCATCAAACGATCCGAGGATTCCCGAATCCGGCATTCCCGCGCTATGGCGCGACGTGCGAATCCTTCGGCTGGCCGCACAGTTGCTGGCCGTGATCGTGGTAGTGGCTCTGATCCGTTGGATGTTCCACAACCTGATTTCGAGCATGGACAGAGTCGGGCTGCCCAAGGACTTCGACTTCATCGAAAAGCCCTACGGTGTGGCCGTCCGTGATGCGTTCGGACTGGGCGTGCGCGATCCAGTTTGGAAGGCGCTGCTCGTCGGCCTCCAAAACACTGTTGTTGCCTCAATAGTCGGGATATTCATCGCCACCGTCGTGGGACTATTCGTGGGCATTGCCCGTCTCTCCTCCAATTGGCTGGTGGCCAAAGGGGCGAGCCTCTTCGTAGAGAGTCTGCGCAACATCCCACCGCTGGTCGTCATCATCTTCTTCGGCTCCGCCCTATTCACCTACGGTCCTCTTCCCCAATTCAACGCCGCCAATCCGCCTTGGCAGGGGAAGTTCTTCGGCTCTGACAGCAACTGGATCATCATCAGCAAGGACCGGTGGGGCATCCCCTCGCTGGCTTCTGGGAGCAACGTCGGTGTGTTCTGGCTGCTCGTGCTAGCGGCGGCCATCGTCGCCGTGGCTGTTTGGAGGTGGCGTACCCAGCACAACAACGCCACCGGCAATCCGCACCACCGCGTCCTGTGGTCACTAGGTGTCTTTGCAGTGATCGTGGTGGTGTGCTTTGTGGCCTTGGGCGGGCCCTACTCCTGGTCGTGGCCCGCGATTTCGGAGAGTGGACGACGGGTGTCCGGTGGATTCAGCACCAACTCCGGTTACATGGCATTGACCCTCGGCTTGGGTCTTTACACAGCGACCTTCGTAGCCGAGATAATTCGCGGGTCCATCCTGGCTGTCCACAAGGGACAGACCGAAGCGGCCATGGCTGTGGGATTGAAATCCGGCCAGCGGTACCGCCATGTTGTGCTTCCTCAGGCCCAGCGAATCGCCATTCCTCCGTACATCAGTGAGTGTGCCAATCTCATCAAGAACACCTCCCTGGGCATTGTCGTCGCCTACCCCGACCTGACTCTTATTGTCATCACTGGCTGGGGCATCAACTTCCCCGCTCCGCAGTTGCTTCTCATTCACATGGCCGTGTACCTGATTATCAACCTCTTGGTGTCGGCGCTGTTGAACGTCTACAACCGATCGATCCAACTCAGAGAGCGATGAGCCGATGACTGCGACCTTGCCTCCCTCTGAGACCAACCCCCAGGACAGCCAAACGGCGATGGCCCCGGATATGCGGACATCGCCCGGTGATTGGCTGCGTAAGAATCTGTTCAATACCTGGTACAACGGCCTGGCAACCGTAATCGCCGTCGTGGTGGGCGCCATCCTCATCTATTACGGCGGTCGCTTCATCTTCTTCACCGGGCAGTGGGAAGCAGTACGCAAGAACCTCACCCTGCTCATGGTGGGCATCTTTCCTCGCAGCGAGCAGTGGCGACTAGTGGCCCAGATGTACCTTGTGGCCTCGGCCCTCGGATTGGCCTGGGGGACGGTCACCGCAAGAAGCCAAGATCAGGCCGACGACACTGGAACCGTCGCCAAGCGGCCCACTCCGCTGGACCTGCTTCGGCGCTACTGGCCCATCCTCTTGCTGCTGTTGGTCATCTTGGTGTTCACCCGCACCATTTGGCCGACGTTGTTCACACTATCCACCCTCGCGGTAGGGCTCTGCGTGCGGTCCGTTGCCATACGCCTCCCTCGCTCCGCACGGCGGCCGTGCTGGTACATAGCCGCCTTCATGGCCATTGCGTCGTTCCAAGTGGTCTCGGGAACGAATGGGAACGCCTGGTGGTGGACTAGCGGCTTATTCGCGTTCGCCGCCTACCAATTCGTCGGCGCGAGGGACTTCACCACCCTCTATGGGACTTCGATGGTCTGGCCTCTTTCCAGCCGCTCGCGACTGGTGACGGCCAGAGATCTGGTGTGGATCACTCGAGCGGTTCAGATCTTGGCCGTGGTCGCCACCGTGGTCGTAGTGCGAGTTGCCTATTGGCTCATCGGAGACACCTCCAGCGTGAGCTGGGACGGCTGGTCGGGGCTCTATCTCACGCTGGTGGCTTCGGGAGCGGCCATCATCCTGTCGTTCCCGCTGGCCCTGCTACTGGCAGTGGGAAGGCGCTCCTCGCTTCCCCTTGTGCGGTGGCTGTGCGTGGGCTACATCGAGATATTCCGGGGCGTCCCATTCATAGCGCTGCTGCTCGTGGCAAAGACCTTCATCGACTTCTTCCTAGACGTCGATACCCCCCTCTCCCTGACCACCCGGACCATCATCGCCTTCACCATCTTCAGTTCGGCATACGTGGCGGAGGTGGTGCGCGGTGGCCTGCAAGCCGTGCCCAAGGGCCAGATAGAAGCGGGGCAGGCCGTCGGCCTTCAACCCCCAGGAGTGATGCGTCTCATTGTGCTGCCCCAGGCGCTGCGAGCGGTTATCCCCGCCATGGTGGGCCAGTTCATCAGCCTGTTCAAAGACAGCTCGCTTTTCGCAATCATCAGCGTGGTGGAGTTCTACCGAGCCCGCGAGCTGATCCACTCGCAACAGGAGTACACAACCGTCGCCATTGCCGAGACCCTGGTATTTGTGGCCTTCGCTTACTGGGCTCTCAGCTACACCATGTCCAAAGAAAGCCAGCGCCTTGAGCGCCACCTCGGAGTCGGAAAACGATGACAGACACAACAACAACCACATCCAATGTCAACAGCGACGCTACCCAGATCGGCGGGCGCGAGCTGATCATCGAGATGGCGGCCGTAGACAAGTTCTTCGGGTCTTTTCAGGCCCTCACGAACATCGACATGAGGGTGGGCAGGGGTGAGGTCGTGGTGGTGATCGGCCCTTCTGGATCGGGCAAGTCCACGCTCATTCGCTGCATCAATCGCCTCGAGCACCACGACCGTGGTCGCATCGTGGTTGACGGGGTTGAGCTCACCGATGACGTGCGCAACATCGCTCTCATCCGCCGGGAAACCGGCATGGTATTCCAACAGTTCAACTTGTTCCCCCATATCACCGTTATTGACAACATCACCCTGGGGCCGCGCCAAGTGCTCAAGATGCCCAAGAAGCAGGCCGAGGACCGGGCGATGGAGCTCTTGGAGCGGGTAAAGATCCCCGAGCAGGCCCGCAAGTTCCCCGGTCAGCTCTCCGGTGGGCAGCAGCAGAGGGTGGCCATCGCCCGTTCTTTGGCCATGCAGCCCAAGATCATGCTCTTCGACGAGCCGACCTCAGCCCTCGATCCCGAGATGATCTCCGAGGTTCTCGAAGTGATCCTCGAGCTATCGCGAACAGGGATGACCTTGATCGTGGTCACCCACGAAATGGGCTTCGCCCGTGAAGCAGCCGACCGGGTCATCTTCATGGCCGACGGCGAGATCGTCGAAGTGGGCGAGCCCGAGCACTTCTTCACCAACCCCCAAGAAGAACGCACCCAGCTCTTCCTCTCCCAGATTCTCTAACTGCCGGTATACCGAGCCCGGAAGCGGAAGCGGACGGGGTCTTCGGTGTATTCCTCCAAGGCGTGGGCGATCCACCCGGCAGTGCGGGCGATGGCGAATACCGCTTCACCTGCCTCTGGGCGCATGCCGGCCAGAAAGGTCATTGCGCCCAACGGGAAATCCACGGTGGCTGGTGCATCGGTGCGCTCACTGGCGAGCGTCTGCACGGTGAGCACCTTGGGAAGATGCTCATGCGACGGCCACGCTCCGGCCACTGCTTCCATGAGCGCGCTGCAACGAGGATCCCGCCGACGGTAGACGGCATGGCCGAATCCGGGGGTATAGCCAGTTCTTCGCTGGGCTTCGCCCAGCGCTCCGGCTGGATCACCGCTGGCCGCAGCCTCTTGAAATATGCGGTGGACGGGGCCGCTGGCTGCGCCGTGCAGCCGCCCGCCCAGAATCCCAAGGCCGGCGGCCACTGCCGAATAGGGGTCAGCCCTTACTGACGCCGCGACGCGAACGCCAAGGGTTGATCTGGCCAATCCATGGTCCAGCAACAGGACCAAGGCCCGGTTGAGGACAGCCCGCTGGCGGGCATTGGATCGTCCAGGGGCCAGTCGACTCCACAGTCGCCCTGCCAGATCGCTCTCCCTCGGCGCGGTGACCAGCGGGAGTGAGTGCACCATCAGGTGCAACAGCCTTCGGCCCGCAGCCCTAACCGATGAGGTTGAGAGGTCGTTGCGAAGCGGGTCGGTGGTCGAGGCGACGCTCACTGCGACTCGGAGCCGGTCCATCATCGGGGCGCTATCGGGCAGCACACCTTGTATGCGTTGGGACAATTCCTCTGCCTCGTCGACGTAGTGCCAGCGGGCATCGGGCTCTGCTCCCCACACCCAATCGACCGCATCTTCGAATCGGGTATCAGCAGCCAGCCCGATCAAGTCCCGCCCGCGCACCTTCAACTCCCCATCGGCAATCTGGGTAATGCCGGTGGATACCAGGACGCCGATCTCTTCGTCGCCTCGGCGACCAGAGCGGGAGCGGAGGCGATCCACTTCTTCGGGGTTGAACCGCGAGCTGCGACCGTCCGAGTCGACCACTCGTTGCAATAGGCCTCTACTCACATAGGAATAGAGAGTGGCTCGTTTCACTCCGAGACGGGTCGCCGCCTCTGCGCTGGTCAGCCAATCGTCCATTCCGCCTACTTCCTATATTGACCAATCAATGTAGATATTGATCAATGTTGTCAATATATCAATCTAACGGCATGATGGGCGCCATGAATGCTGTTTCCCCGCTGATTGAGAACGTTGCTCCTCCTGGTTTGAAGGGTCTGATTGTGGCCGACACGGAGGTGGGCTCGGTTCGCGGGGACGAGGGGTGGTTCCACTACCGGGGTCGGAATGCCGCTTCGCTGGCCCGGGACCTCTCGTTTGAGGAGGTGGCCCATCTGCTCTTGGCCGGAGAACTGCCGGATAATGCAGCACAGGAGGCGTTTCGGGCTGAGCTGGCTGCGGCCCGGCGGCTGACTCCGCAGGCAGAAGACCTGGTTGCTGCGCTGGCGCAAACCGACCTGCCCCCGATGACCATCTTGCGCAGCGTGCTGGGGGTGGAGGTTGACCCTCGGCCGACGCTGGATCTTGACCCGGATGAACGGCGGTCAGCGGTGATGCGGGCCATCGGCATCACACCCACCGTTCTCGCGGCGGTCAACCGAATCCGCTCTGGGTCTGACCCGCTGGTCCCCGACGAGTCGCTGTCCCACAGCGCCGACTACCTGCGCATGACCTTGGGCGAGGCGCCGCTCCCCGAGCACGCCCGGGCGGTGGAGACCTACTTGTGCTTGACCGCTGATCACGGCTTCAACGCCTCGACGTTCACCGCCCGGGTCATCACCAGCACCGGCACCGATGTTGCCGGAGCAATGAGCGGAGCGCTGGCCGCCCTGGCCGGCCCGCTGCACGGTGGCGCGCCGGGTCGGGTATTGGACATGCTCAACTCCATAGGCCATCCCGACAATGCGGTGCCCTGGATCGCGGCTGAGCTCGACGCCGGCCGCAAGATCATGGGGTTCGGCCACGCGGTATACCGGGCGGACGATCCTCGTTCTGAAACCCTGAAAGCCGTGGCCATCGAACTGGGCGGCGAACTGGTGGAACGGGCCCTCGACATCGAAAGCCGGATCCTGCCCTATCTGGCCGATTGGAAGCCAAACGCGGTGATCGTGACCAACGTGGAGTACTACGCCGGAGTGGTGCTCCACCTGGCCGGTCTTCCCCAAGAGGCATTCACCCCCACCTTCACCACCAGCCGAGTCGTTGGCTGGGGTGCCCATCTCCTCGAACAAGCCGCCAACAACAAGATCATGCGCCCCGGCGCCCGCTACACCGGGCGACTGCACAACGGCCGCTAGGCGTCGAACGCGGCGAGGATTTGATCGGCGGCCGCCGCGGGGGCCACTTGTCCACCGGCTACCTGCTGCTCCAGAAGGCCGGCCAGGTCGGACACATCAGGGGAGGCCTGGAGGCGGTCCCGGAGGCGGTCTTCCACCATGGCCCACATCCATCGCACCTGCTGGTCGGACCGGAGACCGGCAAGCTCTCCAGAATCGCTCAGCGCTTGGTAGTAGGCCTGGATTTGATCCCACACCTGGTCGAGGCCGGTTCCCTCAATGGCGCTCACCGCCAGCACCGGGGGAACCCAGTTGGGGTTGGCCGGGGCGGTCATGGCCAGCGCGGCCCGGTAGTCCCGCACCGCCCGCTGGGCGGCGATCTCGTTGCCGCCGTCGGCCTTGTTCACCACCAGGGCGTCGGCCAGCTCCAGCACTCCCTTCTTGATGCCCTGGAGCTCGTCGCCGGCACCGGGCAGCATCATCACCAAGAAGAAGTCCACCATGTCGGCCACCGCGGTCTCCGACTGGCCCACGCCCACCGTCTCCACCAGCACCACATCGAACCCGGCCGCCTCCACCACGGTCATTGTCTCGCGGGTGGTGCGGGTTACCCCGCCCAGCGACCCAGAAGAGGGCGACGGCCGGATGTAGGCGGCGTCGTCGATGGCCAGATTGGGCATCCGGGTCTTGTCGCCAAGGATGCTGCCCCCCGACACGGTTGAAGACGGGTCCACCGCCAGCACGGCCACCCGGTGATCCTGCGAGGTGAGGTGGGTGCCCAGCGCGTCGATGAAGGTGGACTTCCCAACCCCGGGCACTCCCGTGATCCCTATCCGCCGAGCACCACCAGTGTGGGGCAACAGCCGTTGAAGAAGCTCGGTAGCCGATGCCCGATCATCTGGGTTAGTGCTTTCCACCAGCGTGACGGCCCGGCCCAGCCAGGTGCGGTCGGCGCCCAGCACCCCCTCGACACAGGCGTCGAGATCGAATTCCATCACCGACATCCTGACGATGGACGGGGAGATCGATCAGCGCTCATCGGCGTCGAGATCGATCACTGGCGGTTGTCCAAGGCGGCCAACAATTCCAGTGCCGCGTCGGCGATCACCGTGCCGGGTCCGAAAATGGCCTCGGCCCCCGCAGCCCGCAGATCGTCGTGGTCGCTTAGCGGGATCACCCCGCCAACCACGATCATGATGTCGGCCCGCCCCAGCTGCTTCAGCTCGGCCCGCAGCTCGGGCACCAGGGTCATGTGCCCCGCGGCCAGCGAAGACGCCCCCACGATGTGCACATCGGCCTCTACCGCCTGGCGGGCCACCTCGGCGGGAGTCTGGAACAGGGGTCCGACATCCACGTCGAATCCGAGATCGGCGAACGCGGTGGCGATCACCTTCTGGCCCCGGTCATGGCCGTCTTGGCCCATCTTGGCCACCAGGATGCGGGGCCGACGGCCGGTTCGGGTCGCGAAACCGTCCACCGCTTCTCGCACCTGGCCGATGCTGCTGCCTTCGCCGTCGCTTTGTCCCATTTCTCCCTGGTACACCCCGGAGATCGTGCGAATCCGGGGCGCATGGCGACCATACACCTTCTCCAGCGCGTCGCTGATCTCTCCCACGGTGGCCCGGGCCCGAGCGGCGTCTACCGCCAGTGCCAGCAAGTTGGAGTCTTTGGTGCCCACGGGCCGGTCGGCGCCCGCGGTCAGCGCGTCCAAAGCACGAGCGCAGGCCTCGTTGTCCCGCTCGGCCCGCAGCCGCTCCAGCCGGGCGATCTGGGAGGCCCGGACCTCGGCGTTGTCCACCTTCAGCACCTCGATACCCTCTTCGCCTTCCACCTGGTAGCGGTTCACCCCCACCACGGTTTGGGCGCCGGAGTCGATGCGGGCCTGGGTGCGGGCGGCGGCCTCCTCAATGCGCATCTTGGGGATTCCCGCCTCGATGGCCTCGGCCATGCCCCCGGCGGCCTCCACTTCGCTGATGTGTTCCCACGCCCGCTGGGCCAGGTCGTGGGTGAGCCGCTCCACGTAGTACGAGCCGCCCCAGGGGTCGGCCACCCGGCAGGTGCCCGACTCGTGCTGCAACAGGAGCTGCGTGTTGCGGGCGATCCGGGCCGAGAAATCGGTGGGCAGGGCCAGGGCCTCGTCCAGGGCATTGGTGTGCAGCGACTGGGTATGGCCTTGCGTGGCCGCCATGGCCTCAATAGTCGTCCTCACCACGTTGTTGAACACGTCCTGGGCGGTGAGGCTCCACCCCGAGGTCTGGCTGTGGGTGCGAAGCGACAGCGACCGCGGATTAGAGGGATTGAAGGGGTGCACCAGCTTGGCCCACAGCAGGCGGGCGGCCCGCAGCTTGGACACCTCCATGAAGAAGTTCATGCCGATGCACCAGAAGAAGCTGAGCCGGGGGGCGAAGGCGTCGATTTCCAGCCCCGAGTCCAGCCCGGCCCGCACGTACTCCACCCCGTCGGCCAGGGTGTAGGCCAGCTCCAGGTCGAGGGTGGCCCCGGCCTCTTGCATGTGATAGCCGGAGATGGAGATGGAGTTGAACTTGGGCATGTTGGCCGAGGTGAAGGCGAAGATGTCGGAGATGATCCGCATCGACGGCGTCGGCTGGTAGATGAAGGTGTTGCGGACCATGAACTCCTTCAAGATGTCGTTCTGGATGGTCCCGGCCAGCTTCTCGGGCGCCACTCCCTGTTCTTCGCCGGCAACGATGTACATGGCCAAAATGGGAAGCACCGCCCCGTTCATGGTCATCGACACGGTCATCTGGTCCAGCGGGATGCCGTCGAACAGGATTTCCATGTCGAGGATGGAGTCGATGGCCACGCCGGCCATGCCCACATCGCCGCTCACCCTCGGGTTGTCGGAGTCGTAGCCCCGATGGGTGGCCAAGTCGAAGGCCACCGAAAGGCCCTTCTGCCCGGCCGCCAGGTTGCGCCGGTAGAAGGCGTTGGAGTCCTCGGCGGTGGAGAACCCGGCGTACTGGCGGATGGTCCACGGCTGGGTGGCGTACATGGTGGCGTAGGGACCCCGCAGGTAGGGCTCCAGTCCGGGGAAGGTGTCGCAGAAGTCCAGCGGGGCCCGATCCTCGGCGGTGTAGAGCCGGCGCACGCCGAAGCCCTCGGGCGTGGCCCAGGTGAGGTGGTCGGGGCCCTCCCCGGTCTGCGCCGCCACCAGATCGGCCCAACCCATGCCGTTGGCACCAGAGGCAGAGGGAGCGTGGAGGTCCACTCGGGAGAAGTCCGGGACGGTCACAGGCCCAACCTGTCATGGATGGCACCCAGCGCAGCCAACGCGTCGCAGCCCATGTGGATGTAGCCGTCGGCCCCCCAGCGGTCATCGGGGCGGCCGGCCAGCAGTACATAACTGCAACCGGCTTCTTTCAGCGCGGCCACCGCTGCGGCGGCATGTTCTTCGTACATCCCGTCAGACGAGCACACCACGGCGATGGGCGTGCCCGACGCTGTCCACGCCGTGGCTGCTTCTTCCGGGGTGTCGTATCCATCGCCGCCGACGGCATCGATCCCGCCGGCAGCCAGCAGGTTGGCTGAAAAAGCAGTCCGGGCCGTGTGAACGGCGATGAAGCCCAAGCTGGCCAAGAACGCGGTGGGGCGCGACGGGCCGGCCTCAGCGGCATCCCGCAACGCCTCGAACGTCTCGGCCAGGCGGCGCATCCCGGGATCCGATACCACCGGCGGCCGATCAACGGCCGGCTCATCGAGGTCGGGAAACTCGCTCACGCCGGTGAGCGGCAAGCGGCGGGTGGCCACATCCCGGCTGCGGGCCTCATGGGCGGCTTCAATGAGCTCGGCCAGGCTGACCCCCGCCTCCAGCTCCTGGAACAGTCCCCAGGCAGTGGTGGTCAGGGCATCGGTGAGCGATTCGATGTAGTAGGAGCCGCCCGAGGGGTCGACCACCTGATAGAGGTGGGACTCCTCTCGAAGCAACAGCTGCGTGTTGCGGGCGATCCGCAGCCCCAGCGGATCGGGTACTCCTATAGCCGAGTCATACGGGCTGACGGTGATGGAATCAGCCCCGCCCGCCGCGGCGGCGAAGCAGGCCACCGTGGTGCGGATCATGTTCACCCACGGATCGCGGCGGCTCATCATGGCGCCAGAGGTGACCGCGTGCTGACGCTGGGCGGCGGGTTCGATGCCACAAGCCTGGGTCACCCGGGCCCACAGCCGTCGGGCGGCCCGGAACTTCGCAATGGTCAAGAACTGGTCCACCCCGGCGGCGTAGCGGAATTCCAGCCTGTCGGCCGCCCTTGCCAGGTCGAGGCCCGCTTGGTCACAGGCCCGCAGGTAGGCAACTCCGTCGGCCAGCGATCCGGCCAGCTCCTGGCCCTCGCTCGCGCCTTGGTCGGCCAATCCTGCTCCGTTCACAGCCGCGACCAGCACGTTGGAGTAGTTCAGATTCAAGGTGTTGGCCACTGCCTCAGCAACCGCAGGATCTCGGGGGTCCATCCCGAAGCCGCCGAGAGCCTCGTCTCTGGCCACACCCCTGCTGTCCCACAGGTCGACTAGATGCCAGATCGCGGCCTCGCTCCCCGGCGCCAGCATGACCGGCACCGTTGGGGGAACCCCTTCGAGAAGGCCGTCGAGTTCTTCCCGGCTGGTTTCGCCGTCGATGTGGAGCTCTATGGCATCAGCTCCCCCGCTCAAGTCGTCCAACACCGCACGGTTGCCGGTAGCGCGGCTGTGGGCTTGGCGGACTTGCCAGACGCCGCCGACAACCCTGCTGCCGCGGGTAAAGGGCGCCAAACCGGGCACCCCGGAATCCCCATCGTGATCGGCCGCGGTGTAGAGGGGCTGGATCTGGATGCCGTCGTAGGTGGTGCCCACCAGCTTCTTGTCGAACGGCGCACCCCGAAGCACTTGCTCCACCAGCTCCATCCACTGGTCCCGTCCGGCCAGGTCGAAATCCCCAGCCAGGCTCATCACGGCCTCGCTCACAACTCTGAATGGTACGTCCTGGCCCCCACGTTTCCCGCCTTGGAAAACCAAGACGGGGCGCGCCTTTTGCCAGCGCAACTTGTGACCGATTCCCGACTAGGAGGAAAATCAAGGCCACCCCTCCCCCACCAAGAGGTGCATCATGGCAGACCTGCCGTTCAAGGTGTTCGACGCCGACAACCACTACTACGAGGCCACCGACGCCTTCATCCACCACATCGACCCGGCGATGAAGAAGCGCTGCATGCAATGGGCCGACATCGACGGCAAGCAGCGCTTGCTGGTGGCGGGCAAGATCAACCGGTTCATCCCCAATCCCACATTCGACCCGGTGTCCAAGCCGGGTGCGCTCCAAGACTTCTTCCGGGGCCGCAACAAAGAGGGGATGGACGTGAAGACCATGTTCGGCGAGCTCGACCCCATCTCCGAGCGCCCCGAGTACCGCGACCGGGACAAGCGCCTGGAGTTGATGGACACCCAGAACATCGAGGCCGCTCTGTTCTTCCCCACCCTGGGCGTGGGCATGGAGCAGTCATTGCGCCATGATCCTCCCGCCGTGGTGGCCGCCTTCACCGCCTTCAACCGGTGGCTGGCCGAAGACTGGGGCTTCGCCTACCAGGAGCGCATCTTCGCCGCTCCCATGATCTCGATGATCGACATCGACTGGGCTGTCTCCGAGGTGGAGTGGGCCTTGGAAAACGATGCCCGCATGGTGGTGATGGTGCCCGGACCCGTGCCCACCCTGGACGGTGGAAGCCGCTCACCCGCTATGCCCGAGTACGACCCGGTGTGGGCCCGCGTCGCCGAGGCCGGCATCACCGTGGGCATGCACGGCGGCGACGGCGGTCTGCACGAATACAACGAGATGTGGGAGCCGACCGAGGATTTCCAGTCGTTCCGCACCTCCACGTTAAAGCAGATCACCGGCCACGACCGCCAGA
>JAJEEH010000185.1 GCA_022821105.1 Acidimicrobiia bacterium
AGGGCGGTTCGGGGGCCGGAGTCAATCTGAGTCTCATCCGCTCTCGCCGGGAGAAGATGAGCGGCGGGGGAGCGCCCAGCGGCCCGGTGAGCTTCATGCGGGGCGCGGATGCCTCGGCTGGCACCATCAAGTCGGGGGGCAAGACCCGGCGGGCGGCCAAGATGGTGGTGCTCGACGCCGACCATCCCGACGTGGAGGAATTCGTCTGGTGCAAGGCCGTCGAGGAGCGCAAGGCCCGGGCACTGCGGGATGCCGGCTTCGACATGGACCTCGACGGCGCCGACGTCCACTCAATTCAGTACCAGAACGCCAACAACTCCGTGCGGCTCAGCGACGAGTTCATGGCGGCGGTGACCGAGGACGGGGAGTGGCAGCTAACCGCCCGCACCACTGGCGAAGTGCTGGAGACAGTGTCGGCCCGATGGCTGCTTAGCCAGATCGCCGAGGCCGCCTGGGAGTGCGCTGATCCCGGAGTGCAGTTCGAGACCACCATCAACCGGTGGAACACCGCGGCCGAAACCGGCCGGATCACCGCCAGCAACCCCTGCTCGGAGTACCTCCACCTGGACAACTCGGCCTGCAACCTGTCCAGCCTGAACCTTCTGTCGTTCCTCGACGACGGCGGCACCTTCGATGTGGAGGGTTTCAGCACCGCAGTGAGGGTGATGACCATCGCCCAAGAGATTCTGGTGGATCCATCGCACTATCCGACCGATCAAATCGGCGAGACCACCCGCCGGTTCCGCCAACTGGGTTTGGGCTACGCCAACCTCGGGGCCATGCTCATGGCCCTGGGCTTGGCCTACGACTCCGACGAGGGCCGGGGATGGGCGGCATCGATAACCGCGCTGATGACCGGGGTGGCCTACGAGACGTCGGGGCGCATGGCCGCCCGCCTTGGACCGTTCGAGGGATTCGCCGAGAACCAGAAGCCCACCCGCCGTGTGCTGCACATGCACCGCGACGCGCTGAGCCGGCTGGAGGCCGAGCCTGTGCCCGCCGAGGTGCTGGACGCGGCTCGGGCCGCTTGGGACGCCTCGGTGGAGTGGGGCGACACTGTCGGCGTCCGCAACTCGCAGGCCACCGTGCTGGCCCCCACCGGCACCATCTCGTTCATGATGGACTGCGACACCACCGGAATCGAGCCCGATTTGGGCCTGGTCAAAACCAAGAAGCTGGTGGGCGGCGGCACCATGCCCATCGTCAACCAGACGGTCGATCGGGCCCTGCATCAGTTGGGCTACAGCCCCCAACAAGTCGCCGACATCGAAGAACATGTCCATGAGCGGGGCACCGCGGTGGGTGCGCCCCACTTGGACCCGGACCATCTGGCGGTTTTCGCCTGCTCCATGGGCGAAAACGCCATCTCACCCAGCGGCCACGTGAAGATGATGGCCGCGGTGCAGCCGTGGCTATCGGGGGGAATCAGCAAGACGGTCAATGTCCCCGAGGAGACCACAGCGGCCGAGATCGAGCAGCTCTTCGTGGACGCCTGGCAGATGGGGGTCAAGGCCCTCGCCGTCTATCGGGACAACTGCAAGCTGGGTCAACCCCTGTCGGTTTCCGACGCTTCGGCCGCCCAGCCCGACCAGGCCCCCGACTCTGCGACGGCACCGGCGTCGACGCAGCCTGAGCGCCGGCGGTTGCCCCGTGCCCGCACCAGCCGCACCTTCGAGTTCCGGGTGGCCGACTGCAAGGGATTCGCCACCGTGGGGGAATACGACGACGGCAGCCCCGGTGAGATCTTCCTGCGGGTATCCAAACAGGGCTCCACGCTGTCGGGGGTCATGGACTCGTTCGCCATGGCGGTGAGCCACGGCCTGCAATACGGGGTGCCGCTGCGGGCTTACGTTGACGCATTCACCGGCATGCGCTTTGAGCCGGCCGGGTTGACCGACGATTCCGACATCCGCATCGCCACCAGCATCCTCGACTACCTGTTCCGCCGCCTGGCGGTGGAATACCTCGACCCCGAGGAGCGGCACAGCCTGGGGATATTCACCACCGACGAGCGCACCCAGCCCACCCTGCCCGGAGTGGAGGAGCAGGTGCCGGTCACCGTGCCCGGCGACATAGTGGAACCCGACCCCCCATCTCCCTTCACCCGCCAGTTTCCCCTGGACACCCACGCACCACTCTGCTTCGACTGCGGCGTGCTCATGGTCCGGGCCGGAAGCTGCCACGCCTGCCCCGACTGCGGCTCCACCTCCGGCTGCTCCTAGCCGGCCCATAGCGTCGCCGGAGCTTCGGCATTGGGGCACCCCCCGTTGGTAGTTTGACGAAGCTTGGCCTGGGTCAGACCGAGGAGGAACTCATGAGAGCAGCGCTGTTTCTGGACGGGCACGAAGACCTGGTGGTCGACGAGGTGAACGTGGCCGCCCCGATAGGCAGCGAGGTGCTGGTGCAGACGGCGGCCTCGGGGCTGTGCCACAGCGATCTGCACTTCATGGAGACCGAGGGCTGGGTAGTGCCCCGGCCCATAGTGCTCGGCCACGAGGCCGCCGGAGTCGTAGAGGCCGTGGGGCCCGACGTGCGCGAGGTGAAGCCCGGTGACCATGTGATCTGCTGCTTGTCGGTGTTCTGCGGACGCTGCGAGGTGTGCCTGAGCGGCCAGCCCTATCTGTGCCTCCGGAGCCGGACCGAATGCGTCCGCACAGAGGACGAGCCCGCCCGTCTCAGCCGGGGCGGCCAGGAGGTGTTCCAGTTTGCCAACCTCTCGTCATTCGCCGAGCAGATGCTGGTCCACGAGAACGCGGTGGTGAAGGTACGCGACGACATGCCATTGGACCGGGCCGCGCTCATCGGCTGCGGGGTCACCACCGGAACCGGCGCGGTGTTCCGCACCACCGGGGTGGAACCCGGCGCCTCGGTGGCGGTGATCGGCTGCGGCGGGGTTGGCATGTCGTCGATCCAAGCCGCCCGCATCTCCGGTGCCACCACGATCATCGCCGTCGACCTCGAGATCCGAAAGCTCGACACCGCTATGCGTTTGGGCGCCACCCATGCGGTCAACCCCGCCGACGGCGACCCGGTGCAGCAGGTGTTGGAGCTGACCAGCGGCGGCGTGGACTACTCCTATGAGGCCATCGGGTTGGCTGTCACCGCCCAGCAGGCGTTCGGCATGATCCGCCGCGGGGGAACGGCCACCGTTATGGGCATGATCCCGCCGGGAACCATGGTGGAGATCGAGGGCCAGGAGCTGTTCATGTCCGAGAAGCGGCTCCAGGGGTCGCTGATGGGATCCAACGTGTTCCGGGTGGACATGCCCCGCCTCGTCAACCTCTATCTCGACGGCCGCCTCATGCTCGACGAGATGCTCTCGGCCACCATCACGCTGGACGACGTGAACGACGGCTTTGCCGCCATGAAGGCCGGCGACGTGGTGCGCAGCGTCATCGGCTTCAACTGAGCCAGAGCACCGGCAATCAGCAGGGCTTCCGTAGCATGGCTCAAGACAACCTGCGCTGGTGGGACCGCCAGGTGGGCTATGAGGTGTACATCCGGTCGTTCGCCGACGGCAACGGCGACGGAGTGGGCGATTTCCCCGGTCTCACCGAAAAGCTGGACTACCTGGCCTGGCTGGGGGTCGACATCGTGTGGATCACCCCCTTCTACCCATCGCCCATGTGCGATTTCGGCTACGACGTGGCCGACTACACCGGGGTTGATCCCCTGTTCGGCACGCTGGACGACTTCGACGCCTGTATAGCCGAAGCCCATCGCCTGGGGCTGCGAGTGCTCATCGACTTGGTTCCCAACCACTCCTCCGACCAGCACCCGTGGTTCCAGGCCTCCCGGGCCGACCCCGACAGCGCGATGCGGGGCTATTACCACTGGCGGGACCCGGCGCTGGGCGGCGGGCCCCCCAACAACTGGATCTCGCATTTCGGCGGACCGGCCTGGACCTTCGACGAGGCCTCTGAGCAGTACTACCTGCACCTGTTCTTGCCCGAGCAGCCCGATCTGAACTGGTCCAATCCCAACCTGGTGCGGGAGTTCGACGAGGTGCTCGGGTTCTGGCTGGAGCGCGACGCTGACGGCTTCCGGGTGGACGTGGCCCACGGCCTGGTCAAGAACATGCTCATGCCCGACAACCCGCAGCGGTTCCCGGTAACGCCCGAAATGAGCCCCCGCCAGGCGTTCGGCTGCTACGACCATCGCTACGACCTCGACCAGGGCGGCAACACCGCCATCTATCGCCGCTGGAGGGCCATCGCCGAGCGCTACGACGCCCTGCTTCTGGGGGAGGTCTACCTGAGGGACAACAATCCCAACCAGGTGAGCCGGTATGTGGCCAACCAGGACGGTCTGCACCGGGCCTTCTATTTCGCCCCCATGCACACCCCTTGGGAACCGTCGGCCATGTGGTCCACATTCCGAGACGCGCTCGACGCCGCCCCCCGAGACCTGTCCTGGGCCATCAGCAGCCACGACGATCCCCGGGCGCCCACCAGGTTGGGGGGAGGCGAGCTGGGCCGGTCGCGGTCGCTGGCCTACTGCGTGCTGCTGTTCGCCCTGCCCGGCCTGCCGTTCCTCTACCAGGGCGACGAGCTGGGCCTCGAAGAGGTGGACGTGCCCCTGGCCAAGCTCCAGGATCCGGTGGCCGTGCGGAACCAGAACCCCGCCGACGGCCGGGACGGATGCCGCACTCCCATGCCGTGGTCGCCGGGGCCGATGGGCGGGTTCACCGATGGCGCAGAGCCGTGGCTGCCCGTGCAGAGGGCCGAAGTCGACACCGTGGCAGCCCAGCGTGACGATCCAAGCTCGGTGCTCTACAAGTACAAGGAGCTGCTCGCAGTGCGCCGGGAGCTAGGCGATCTCCATGGGGGCGAGTTGGAATGGCTGACCGACCGCTCGGCGCCGGTGATCGGCTTTCGGCGGGGCGACACCGTGTGCGCCCTCAACGTGGCCGACGTACCCACCGACTTCCAACTGCCGCCGGGGCAGTGGCGGCTCGCGTTCTCGTCTGAGCAGGCCGCCGGGGCGGTGGTCGAGTCGGCCATCGGCCTCGATGCCCCCGAAGGCGTGCTCCTGGTGAGGGTGCCGGACGCGGCCTGACTGGGCCCGGGCCTAGGAAGCCGGTTCCAGCCCCAGCATCGCCCGAGCCTGCGGCACGGTGGCCAGCTCCGCGCCCGCATCAGCGATGCAGCCGGCCAGCGCGGCCACGACGTCGGCATTGGTCGGCGTGCCCAACTCCAGATAGGGGTAGTCGCCCAAACCGGCGATCAAATGCCCGCCCCGGGCGATCACCTCAGGCGCCAGTGGGCGCAGATCCGCGCCGTAGGCCAGACACCCCCACACCACTCCGCCGTCGTCGGGCAAAAAGCGGGCCATGGCGTCCAGTCCGTCCACGGTGGCCGGATGCCCCGACAGCCACGAGTCCGACAGGGTCACCTCTCCGTAGGCCGGCGCTGTCATGTCCCCGGCGTCCAGAAACGCCGACAGCAGCCGGGCCGATCCCACCGTCCATAGCGCGCCCATCGGCTTCATTCCCGCCTCCGCCACATCGGCCACCATCTCCCGCAGCGCCCGCAGCGGGGTCACGTACACGATGTCGGGATTGCCGAAGGTGCCGGTAGCCGGGTCGTAGGGGTCGATGTTGAAGCTGCCCAGGTCGATGGGGGCCAGTTCAGGCCGGGTGGCCGGATCGGCGGCCAGCTCCAGCACGGGGGCCAGCCGGGCGTGGGGATCGGGGACGGTGGATGCCCCCAAGGTGGGCATCAGAATCAGATCGCACGCCTCGCGCACCCCGGCGACAACCGAGCCCAGCGTGTCGGCGTCCCACACCGGCGCTCCGGTCGAGGGGTCCCGGCCGTGGAAGTGGTACACCGACGCCCCGGCCTCGGCACAGGCCACCGCGTCGGCAACCAGCTCGTCAATCGACCAGGGGACGTTGGGGTTGGCCTCCCGGCCGGTGTACTCGTTGGCCCTCACCTCTATGAACACTGGAGACATTGCTGATCTGTCCCGCTAGAGG
>JAJEEH010000194.1 GCA_022821105.1 Acidimicrobiia bacterium
TCGAACGAGTCGAGCTCCTCATCGACTCCTGGAAGAACACCGCAGAGATCCTCAGCGACATCAGCCGAGCCAAGACCATCGAGTGTCTGGCCCGCCTTCTCCGCAAGATTTCCGCTGACTCCCCTGAGGTTATGGATGGCGCCATTGAGGCCGCCTTCCCCTGGGTCGAATTCCTCTCGCCCGACGAGCTTCGGAATTTCGCCGAGGACCTATCCCAGACGATTCTTGCCTCAGCCAGTGTCGAGAGCTTCGAACGAGTCGAGCTCCTCATCGACTCCTGGAAGAACACCGCAGAGATCCTCAGCGACCCCGAACTCACCGCCCTGCTCACCACCCCCATCACGGTGACTGACGGCCGTCGCGTCATTCCTCCCCCGGCCGTCGATTGACACCCCGTCGCCGGGACCGAGTCGCCCCTCCACCACGCAAAGGCGGATGGGACTGCAGATTCGCTTCCAACGCCGCCGCCAACTCCTGGGAGCAGCTCAGCGCCACTGCCCCCAACAACATCCGAGCAGCATGGGAATTCATCACGGCAGACCCCCGACGCTGGAACAAGCGTCAACAGCCCCTGCAAGGGCGCTTTGCTACTGCGACCGCCAACGGCATGGAATTGCCCCAGTGGCAGTACGAGGTCACCGGCGGTGGCCGCATCTGGTACTGCATCGACGACGACAAGAAGACCGTCTGGCTAACCGCCGTCCACATCGGCCACCCCAAAGCCACCGAGTAACCGCCCTAGCTAGGGACGAGCTGTCACACCTGACAACTAGAGTGCTCGGCGTGGCTGATCAGGTAGAAACGAATCCAGACTCCTCAGGTGGCAGCCCCGTCTTCCGTCTTGACCTCTCTGGCTGTAGCGGCACTGGCGTTCTGCTCCCCGGCGGACGCTTCCGAGTCCATGAAGGAGCAATTGGGCGTGCCGAGACGACACCTTCGTTCAAGAAGTATGCCAACCCATCCAGGCAACGGCTTCGCGAGCAGCTAGTTGAGGATGGCACTTTGCTCATTGAGAGCGACCGTGCGGTTTTGACCCGCGACTATGAATTCAGCTCACCAAGTGCGGCAGGTGGGGTACTGGTAGGGAGCCATGACAGCTGGCTTGAAAGGTGGAAGGACGACAACGGCCTAGAACTCAGAGGCTACAGGCTGGGATCGGTACAGGGTTCTGGGTCGGCTTCAGATTCCCAAAAGGCGGTCTCTCTCGCTGAGCAGGAATTTAGACAGCGGTGGTATGAGGCGCATGTCGAGCGATTTGTTGCTGATGAGAACCACTACCGAGAGGCGAAGACTGCTACCGACGGGTTTGAGGCAAGCGCGGAAGAAGCGCTGGAACTGCTGGCCGATCTTCGGCGAACCGGGGACCTCAATTCGTTTCACGAGCATATGAAGGCGTGGGCAGTGAAGCCGGGGACGTTGGCCTTCAACGGATTCAGCGGCCAAATGATGTTGAATCAGCTCGTCAACCGGGCCGAAGACCCGCAACAGCTTGCCATGCTGTTGGTAGGGTCGCTGACTGCTCCGGTGTCTGACGATGATGCCGTCTCCAAGATTCAGTCGTTCGTCGACTACGTGGAGAGCATTCGAGTAGGTGCGCATCCCGGGCGGGGGCATGTGCCGTTTCTGTTGTCGTATTTCTGGGGGCTAGCCGACTGGGATCGCTGGCCAGTGTTGTGGGCAAGCGCTGCGGCCTTCATTGAGTTCTCGACCGGGGAGAGTCTTCCCAGTGAACCGCCTGAACGCTACCGGGCCTTTGCTGAGCGGGTTCGAGGACTCGCCACCGACAACCGCGAGTTTGAGACGACCGCGGCGTGGTGGCAGAGACAAGGGCCGGTGTTCCTCGATGAGGTGCTGTCGGATCGTGCATTGTTCGGACTCGATGACGAGGGCGCAACGCTCGAAGAACGGGAGATCAATGCCCGAGCGATGGTCAGTATCGCAAGATACTGGGGCGACCAGTTCGTAGAGGGAGTCTCCACGGCACTTCACCGAGAAATGAGAGTGGGCAAACCCCCGCTGAACTGGACCCCTACCTATCCCAGAGCTGACCTATGGGTGGATTGGAATGCCAAAGATGTGTCCGGCTTGGGCATCCGGGTGTGGGTGAACGACCGGGGCGCTGCTGTCGCATTGCGCCCTGGATTGGTTCGTGAAGGATGGTGGGACGAGGTAGCGCCAATTCTCAAGAACGCCGACTATCCCGACTGCCGCTTGCTGGGAGGTGCCGAGTCCCGGATCGGCGACGACGTTGGCTTCTACGGACGGCGCGGGGAGTTCGTTTACGGACGGTGGTTCGACCGTGAGGAGTTCGACAGTGTCGATCTGACGGCGGCAGTGATCGAAACTGCGAAACAACTCAAGCCCCTGTTCAACGAGCTGTTGGCCAAGGCAACGGGAAAACCACTGGCGCCACCTGCGGGAGATGATGATCCAGTCGCCCTCCTTGTCAAAAGGTTTAGAACCGAGTGGGGATATCCGAGGCCCTCGGATGAGGAACACCGAGCTGAACAGCGTCGTTTCGCGGAGATACTTGCCCCCGAGTCCATCGCCCTGGCTGATATCGCTGACATCCGCCGGATCTGGAATGGAGGCAAGTACGGCGCCACAGGACCAATGTCGACGTTGAACAGGTCATTCCGCGATGCCAACGAACCCGAGTACACCCGCATTATGGAGGTCTTCCGCTATCTGTGCTGGGAAGACGAACCCGATGCTGAGCGCATCGATCGACTCCTTAACGACGACCAGTTCCGCATCAGTGGCTTGGGGGAATCGGTCATCATGAAATTGCTGGCCATCACACACCCTGAGAAGTATCTCTGCGTCTACCCTTACGAAGGAGGCAAGGGCAAGCTGCGGATGCTCTCCTACCTCGGACTCGACGCACCCACGGGTTCGCGAGGAGAAGTCCAGGTAGAATCCAACAGGTTGCTACGCGAGCGACTGGAGCCGTTCTTTCCTGAGGATCCTTGGGGCATGTCGCAGTTTTTCTTCTGGCATGCGTATGGGAGTGACCATAATGACGAGGGCCTAGAGGATGAGACTGATCCACTCGACGAACTAGCAGAAGATTTGCTGGTCGACCGCGGCTTCTTGGACGACATCATTGAGTTGTTGAAGGACAAGGGGCAGGTGATCTTCTACGGGCCCCCGGGTACGGGAAAGACCTATCTGGCTCGAAAGCTGGCTGAAGTGCTCGCCCCCGATCACAACCACCGGGCGTTGGTGCAGTTCCATCCTTCGAGCTCCTATGAGGACTTCTTCGAGGGCTACCGGCCGGAAGCAGACAGCAGCGACATGACCTATCAGCTCACTTCTGGCCCGTTGGCACACATGGCGACACGGGCCGCTGATTTTCCGAGCCAGCAGCATGTGATGATCATCGACGAAATCAACCGGGCCAATTTGCCCAAGGTGTTCGGCGAGCTTCTGTTCCTGCTGGAGTACCGGGACGAGAGCGTGCGCACCCTCTACCGCCCAGACTATGCGTTCGAGCTTCCCCGAAACCTGTGGTTCATCGGCACCATGAACACCGCCGATCGCTCCATTGCCCTCGTGGATGCCGCACTACGGCGACGGTTCCATTTCATTCCATTCTTCCCCAACCGGTGGCCCATGGAGGGACTGCTCGAGCGCTGGCTGGCCGCGAACCATGAACCGGAATGGGTTGGCGAACTCGTCGCCCAGGTCAACGACGAACTCGACAGGGAATTGGGCGGGCCTCACCTGCTGCTGGGACCGAGCCACTTCATGAAGCAAGGCCTCGACGAGGAGGCGATGCGCCGCATTTGGAAGTACAACATCGAGCCGTTCATCGAAGACCAATTCTTCGGCGACCGCGAGCTGATCGAATACTTCCGCTTCGATCAGGTTCACAAGCGCTATCTCGACCAGTCGGGTAGGGCCGAAATGGCCGAGCAAGAGGCTGCGCTCTAAGAAGCGATGGCCAATCCCGGGGTCATCGCGGAGGGGAACCCAGATTTGTGAGCGATGTGATCGAGCTCATCGAGTACGAGACGACCACCGTCGAACTCGCTCAGCAGCAAGCACAGCGCCTCGCCGCCAGGTGAAGGGGCGTCATCACGGTGCAGCCGGCAGGAAAAGCCGACAGCTACTCGATCGCCGCTCAGAATTTGGTGGGCACTCTGGTTGTCGATGATCTCCGGGTGCTGATCCGCCCAAAGATCCGCCCTGAGAATCTCTTTCTGCTGCTGGAAGTGGGTCTTGACGAAAGCGCATGGAGGCAAGAGGCGTTCGACTATGCAAACAAGGCAGACCTCCTGCCCTCGGTAGTCGCGTTCTATACCCGGACTCTGGAGACCACCCTGGCCCGCGGGCTGCTTCGGTCATACCGGCACAGGGAAGACCGGCTCGTCGCGCTGCGGGGCCGCATCGACATGGCGGCCCAGTTCCGCCAAGCGGGGATCGCTTTGCCCGTGGCCTGCCGATACGACGAGTACACACCGGACATCACCGAGAACCGCTACCTAAAGGCGGCAACGCGGCTGGCGCTGCGTGTGCCCCAAGTCGACCCAGAGGACCGGCGCCGGCTGCTCCAACAAGTGGTTTCCTTGGAAGATGTGGCCGACGAATTCATGCGGGCCGACTACCTCGACCGAATACCGATAACCCGCCTGAATGCCCACTACCAGCCGGCTCTCCAACTAGCCCGACTACTGCTGGAGAATCTGACCCTGGCCGATCAGCGTGGTCAACACGCCGCATCATCGTTCGTTGTGGACATGAACCGGCTGTTCGAGAACTTCGTCACCCAACGGCTGCGCCGCGCCTTGAGAGGGCACCTCGAAGTGCGGAGCCAGTCCAACCGCCACTTAGACACCCGCCAACAGGTGCTGATACGCCCCGACTTGGTGTTCCGCAAGCAAGGCCACGAGGTCTATGTGGCCGACATCAAGTACAAGCTCACCGACGACGCCCGGGCCCGGACAAGCGACTACTACCAACTACTGGCCTACACCACTGCAATGGATCTCCCCGAGGGCGTGCTGATCTACTGTCTCGACGACGGCGGCGTTCCCGAGCGCACGATCACCGTCCGCCACGCCGGCAAGCTCCTCCACACTCTGGCCATCGACCTCAGCGGACCGCCTACCGAAGTCACCGCAGCAATCACCGAGGCTGCCGCATGGATCAGACGGCGAGTCCGGTCAACCCGCCCCTTGGTTGCCCCTGCTCAACAGGAGCCGGCACGTTCACCGGCCCTCCTGTGACCACCCTCAGCAGCTAGCGAGCCTCCAATTCAGAGATTTGATCGATCCGCGCTTGATGGCGTCCTCCGTCAAATGGAGTCTTCAACCAGAGTTCCATGATCTCGACAGCAAGTTCTGCAGCGACGATCCGCGCACCAATAGCCAGGACTCTTGCGTCATTGTGTGAGCGCGACACTTGCGGCAATCGCCACTCGGGGCTGAGTCTGGTCTGCGCCCATTAGGGTCCGGTCTGATGTATTGCATGCATTGTGGCCATGCCCTGGCCGACCTTCCACCTACGTGCTGCCCAGCGTGCAACGAACCACACTGGCTTAACCCCAAGCCAAGCGCCTCTGCGCTGGTGATCCGTGACAATTCTGTTCTCCTCGTGAAACGGGCCGGTGAGCCATGGAGAGGCGCGTGGGACATTCCCGGCGGATTTTGCGATCCCGCCGAGCATCCCGAAGCAACCGCAATCCGTGAGGTACGTGAAGAAGTGGGCCTCGACATCATGATCACCGGATTCCTGGGGATTTGGATGGATGTGTACCCCGATCAGCCATGTGCTGCCGGGGAGCGGCCTATCGAGTCAACGTTGAACATCTACTACATGGCCCGGTCAACTCACCCTGATCATCTTGATATCAACCCTTCCGAGGTGAGTGAGGCACGCTACTTCCAGAGTTGGGAGCTGCCAGAGGCTTTGGCGTTTCCCGATCACATAGGCCCGGTGCTAGAAGCATGGAAATATGCTGCAGCCGACCGAGACTCAGTGGTTCTTGATTCCGACACTGTCAATTGATGTCTTAGCCAGAACCGAATCGGGGAGTCTCTAGGGCACCTCAGCGCGGCGCGACGCAAGAATCATGCCGGACGATGCGTTCAACTCGACTGCGGTCAGGCGAGGGTCAGTCATCAGCGCCTTGCGGACGACCTCAACTGTTGAGCGATCGTGTGAAGAGTCATGGTGCGAGATGTCCATGTCGTCGACAAGAAGCAGAGCCCGTGGTGCAAGGGCTGAAATTGTGAGTTCAAGGCCGGTCCACTTTCCCGCCTCAGCATCGGCGAAGATCAGATCGAACTGCCCCAGGGTTGGAAGCAAAGTCTCAATGTCGCCCTCAACTATTGATGCATGGGCAGGGAGGTCGACTTCAGCAAGCGACGCGACCCGCTCGCTATCCCGCTCTATGGTCACGACTTCGACGTCGACCCGTGAGCCGAGCCCAGTAAGGATCCACGCCAGACCCACACCAAACCCCGTCCCGAGTTCAAGAATGCGACCGCCGGGCGGAGTAGTTGTAGCCAGGAATGAAAGCAGTTCCCCCACGCCCTGTTGGCACGAGTGACCGAAGTCGTGTTCGGCAGCCCTCATCTCAGCTGCGGCGACAAGCGGCGGCACCGCCTTCACTTTCTTACCCTGTCTCCCTACACCAGGTTCTCTACGAAGCCTTCTAGTTGGCGGAGGTTGCGGACTTCGAAGACTCCGTCGCAGTGGACGCCGTATTCGGAGACTATGGAGTCGCCGGTGTCCCAGTAGGCGCCGGGTTCGGGGTTTAGCCAGAAGACCTTGCGGGCCCGGTGCTCGATCTCTTTGAGGATCCAGGCCTGGGAGGCGTGGTAGTTGTTGCGGGCGTCGCCCAGGATCATCACCGTGGTCTTGGGCCCGACGTCTTTCCCGTAGCGCTCCCAGAACACCTCGAAGGCGTGGCCGTAGTCGGAGTGGCCGTCTACCCACACCACGTCGGCCTCGGCGTTCACCCGGTGGACGGCCTCGCCGATGTCGTCCACACCCTCAAAGAAGCTGGTCACCTCGTCGAGGCCGTCGATGAACACGAATGAGCGCACCTTGGAGAACTGGTTGCTGATGGCGTACACCAGATGCAGGGTGAACCGGGCGAAGGCGGCCACCGACCCGCTCACGTCGGCCACCACCATGATCTCGGGCTTGGCCGGGCGGGGATAGCGGAACTTGGGCTCGGCGGGCACTCCCCCATAGGAAAGCGAGTGGCGCATGGTGTTGCGGAAATCCAGCGGGCCCTTGCGGCCGTGGCGCCGTTTGCGGGCCAGCCGCACGGCCAGCTTGCGGGTGAGCGGGTAGATGGCCCGGCGCAGGGCCATCATCTCCTCTCGGCTGGCGTGCATGAAGTCCACATCTTCGGGCAGGGGCTTGCGGAGCGTCTTAGCCATGGCCTCCACTCCCCGATCGGCCACCAGCCGGCGGCGGATCTCGGCCTCCACCTCCTTGCGGAGCTGGTCTACACGGGCCTCGAACTCGTCACGCTCCAGCCGCTCCTCGAGCGGGGTGAGATCACCGGGTGCATCCTGGCGGGCCTGGTCCATCAAGCGCTCCAGAACCCCGTCGAGGTCGAGGTTCCGCAGCGTGCGGTATAGGTAGTAGGTGCCTCCTACCGGCCGGCCGGGTTCCATGCCGGCGTAGCGCTGCACTGCCTGGCGGGCGATGGCCCGCATGAGGGCGTCGTCACCCCGCATCAGCGCTTGGAACAGCATCTCGGCCAGCTGCTCGGCCGACATGGCCTCGCCGCCACCCCCGCCTTGGCGGCGCTGCTGGCCGTCCAGGCCGTCGACGAAGTCGGACAGGTCCATGCCCTCGGGCCACTCGCCGTCGACCAGGTCGTACTCGGCCCCCCGCAGCGAGAAGTACACCTCGAACACCGTCTCAAAGGCCCGCCAGTGGGCGTGGTTCTTCACCAGGGTGGCGGCCAGGGCGTACTTGAACGCATCCCGGTCCTCAATGGGGATGTGCTGGATGGCCTCCATGGCATCCAGATTCTCGGTGAGGCTCACCGGCAAACCGGCGGCCCGCAGCTCGGAGATGAAGCCGGCCAGAAGCGCCAAGAGCGGCGAGGTGGCGGGTTCGACCTTCATGGCAGGCTCAGCGCAGAGTCGTCGAGGGGTGGCGAGAGGTAGGTGCGATCTTGCGTTGGACGAGGGGGATCACGAGGCTGCGACCGGGGCAGCAAAGTCCTCGTCGGAGGAGGCGAACTCCTTGAGCGCCTTCTCGATGTCGCTGCGGTACTTGAGCAGGATGTTCACCGTCTCGGCCGCGGTGTCGGCGTCGATGTGCTCCACTCCCAGCAGTACCAGGGTGCGAGCCCAGTCGAGGGTCTCGGACACCGAGGGGGCCTTCTTCAGCTCGATCTGGCGAACCGAGCGCACGATGCGGGCCACCTGGTCGGCCAGGCTCTCGCCCACGCCGGGCACCTTGGCCAGCACGATCTCCTTCTCCCGGTCGAGATCGGGATAGTCGATGTGCAGGAACAGGCACCGCCGCTTGAGGGCCTCCGACAGTTCCCGGGTGTTGTTGGAGGTGAGGAACACCAGCGGGATCTGGCTGGCGGCCACCGTGCCCAGCTCGGGGATGGACACCTGGTAGTCGGACAGGATCTCCAGCAACAGCGCCTCGGTCTCGATCTCCACCCGGTCGACCTCGTCGATGAGCAGTACCACCGGCTCGGCGGCACGGATGGCCTCCAGCAGCGGGCGGGTTAGCAGGAACTCCTCGGAGAACAGGTCATCCTCGATCTGCTGCCACATGCCGTCGCCCTCGGGATCCTCTCCCTGGCGCTCGGCCTGGATGCGCAGGAGCTGCTTCTTGTAGTTCCACTCATACAGCGCTTTGGACTCGTCGAGGCCCTCGTAGCACTGGAGGCGGATGAGCCGGGCGCCGGTGGCTTCGGCCACGCTCTTGGCCAGCTGGGTCTTGCCCGTACCCGCTGGACCCTCCACCAGCACCGGCTTCTGCAAGCGCTCAGCTAGATAAACCACTCCGGCGATGCCCTCATCGGCCAGATACTGCACATCGCTCAGACCCTTGCGCACCGAGTCGACGTCAGCGAAGGAGAAACTCATGGCTGAAGGCTACGTCTCGCTCGTTCTAGCCCCGAAATCAGTATGGGCCTAGCCCCGAACCTGGCCCTCGCCCCGGACCACGTACTTGGTGGTGGTCAGCTGGCGCAGACCCATCGGGCCCCGGGCGTGCAGCTTCTGGGTGCTGATGCCGATCTCCGCGCCGAAGCCGAACTCCTCGCCGTCCACGAACCTTGTGGACGCGTTGACCAGTACCGCGGCGGCGTCCACCTCGGTGCAGAACCGGTCGGCGGCCTCCAGATCAGCGGTGATGATGGCCTCGCTGTGGCCGCTGCCGGTTTCGTTCACATGGGCGATGGCCTCGTCCAGGCTGTCCACCACCCTCACCGACAGCTTCAGATCCAAGAATTCGGTGAAGTAGTCGGCCTCGGTGGCCTCGCCGATGCGATCCGGTCCCAAGATGGATCGGGCGGCCTCGTCGCCGACCAACTCCACGCCGGCCAGGTCGTCGGCCAGCGGGGGCAGCAGATCGGCGGCCACCGCCCGGTGCACCACCAGGGACTCGGCCGCATTGCACACCGAAGGGCGCTGGGTCTTGGCGTTCACCACAATGCGCCGGGCCATTTCCAAGTCGGCCGAGGCGTCGACGTACACATGGCAGTTGCCGTCGCCGTCTATCACGTAGGGAACAGTGGCGTTCTCCAAAATGGAGTTAATCAGCCCGGGCCCGCCCCGGGGGATGAGACAGTCGATCGTGTCTCGCAGTTGCATGAACTCGGCGGCCGCCTCATGGCTGGGGTCGGACACCAGCACCAGGGAATCGCCGGGCAGTCCGGCCTTCTCGTAGGCGTCCCGCATCACCCCGGCAATGGCCAGGTTGGACCCCAGGGCGCTCGACGAACCCCGCAAGAAGGCGGCGTTGCCCGACTTGAGGCACAATCCGGCGGCATCGCTGGTCACGTTGGGGCGGCTCTCATAGACGATGGCCACCACTCCCAGCGGCACCCGGACCTGGCTGATCCGCAGGCCGGCGGGCACCACCCAGCCGCTCACGATCTCCCCCACCGGGTCGGCCAGCCCGGCCACCTTGCGCAAACCCCCGGCCATTCCCTCCAACCGGGAGTCGGTCAGCCGGAGCCGATCCACCAGGGTGGCGCTCATGCCCGACGCGGCAGCGGCGTCCACATCGGCCCGGTTGGCCTCCAACAGGTCGTCCCGAGCCTGCTCCAGCTGGTCGGCGGCCAGCAGGAGGGCGTGGTTCTTGGTCTCGGTGTCGGCGGTGGCCAGAACTCGGGCCGCGGCCTTGGCCCGGTCGGCCAGTTCGGCCATTGAGGTTTCTGCGCTCACCGCGCGAGCGTACCCGAAGGGGGTTCGGCTCCTAGAAGCCCTTTCTTCAGAGTGCGGGGGATTGGGCTGCCCAAAGTGGAACCACCGGCTCCGGTAGCGTGTTTTGGCATTCCACCGGTTGACCAGCAACTCGACGGCCCCGACGACTCCCCGCGCCCCAGCGGCAAGGGAGCAGTATTGGTGGGCGCGGGGATTTTCTTGTCCCGCGTCTCCGGCATCGGCCGGGAGGTGGCGGTGGCCGCATTCATAGGTGCGGGCCGCATCGGCGACGCCTATCGGGCCGCTTTGACCATCCCCCGCCTCTTGCAAAACCTGCTGGGCGAGGGGGTGCTGTCGGCCTCCTTCATCCCCGTCTACTCACAACTGGTGGAGCAGGGGCGGCGCAAGGATGCCGGTCGGCTGGCCGGTGCGGTGTTCGGGCTGCTGGCGGTGGTCACCGGTCTGCTGGTGCTGGCCGGGTGGATGCTGGCCGAGCCGGTGGTGTCGCTGTTGTTGTGGCGGCTGTCCGACGACACCGCCGATCTGACCGTCGAGCTGGTGCGGGTCATGTTCGCCGGGATCGGTTTCATCGTGCTGGCCGCGTGGACCCTGGGGGTGTTGAGCGCCCACCGCCGGTTCTTCTTGTCCTTTGCCGCCCCGGTGATCTGGAACGCCGCCCAGGTGGCGTTCATGGTGGGGGCCTGGCTGGTGTGGCACGACGTGGACCCGGCCACACGGGCCTCCGACGTGGCCAAGATGGCCGCCTGGGGGGTTGTGGTGGGCGGGGCCCTCCAATTCCTGGTGCAGGTACCGCTGGTGCTGCGGCTCATGCCGTCGCTTCGGCTCAGCTTGAACTGGCGGCGCCCCGATGTGCGCACGGTGCTCAACCGGTTCGGGCCCGCATTCATCGGCCGGGGGGTGGTGCAGGTGTCGGCCTATGTGGACTTGATCCTGGCCGGGCTGCTGGCCGGCGGGGCCATCGCCGCGTTGGGGTTCGCCCAGGTGATCTACTTTCTGCCCATCAGCCTGTTCGCCATGAGCGTGGCGGCCAGCGATCTGCCGGAGATGGCCCGGGAGCAGGGAGACCCCGAAGCCCTGGTGCGACGGCTCCAAGCCGGGCTCGACCGGATCGGGTTCTACGTTCTGTATTCGGCGGTGGCGTTCATCACTTTGGGCGGGCTGATCACCGGCGCGCTGCTGGAGCGGGGACAGTTCAACGGCGACCAAACCGTGCAGGTGTGGTGGATCCTGGCGGCCTACTCCTTGGGGCTGGTGGCCTCCGCCTCGTCCCGCCTGCTGCAAAACGCCTGCTTCGCCGCCGGTGACGCCAAGGGCCCCGCCCGGGTGGCGGTAGTGAGGGTGTTAGTGGCCGCCGCAGTCGGGGTGGTGCTCATGTTCAGCTTCGACTCCTACGCGGTGGTCAACGGCAGCGTGGAGCGCCTCGGCGACTTTAGGGTGCTGTCGCCCCTGTCGGATGCCGAGCGGGCCGACGACGTGGTGCGCTTGGGGGCGGTGGGCCTGGCCCTGGGCAGCACGGTGGCCGCCTGGTTGGAATACGGCATCCTGCGCCACCGCGTCCGGTTCCTGCTGCGCCGCCGCAAGGCGGTGCGGGGTCCGACGGGACGCCTGGCGGTGGCCGCCCTGTCGGCCGCGGTGCTGGGCGGCGTGCTGGCCTGGGGGCTGGAGCCCTTGCCGCTGCTGGTGGCCGCCCCGGTGGCGTTGCTGGTGACTGGGGGCGTTTATGTGATCCTCGGCCGGGGCTCGGGGGTGGCAGCCGCCGAAGAGGCCGCAGGGCTGATGGAGGCGGGCTTCGAGCGGATCGCTAGGGCAGCACGGTCAAAGAATCGCGGTGAATGACCTCGAGCGGATCGCTAGGGCAGCACGGTCAGAGAATCGCGGTGAATGACCTCGTCGGGCGCGCCGGCGGGCAGGGCGTCGGAGCGCCGGCCTAAAACCGAGTCCATGTCGTCTGAGGAGACCTCTACCAATCCCCGGGCGAAGATCTGATCGTCGGGCCCCTGCACGTCGACCGCATCGCCGGGTTGGAACTCGCCTTCGAAGCCGGTGATGCCGATGGCCAAGAGCGACGCCCCCCGCTCCACCATCGCACGGCGGGCACCGGCATCCACCTGCACCGTGCCGACGGGGACCATGGCGAATCCGATCCACAGCTTGCGGGCGCTCAACCGCTGGGGCTGGGCCGCCACGGTCGTTCCGACACCCGGCAGGCGGGCTAGCGCATCAGCCACCACCTGGTCGCGATGAGCAGCCCCGATCACGGTCCGGACCCCCGACAAGCTGGCGATCCGGGCCGCGGAGAGCTTCGAGGCCATGCCCCCGCTGCCCCGGTCGGTGCCCGCTCCGCCCGCGGCGGCGGCCAGTTCTTCCAGCAGGCTCAGGTCCGTGATCTCCTCGATGATTTTGGCTTCGATGTCGGCGCGGGGATCGGCGGTGTGGACCCCCTCGGTGTCGGTCAAAAGCACGAGAAGCTCGGCCCCCACCATGTGGGCCACCAGCGCCGCGATGCGGTCATTGTCCCCCCAGCGGATGGCATCGTCGGCTACTGCGTCGTTCTCGTTGACGATGGGAACCACGCCCAGCTTCAGCAGCCGGTTGAGGGTGCGCTGGGCGTGCAGGTATTGGGTGCGCTCCAGAAAATCCCTGGGGGCCAGCAGCACTTGACCGCAGATCAGGCCGTAGCTGTCCAAACGCTCCTGATATAGGGCCATCAGCCGGCTCTGGCCGACCGCGGAAAGGGCTTGGAGGGTGACCGGGTCTCGGGGACGGCCCTGGTCGAAACCGAGCACTGGCAGTCCGGCGCCGATCGCACCGGAGCTGACCACCACCGCCTGGTGACCGTCGGCCACCGCGGCGGCCACCTCGCCGCTCAGCTTGGCCACCGCCCCGGCCTTGATGGTGCCGTCGGCCTCGGTAATCGACGAAGTGCCAATCTTCAATACGACGATCACGGCGACACCTCCTCATTGAGGTAGTCGTCGTCATCGTGATATTCGAACTCGAATGCACCGATCCTGGCGGTATCGCCCGACTTGATCCCGGCCCGGGCCAACGCCCGGTCCACCCCCAGCCGCTGAAGCCGGCGGCGGGCAAAGTCCCACGCGCCGGGGGCATCGAGATCAGACAGCGCCACCGTGCGCTCGGCCGCGCGCCCCACCACCACGTAGGCCCCGTCATCAGCCCGCTCCACGGTGAACCCCTCGGGAACCGGCCGGTGAATGACCACGTCGTCGGAGCGCCCCGCGACGCGGGCCAGGCTGTCTTCGGCTCGAGCCTCCCCCACCGCGTCGGCCATGGCCCGGATCAGATCGGGCAAGCCCTCGCCAGTCACCGCGGAGATGCGCAATGCCCCCGGAGGAGGAGCTGAAAGGGCGACGTCGGCTTTGGAGGCCGCCAATATCCGGGGGCGATCCAAAAGCTCAGGGCGGTAGGCCCCTAGCTCGTCCAACAGCACCCTCTGCTGCTCGGATGGCGAGATCTCCTCCATCGATGCCAAGTCGACCATGACCACCAGAACCCGGGCGCGCTCGGTGTGGCGCAGGAAGCGGTGGCCGAGGCCGCGGCCGTCGCTGGCCCCGGCGATGAGGCCGGGAATATCAGCCACTACCATCTCGAAGTCGTCGTCAGTGCGGACAACTCCCAGATTGGGCTCGAGGGTGGTGAACGGGTAGTCGGCGATCTTGGGGCGGGCCGCGGAAATGCGGGAGATCAGCGTGCTCTTGCCCGCGTTGGGAAATCCGATGAGCGCCACGTCGGCCAGGAGCTTCAACTCCAGCCTCAGCCAGCGCTGCTCCCCCGCCTCCCCCTGCTCGGCGAACGACGGGGCCCGGTTTTGGCGGGTGGAGAAGCGGGTGTTGCCGTGGCCTCCCTGCCCTCCCGCGGCGGCCAGCCAGCGCTCTCCGTCGGCCGCGAGGTCGGCCAGCAACTCGCCGCTCTGGGCCTTGATGGCGGTTCCCATCGGTACGTGCACAATCGCATCGTTGCCCGATGCGCCGTGTCGGCGCTTGCCCTGGCCGTGGGTTCCGTTTCCCGCCCGTCGGTGGGGATGGTCTTTGAACGCGATCAGAGAGGCCACATTGTGGTCGGCCACCAGCCAGACATCGCCGCCGCTGCCGCCGTCGCCGCCGTCGGGACCGCCTTTGGCCACATGGGCCTCACGGCGAAACGAGACGCATCCCGCGCCGCCGTCGCCGCCCCGCACGTTCAGGCCGCACTCGTCTACGAACTGGGACATCGCATCCCAGCCAGCCAGTCAATCGGTGATGACGTCGACGAGCTTGCGGCGGCGCCGATGGCCGAACTTGACCCGGCCGTCGGCGGTGGCGAACAAAGTGTCGTCGCGGCCTCGCCTGACGTTCTCACCGGGATGGATGCGGGTTCCCCGCTGGCGCACGATGATCGAGCCCGCGGTCACCTCAGTGCCGTCGAACACCTTGACCCCGAGGCGCTTGGGGTTGGAATCGCGGCCGTTGCGGGTTGAGCCGCCGCCTTTGGTCTTGGACATCGTTCGCTCCTCTACGCCTTGATGGCCGTGATCTGGATGCGGGACTTGCGCTGGCGGTGGCCCCACCGCCGACGCTGGTTGCTCTTGTTCTTGTAGGTGAAGCCGTTGATCTTGCGGTCTTTGACCGAGTCCACCACCGTGGCGGTGACCTTGGCTTTGCCGAGCGCGTCGGGAGCGGCGGTCACCGAGTCGCCGTCCACCAGCAGCAGCGGAGTCAGCTCCACTTCGGCTCCGGGATCGCCCAGCAATTCGACGTCGAGGACTTGGCCCTCTTCTACTTTGTACTGCTTTCCGCCTGTGCGGATGACGGCATACACCTGCTTGCGCCTCGCTCACTATTTGCCGGCAGGTCCGACGGACAATTCTAGACGAACCATCTGACGCCAACCCCAACTGTTATGGCCCAGCCAAACAGCTATTTTCTGGAAGTGAGGGTCTTGTCCAGTTCTAGACCCCGCCCATCGCAGGTCGGGCAGACCGTTGAGCACGACTCCAGCAGGCCCTCGCCGATGCGCTTGCGGGTCATCTCCACCAGGCCCAAGTCGGAAATGTCCAGCACCTGGGTACGGGTCTTGTCCCAGGCCAGCGACTCCCGGAAGACCTTCATTACCTCTTCCCGGTTGCCCCGCTTCTCCATGTCCACGAAGTCGATAACGATGATCCCGCCGATGTCGCGCAGCCGGAGCTGTCGGGGAATCTCCTGGGCTGCCTCCAGGTTGTTGCGGAACACGGTCTCCTCCAGGCTGGAGTCGCCCACGTTCTTGCCGGTGTTCACGTCGATAACGGTCAGCGCCTCGGTGCTCTCGATGATCAGCGAACCCCCGCCGGGCAGCCACACCTTCTTGTCCAGAGCCTTTAGGAACTGCTCGTGCACGTGGTGGCGCTCCAGCAGGCTCAGATGCTCGGTCTCGGCATCGTAGAACTCCAGCCGCTCCACCAGTTCGGGGGCCACGCTGGACACGTAGTCGTGTACCCCGTCGAACAAGCGGCGATCGTCGATGTGGACGGAGCGGAAGTCCTGGTTGAACTCTTCCCGGATGACCCGAACCGCCATCTCGGGCTCCCTGTACAGCAGCCCGGGCACCTTCGCCTTCTTGGTCAGGGCCTCGATCTCCTCCCATTGCGAGACCAGCCGCTTCACATCGCGCTCCAGCTCCTCGGCGGTGATTTTCTCGGCCGCGGTGCGAACGATGATCCCGTGCTCCTCCGGCTTGCACCGGTCGAACACCTTGCGGAGCCGCTTGCGCTCTTTGTCGGGGAGCCGCTTGGAGATGCCGTAGGTCTTGGAGTTGGGCACCAGCACCACGAACCGTCCCGGCAACGACACCTCCTGGGTCAGCCGGGCACCCTTGTGGGCGATGGGATTCTTGGCGACCTGGCACATGATGGTCTGGCGGGCCTCCAACAGGTTCTCGATGCGGGGCGAGCCGTCAGAGGTCTCCACGTCGTCGGGGTCGAACACCACATCGCCCCGGTACAGCACCGCATTCTTGGGGGTGCCGATGTCCACGAAGGCGGCCTCCATGCCGGGCAGCACGTTCTGCACCCGGCCCAGGTAGATGTTGCCGTGGATCTCGCCCACGTCATCGGCCGGGCGGGAGACGTAGTGCTCAATCAGGGCCCGGCCCTCCAGAACCGCTATCTGGGTGGCTTCGGGGCGCACTTGCACCAGCATCATGTAGCGGCCCACCGGGCGGCCCTTGCGACGACGACCCCGACGGCGCTCCAGCGTCTTCTCGTCGAGCTCTACCGGGCCGTCCGAAACCTTGTGCTCTACCGGCTGGACTGGGCGGCTTCCGCCGCCGCGGCCCCTTCCTCCCCGGCGGCGCCGCCGCTTGCGGCCCGAGCCGGAACCCGAGCCAGATCCCCCTGAGCCAGAGCCCCCAGAGCCTCCCGATGAGCCCGATCCGTTCCCGCTCGGCGCGGGTCGGGAGTCCCCGATCTTGGGGCGGTTGTCAGAGGGCGGGGGCGCGGGTCGGGTATCGCCAATTTTTGGGCGATTTTCGGTCATTTGTGTAGTCCTTTCTCATTGCACACCAACCAGGGTGTGCTGAACAGGGGCTGCGCCGACCATTAGCGGCTCCAAGCGGGCGCCGTCCTGCTCAATCCATTGACGAGTGCGCCGAATCAGCACCGGGCGATGCACCGGTTCTTGAGCGGCCAATAGCTCCGACGGGCGTGCTGCCCGCGGCTGGGTGCCCAGAGTGGCCAGGAGGCGAACCCCCCGGCTCGTCGGCTCACCGACCTCCAGGGCTCGCACCTGTGGGGCCAGATCGTCGGTGATCTTTTGGCCTTTGCGTTCTCGCGTAACCATAAGCGTAGCCGCCCCAAGCACCTGATCTACCCATTGGGCGAGATCGTCAGCGGCCACATCCAACAGCTCGATGTCCCAATCGCAGATGGTGACCGCCTGCTGCAACGACATAGCCCCCGGGGCCAGAACCGCCCCCCCGGTGGCCTCGATTCCTTCGGGCAGCACTTCGACCAGGGACTTCAGCACCTCTTCGACCGCCATCTCGCCACACTTGAAGTCGACATCCAGATACTCGGCGTCCGACTCATAGCCGGTGGCCAAGGCCAGGCCGAAGTGCAGCTTGGCCCGGGGCGAGAATCCCTCGGTCTGGGCCACCGGCAACCCTGTCCGCCGCAGCGAGCGCTCCCAGATGCGGGCCACGTCCCGGTGGCTGGTGAAGCGGATTCGCCCCGATTTGCCGTACCGCAGCCTTATGCGGGTGCGCGGCGCCTGGTTCGGGTTCACTGCACGGCCTCCCGCACAGCCCGGCAGCCGCCCAGCGTCACGTCGAACTCCTCGCGCCGATTCCCGAGAGCTGCACCGACACCTCTTCAGACGGCTGGTAGCCGGTGGGCACCTGGCCGGTGCCCTGGCTGCCCCCGGCCGGCGGCGTGGCGGAGGCCACGATGTGCTCGATGCTGTAGCCGGTGCAGGCCCCGCAGTCATAGCACGGGGTCCAGCGGCAGTCCTCCAGACCCACCTCGTTGAGAGCGTCCCTCCAGTCCTGCCACAAGAAGTCCTTGTGCAGGCCGGCCGAAATGTGGTCCCAGGGCAGAACCTCGTCCTCGGTGCGGTGCCGGTGCACATACCAGTCCACCGACAGACCGTGCTTGGCCATGGCCTGGGTCCAGCGGTCGTAGTCGAAGTGCTCCGACCACTCCTGGAAGGTGCCCCCCTGGCGCCACACCTCCTCGATCACCCGGCCAATGCGGCGGTCGCCCCGGCTGGCAATGCCCTCCACCAAGCTGGCCTTGGGATCGTGCCACTTCATCTGAACGCCCCGGTTCCGCTTGATGTCGTCGCGCAGCAAAAAGACCTTGCGCTGAAGCTCCGACACGGTGTTCTGGCCGAACCACTGGAAGGGCGTGAAGGGCTTGGGCACGAATCCGCCCAGCGACACCGTGACCGACGGGTTCTTGGTGTGGGCCCGGCCCAGCTCCACACAGTTGCGGGCCAACTCCCCGATGGCCAGGGTGTCCACGTCGGTCTCGGTGGGCCGGCCGGTGAGGACGTAGAGCTTCATGCGCCTCCAC
>JAJEEH010000169.1 GCA_022821105.1 Acidimicrobiia bacterium
CCGTCGACGATGAGGGTGGTGCCGGTGACGAAGCCGGCCTCATCGGACATCAGGAAGCGGACCGCCTTGGCGATGTCTTCGGGGGCGCCCACTCGGCCCAGCGGGGACTTTTCAACGCAGGCGGCCTTGCTCGGGGCGTCGGCCATCATCTGGGCCGTCATCGGGGTTTCGATGTAGCCGGGGCACACCGCGTTCACCCGGATGCCGTCGGGACCGAGGTAGTTGGCCAGCGACTTGGTAACACCCACCACGCCGTGCTTGGAAGCGGTGTACGACGGAATTGTCGCGCTGCCCACCACCGACATGATGGAGCCGATTCCCACAATGGCCGACCCCTCATGGCTGCGCAGGTCGCCCAGCAGCGCTTTGGCCACGAACACCTCCGCCCGCAGGTTCACCCCCAGCACTGCATCCCAGATCTTCTCGGTGAGACGGTCGATGTCCATGGAGGTCACGATCCCCGCAGCATGGACCAAGCCTCCGATGCTTCCCAGCGCGTCCCGAGCGTCGGCCACCGCGTCGGCCACCGCCGCGCTGTCGGTAACGTCCAAGCCCACTGAGTGGGTTGCCACCCCGCAGTCGGCGGCGATGGAAGTCGCTGCTTCGGCCGCCCCCTCGCTGTTGAGGTCCCACAGCGACACTGGTCGCCCGACCTCGGCAAGGGCGCGGGCACAAGCCCGTCCTATTCCGGACCCCCCACCAGTGACCACGACCCCGGTAGTCGGCGACATATCCAATGCAGACATGGCGGCCACCCTACGCGGTGGCAGCCATGGGGATGACTTCAACCGACAGGCTGAAAGCGCCTAGTCGTGCAGGCCGCACTCGGTCTTGTCGGTGCCGGCCCAGCGCCCGGAGCGGGGGTCGTTGCCGGGGGCTACCGGCTTGGTGCAGGGCATACACCCGATGGAGGGGTAGCCCCGCTCCAACAGGGGGTTGAAAGGAACCCGGTGCTCGGCCATGTAGTCGTCCACCTGCGCGTCGGTCCAAGTGGCGATGGGGTTCAGCTTCACCAGGCCCCGCAGGTCGCGCACCACGATTGGGGCCGATGCCCGGGTGACGGCCTCCACCCGGCGCAGCCCGCTCATCCACGCCGCCTTGCCGGCTAGCGCCCGGTCGAGTTGGCCGGCCTTGACCGCTGAACAGCAGTTTTCCGGGTCCATGTTCCAGAGATCGGGATCATGGCGGGCCACGGTCATCAGTCGCAGGTTCAGCCCGTAGTGGCGCCGCACCCGCTCGACCGTCTCCAATGTCTCGGGGAAGTGGAAACCGGTGTCGATGAACACCACCTCGATAGCCGGGTCCACTTTCACGGCCAGATCGATCAGCACGGCATCGGTCATCGACGCGGCCAGCGCCAAGTGTGGAGAGAAGTTGTCCACCCCCCATTGGATCACCTTCTCCGCGGGGAGGTCCTCGAACTCCTCGTTGAGAGCGGCCAGCTCTTCGTCGGTGAACGACGGTACGGTCAGGTTGCGCATTCAGAGTCGCCGATCAGGATGAGAGTTGCGGAGCGGCTCAGGTTGCGCATTCAGAGTCGCCGATCACGGCTTCATAGGGGCCGGTCTCGTCGTAATCGACGTAGTAGTCGGGGCCGACTTCAGGGGTGGGGAACTCGTCCAGGTCGGCCAGCGTCTTGCCCACCTCTCGTGATCCGCCCTTGCGCTCCAGCCAGTGGCGGAACTCTTCGCCAGCCTCCCGCTCAGCGGTGAACTGGCGCACCACCCTCACCACCGCCTCGGGGGCGTTGCGAGCGGGCAGGCGCAGCGCCTTGGTGCCGAAGTGGATCTGGGAGTCGCCCACATAGCCGCCGAGGAGCATCTGATAGCCCGGTGCCGACCGTCCGTGGGCGCGGCGCTCGGCGCCGAAGAAGCCGATGTCGGAGGCGTGGTGCTGGCCGCACGAGTTGGTGCAGCCCGAGATGTTGATTCGCAGGCCGCCCACCTCGGCCAGTCCTTCTTGATCCAGGAGTTCGCCGATTGCGTCGGCCAGTCCCCGAGACTGGGTCACGGCCAGGTTGCAGGTGTCGGCGCCGGGGCAGGCCACCACATCGCGCAACAGCTCCGCGCCGGGCTCGGCCATGCCGATATCCGACAAGGCCTCGAACAGCCGGGGCAATTGGTGCTCGCTCAGATCCCGGAAGACGATGTTCTGGCGGTTGGTCACCCGGCCCTCCGCGCCCAGCTCCCGCTGGATGTCGGCCAGGGCGTCGAACTGGTCGGCGGTGATGTCGCCCAGACGGGCCCAGGCATAAGCCGAGACCGTGCCCTTGGCGGCCCCTCGCACCACGTTGGCCTGCTCCCACCGCTCGTAGGGCGCCCGGCCCCCGATGGAAACCGACACACCTTGGCCCACCGGCGTAACCTCGACATCGGCATGGCGGCCGGCGGGTGCGTCGCCGTGGACCCTCACCAAATCGGGGATCCCGCCGGGCCAGCTGGAGGAGGCCAGCAAAAACTTGCGCTCCCGGAAGATGCGGCGCTGGAGCTCCTCGAAGCCCAGCTTCTCCACCAGCCACTTCATGCGGGCCCGGAGCTTGTTGTCCCGATAGCCATCGTGGTCAAACACCCGCAGGCAGGCCTCGATGGTGGGGAGCAGATCCTCGCGGGAGGTGAAATCCTCCAGGGCCAGCGCCGGGTGGGGGTTGGCCCCCAGGCCGCCGGCCACGTACACGCGGAACCCGGCCTCCACCCCGCCATCCACCTCTCGGGTGGCGGCGATCACGCCCACGTCGTTGAACATGGCCTGGCCGCAGTCGGTGGCGCACCCCGAGAAGTTGATCTTGAACTTGCGGGGCAGGCGCTGGGCGTAGGGGTGGCGCAGGAAGTGCAGCGCGGTGGCCCGGGCCCAGGCGGTGATGTCCAGCACCTCGTGGGGGCAGGCACCGGCCAGGTGGCAGCCCTGCACGTTGCGGACGGTGTCGCCGCAAGCCTCCCGGGTGGTGAGCCCAACCGAGGCCAGAACCCGCATCACGTCGGGGACGTCGTCGATGTCCACATAGTGGAATTGGATGTTCTGGCGGGTGGTGATGTGGCCCCAGCCCCGGGAATAGGTCCGGGCGATGTGGGCTAGGGCCTCGAAATGCTCGGGATAGATGATGCCGGCGGGGATCTTGACCCGCACCATCTGGTTGGTACCGCCCTGGCGCTGGCCGTAGATGCCGTTGTTCAGGCGGAACACCCGCATCACGTCTTCGGGGATCTCGCCGGCCTTGTAGCGAGCCAGCATCCGCTCGAACTTGTCGATGTCGGCCTGCTGGGCCGGATCGATTACCGCGGTGTTGTCGATTTGGACCGTGACCATCGGACTCTCTTTGGAATTGGTGCAGGTGGTGGGATTCAGGCAACCACTAATTCGGACTACTTTGATCCGATTAGTTGTTTATCAGGATAGCGACCTGAAATCAAATCCCGAGTGTTTTGATCCGAATTATCCGAAAAGGGGCTGGATCAGGAAAATCAGATGCTGAGACGCTCGGCGACCCGGAAGGCCAACTCCAGGCTCTGGGCGCCGTTGAGACGGGGATCGCACATGGTCTCGTAGCGGAGCTCCAAGTCGTCGTCGCTCAAGGCCTCAGCACCGCCGACGCACTCAGTGACGTCGTCGCCGGTGATCTCCACATGGATGCCGCCCGGCCAGGTGCCGGCCTCGGCGTGGACGGTGAAGTAGCGGTCGATCTCGGCCATCACGTCCTCGAAGTGGCGGGTCTTTCGCCCGCCGGCCGTGGTGTAGGTGTTGCCGTGCATGGGGTCGCACTCCCAAAGCACCGGGTGTTCGGCGTCGCGCACTGCGGCCAGCAGCGGGGGCAAGACATCGGACACCTTGTCTGCGCCCATGCGGCTGATGAGGGTGAGCCGTCCGGGGATGCGGTCGGGATTGAGGATCTCGCACAGTTCAAGCAATTCAGCCGGATCAGCAGTTGGCCCCAGCTTGCAGCCCAGCGGATTCTTGATTCCCCGCATGAACTCGACGTGGGCCCCATCCAGTTGGCGGGTGCGCTCGCCAATCCACAGCATGTGGGCCGAGCAGTCGTACCACTGGCCGGTGATGTAGTCTTGGCGGGTGAGGGCCTCTTCGTAGTCGAGCACCAGCGCCTCGTGGCTGGTGTAGAAGTCCACCTGGTGCAGCTCTGGCGCATCGGTGGACACCCCGCAAGCGGCCATGAACCGCAGGGCGGAGTCAATACCGTCGGCCACGCTTTCGTAGCGCCGCCCTTCCGGGCTGGCGGCGATGAACTCCTGATTCCACATGTGGACTTGGCGGAGGTCGGCGTAGCCCCCCTTGGTGAACGCCCGCAGCAGGTTGAGTGTGGACGCCGACTGGTGGTAGGCCCGAACCAAGCGCTCGGGATCGGCGACGCGAGAGTTCTCGGAGAAGCTGATGTCGTTGACCATGTGGCCTCGGAACGAGGGGAGCTCCACATCGTCGACCACCTCGGTAGACGACGATCGGGGCTTGGCGAACTGGCCGGCGATTCGGCCGATCTTCACGGTGGGCACTCCGGCTGAGAACGCCAGCACCACCGCCATTTGCAGGATGACCTTGAGCTTGTCGCGGATGCTGTCGGCGGTCACACCGTCGAAGGATTCGGCGCAGTCTCCGGCTTGGAGGACGAAGGCCCGGCCCGCGGCGGCCTCCGCCAGCTGGCTCTGGAGCTGGCGGGCCTCTCCGGCGAACACCAGCGGGGGCAGTTCTCCCAAGGTCTTGATCACCTGATCCAGCGAACCCTGGTCGGGCCATTGCGGCTGCTGGGCTGCTGGTCGGTCACGCCAGGACGCGGGATGCCAGGCGACCGGAGACGTGCTGCTCGCTTCGACTGGGGCCGAACTCATAGCAAAATGGTCGCCTGTCGCCGGCAATTGGGCAAAACCATTTACCAGTGGGCGGCTACGCGGCGTCGATGTCCAGCAGCTCGGCCCGGGCTCGGACCGAGTCCAGCGATCGGCCGATGATGCGTCGGATGGCCTCTGAGGTCAGCCCCAGCGCCTCACCGATCTCCCGGTAGCTGTGCTTTTCCCCGTCAATGAGCCCGTAGCGCATTTCCACTGCGAACCGGGCCCTTTCGTCCAGATCGCTGAGCAGCCCGGCCAGAGTGGCCGACTGATCGGCGACCAGCGCCAGATCTTCGGGACCGGGACCGCCATCGGGCTGGAGGTCTACCAGCTCGCTGTTGTGGTCGTCGCCCACCGTGGCGTTCAGAGAAGTGATCGAGGTGAGCCGGTGAAGCAGGGCGTGCTCGGTGTCCAGCTCCTCACCGCCCCCGGATGCCTGGCGCACCGCGGCCCTCAGGCTGGCGGCCCGCTCGCCGGGAAGCCGGATCAGGT
>JAJEEH010000089.1 GCA_022821105.1 Acidimicrobiia bacterium
AGACCATCGAGGAGCTTCAGAACGCGCATCGGCTCATGTCTGATCGGCTGGAAGCCGGTGACTACGTCGGAATGACCGAGGCAGACGCCGGGTTCCATCGCATCATCGTCCGGGCATCGGGCAACGGCGCCGCCGAAAGGGTGTTCGGGCAACTTGAGCCGTTCGCCCGCACCTTCATCACGCTCACGTCGCCAAACGTGCCGCTCCGTGGGATTCTGGCCCAGCACAGCGGCATCCTCGAAGCGCTCATCCAGCGCGATCCAGATTTGGCGGCGAGCCGGGCGAGGGCCCATCAGCTCAGCGTGCGAAAGATGTTCTTCCAAGCCGATCACGGTGCGCCGGCGGAAAGCGACGCGGTTTCAGATGGCTAACCCGACGGTGGCGCCACCGGTCGAGCGCGAAGGCTGGTCCAACTTCGGGCGGGCGCCGGTATGGGCTATCAGCGTCGTCATCGCCGTTGTCGTTGTGGTGTTCGCGGCTCTATTCGATTTCTGGGCCACAACCTTCGTGGTCGGCGCGACAGAGAACGCCCCGTTGGTGCTCGCCGCCTTCGGCTTCGCCCTGTTGTACCGCCTCACCGGCCTCTTGAACGTCGCCTACGCCGAGACCATTACCCTTGGCGCGTACTTCGCGGTCTGGATGAACAACTCGTGGGGGCTGGGTTTCTACGTAGTGCTTCTCCCGGCCGGATTGCTCGCCGGCGTGCTCAGCGTGGTCACGTACCTCGCAATATTCCGCTATGCCAAGGGACGGCGGGTGGGCACCCTCGAGATGATCGTCATCTCTTTCGGGTTGTCGATCTTCCTGCAACACGCGTTGCAGTTTGTATTCGGCTATCGCAGACGCGCCTTTGACATCCCGCCTCCGAACACGATTGAAGTGTTCGGGGTAGGGGTCTCCTCGTTCCGGTTGCTGGCGCTGGCCAGCGTCGCTGCCCTGACGACAATTGTGTACCAGTTCATCAAGCGCACGAGCTACGGGCTCCAAATCCGAGCCCTGGCCAGCAACGAGGGATTGGCGCAGGCGAGCGGAGTTCGTCCCCTCCGCGTGACCATCTTGATCTGGTTCGTCGCCGGGGTGTGCGGTGGTCTGGCCGGCGTGTTCTACGGGGCGGGCGCCTCCGTGGAGTCTTCCCTCGGCATCGACGAATTCCTCTTGATCCTGCTGGTGGTGCTGGTCGGTGGAATCTGGGGCCTGCTCGGCGTCGTGGTGGTCGGCATGGCCACTGGAGTCGCGCTGACCGGGATCACACTGGAATACGGCAACAGCCTGTACGCGGAGCTCGTCCTCGTTGTCGCCTTTCTCGGTGTGCTCAAGTTCCGTGGTCGTCGGCTCACCGACGCATCGAAGGTTTGACGATGAATCTCGACTGGCTCGACGCGTTCCTCATTTTCGGTGCTTTCAAGGTCGTTGAGATCATGGGCCTTGGCCTCTTGGTGCATCTCCAGCTCGGCTTGACCCGGGTGGCGAACTTTGGGGTCGTGGGCTTTTGGGGCGTGGGGCTGTATGCGTTCGGCGTTGCCTATCTGAAGGTTGATTGGCCATTCGGGGACGTATACCAGTTCCTCGTTTGTGCGGCGATCGCGACGATTGTGGCCGCGGCGGCTGGCCTGGTCGTCGGGTGGTTGATCTCAGATCTCGACGACGACGGAACACTGGTCGGAACCCTCGGATTTGCCACCATCGTGGTGATCCTTGCGACGACCCAACAGGGTTTGACCGGAGGGGCGCTGGGCCTCGGGGGCCTTGACTTCCCCTACGATTTCGGTCGGGTGAAGACCCACGAGTTCACCTGGCTGCTCATTACAACAGCAGTGGTGGCCCTGATCTTTGCCTACGCCTGGAGGGTTTACCGCACGCCCCACGGCCGTCTGTTGATTGCCGTTGGCTCCAACGAAGCGCTGGCGCGCAGTCTTGGAAAATCCGCCACCGCGGCCAGGCTCCGCATGATGATGGTCACGTCTGGTGCCATGGGCCTGCTCGGTGCGATGCACGGGGTCATGGTGCGATCGCTGGAAATCAACAGCCTTGATGTCAGCGTGACTCTGGCTGCGCTGGCGGCGTTGATACTTGGCGGCACGGCCCGGGTGTTTGGGGCCGTTGTCGGCGTTTTGCTGACTGTCGCCCTCTTCGACATCGTGATCCAGTTCTATATCCCGATTCCAGACGGGTGGAACACCCAGGCTCTCCCCGTGGCCCGCGAGGCCGTGTTCGGCGCCGCCATCGTTCTCATGTTGATATTCCGGCCCCAAGGACTGCTCGGCCAGATGCGGCGACCTGCTCTCATGCGGAGGCTCCACGGTGACTGGTGAGGACCTTCGGCCGCAGATTCTTGTTCGCGACGTCACCAAGTCGTTTTCGGGTCGAGTTGTGGTCGACATTGACGAGCTTGTACTCGGGGATGTCCCGGTAGAGGGACTTCTTGGTCCCAACGGTGCCGGCAAAACAACGCTGATGCGCCTCATCATGCACTCCATCCCCCTGGACGGGGGGACGGTCACCCTCAGCCGTCCTGGACAGCGCGATGTGTTGCTGTCCTCCACTCGCACCAACCAGATGGCCGGGCTTGGCGTTGTCAAGTCGACCCAGGTGATCACCGACTTCGAACACCTCACCATCCTCGACTCCGCGCTGCTGGCGGTGACCGAGGCGCGCTATGAGCGCCCCTTCTCCGCAGCGGCGGATCGAACGGTGCGCAAGCGGCACGAAGACGAGATCCGACACTGGCTCGACTACTTCGGGTTCGATGATCCGCTAGCCGTCGCCCTCTCGGGCGGAGACAAGAAGTTGCTCGACATCGTGCGCTGCCTGTTGCTCCAGCCCGCCGTTCTTCTGCTGGACGAGCCGACTGCCGGTCTTTCCGAAGGCCACACTGAGCGGGTCAAGGCCGCGGTTCGAGAGCTGGCCAGCAGGGGAACGTCGGTGGTGATCGTCGAGCACGACCTCGATGTGATCTGGGATCTGTGCGATGAGGTGATCTTCATGGCGGAGGGGAAAGTTCTCCTCAAGGACAACCCCGCTACCATTCGGGCTAACCCAACGGTGGTCAAGAGCTACTTGGGGGCCGGAAGTGCGTGAACAAGCGGTGGTCAATAGCGACGGCGCATCGGTAACGCCGGCTGTGGCGGTAAGCGGTCTCTCAAGCGGATACGGCAGCGTCGCAGTGCTCTACGACGTGGAATTCACCGTTGGCCACGAGATCTTCGCGGTCCTGGGTGCGAACGGTGCTGGAAAGACAACGCTGCTCACCACTCTCGCCGGGCTCCTACCGGCCTTTTCGGGCTCCATTTCCTATCACGGAACCGACGTCACACACCTCGCGGCATCGGAGTCAGCCCGCCTCGGAGTTGGGTATGTGCCCCAGGAAGCCTCGGTGTTCCCAGATTTGTCCGTACTTGAGAATCTCACTGTCGGCGGGATGATTGGCACTAGACCTCACGACGAACGCCTCGAAGAAGTGTTCGAGACGTTTCCCGACCTGCGCACCAAGCTTCATCTCCGGGCCGGAAACCTCAGCGGTGGGGAGTCGAGGATGGTGGCTTGCGGTCGCGCCCTGATGCAGGACCCGACCGTGTTGCTGCTCGACGAGCCCACGGCGGGCCTGTCTCCGCTCTACCTCGAACTCTTCTTCGAGAAGGTGGCCGAAATACACCGCACGCGCGGTGTGTCCATCGTGCTGACAGAGCAGAACGCAACCCAAGCCCTCGGCATCGCCGACCGGGTGATGGTCCTCAGCCTCGGCGTCGGGTCAGAGCCGATGTCGGCCGACGCTGTCACCACCGACCTACTAAGAGAGGGATACCAGATCTAGCTCCCGAGGGGGATAGAGCTTGGGCCCCACCAGGGCCCGAGCAGACAAGAAAAGGAGACCAACCATGAAGACCAACAAGAGGTGGATGCAAGTCATTGCCCTGATCTTCGGGTTTGTGCTGATTGCCAGCGCCTGTGGAAATGATGACGACGCCCCGAGCTCCGTCGAGCCGTCGGCGCCCGATACCTCCACTGACGCTGGCGATACCGCTGACGCTGGCGATACCGCCGATGCTGGCGATACCGCTGACGAGGCTGAGGCGCCGTCAGATGAACCTGTGATCGTGTGCGAACTTGCCTATTACACCGGTGAGTTCGGCGAGTATGGCCCGGCCTTGACCGCCGACGTGCGGTTCCCGATCGAGGAGGTGATCAACGAGGACCCGCCCCTCGGCAGAGAATGGAGACTTGTGTCGGAGGATCTCGGTACGGTCGGTGAGCCGCAGGCGGCCCGGGCGTGCTTGGATCTCCACGACGCGGACGTCATCGTTAGTATCGCCCACGGGTACCGTACGTATCGGCCCTTCATGATTGAGCATTGGGCTGAGAACGACAGTCCGATCGTGCCCTCCGTCCACGGCGGGGCCATTCCGGGCAATCTTGGCGGAACCGCGGCGGAACCGATCTTCCGAGCCCAGGGCTTGGACGAGGCCCTTGGCACAACCGGCATCCTGTATGCGGAGTCGATCGGTGCCAGTTCGGTTGTCATCTTTGCGACCCAGGTTGAGGGCTTCCAGCTAGCCGCCAATGCGGCTCAGGCCGCGGCCGAAAGCGTCGGAATCGACGTGCTCGACCGCATTGACGCCCCTGCCGAGGAGCCTTCGTATCGGGCGCAGGTTGAGCGCATCGCCGACCTCAATCCGGACGTAGTCATCCTCCAGGTTGGCCCGGTCGAGGCCGGCACCATCATCAAGCAGGCCGCCGAAGCGGGCTTGTCGCTCGAGTGGATCGGCGAGACCGGCATGGTGTTGCAGGAGTTCGTGGAGACCATGGGCGCCGATGTCATCGACACCCAGCAGGGCATCGGCTTTGCTGCGTTTACGTTTGACGATACGACGCCGGCATGGGATTACTTCTCGGCCGCTTGGGACGGCACTGCCGGCTATGGCGACGAGTTCGGCCCGGCGACCGACCTCTACCACTTCTCGACCTACGACGTCTTGGTCCACACGGCCCTGGCGGTTGAAGCTGCCGGCTCTTTGAATGCGTCGGAGTGGGCTCCGGCCATGCGGGAGGTCGGTTCGGCTCCGGGCACCGTTTGCTACACGTACCTCGACTGCCTGGCATTGATCCGAGCTGGCGAGGACGTTGACTACGAAGGTGTGACCGGTTCTGGCGACTACACCGCGGGCGGCGTGAACAACGTGACATCGGCGTACACGCCATTCAACTCCGACGGAACCACGGGAACCGCCGTGATCCTCGACCCAGTTCGCTCGCTGGAGATCATCGACGCCATCGCGACGCAAGCGGAGTGCGACGACGACAACAACTGCGAGTGGTAATGGCCCTGCGGTAGCAGACCACTAACCGTCGGAACGGGCGGCGTGGCGGACCCCTCCGCGCCACTTCCGCTCGTTCCGACGGGTGTCCGTCAACCACATAAGGCAAGACGAATGGATCACGAATCCCCTCACCGCGACCGAGAGCGCGGGCCTGCGGCGTTTCAATCGAATGACGCACTGCTCGACGCATTGCGAATCCCCCAGCGGGGCCGGGTCTTCTCGCTAGCGCTGCCGCGATTTCATGGCATGCCGCTCTTTGCTTCGCACCCACCGTTCGAGGTGTCGATGTATCGGACACCGCTGGGGCTGCGCGGCGACGGAGAGGAGCCGTGGGGCCCGGTGAACGAGGTAAATCTCGGCTATATGGCGGAGATAACAAGCGGTACTTCACACTCTGGCGCGCACGTTGATGCTCTTGCCCACATGACCATCGGACCCGACGACCACTGGTACGCGGGTGTCTCCGCCCACGAGCACCTAGGCGACCGCGGCCCCAAAGTGGGCGATGCCAGCAAACTGCCCCACTTCGTGACTCGAGGTGTTCTCTTGGACGTGCCGGGCTTTCGCGGCGTTGACGCTCTCGGTGCTGGTGAACCGATCTACGCCGATGAGCTTCAAGCCGTCGCCCATCGCCAGGAGACTGAGGTGCGCCGCGGCGACGTCGTTTTGATCCGCACCGGCTACCTCTCGAAATGGCCTGACCCGGAGGCCATGGCTCTTCATCGGACCGCGGGTCCCGACATCTCCGCCGCCAAATGGCTGCTCGAAGCGGGCGTCGTGGCCACCGGCACCGACACGGAGACCTATGAGGTCCAGCCAGCCCCGGACCTTGGCTCGCCCGCCAATCCGCAACCGGTCCACACCCTTCTACTCATCGAGGAAGGCATCTACCTCTTCGAGTCGATCTACCTTGAGGAGATCGCACGCGAGGGTGTCCACGAATTCCTGTTCATTGCCCTCCCAACGAAGATCGAGGGCGGGACCGGGTCGATGCTCGATCCGGTCGCGATCATTTGAGAAGGAGGACGCATGAAGGCGCTCGTCCTAAACGCACCCAACGACTTCGGGGTCACCGAAGTGCCCGATCCGCAGCCCGGCCCTCTCGAAGTGCTGTGTCGAGTCGAACGCATCGGGATCTGCGGCACCGACGTCCATATGGTGCAAGGTCATTACGACCACTGGCCCGCCTACTATCCGTTCATTCCGGGCCATGAATGGTCGGGCCAGGTCATCGAACTCGGCCCAGCGGCGGACGAGTTTGGCTGGGCCGTGGGCGACCGGGTGGCCGGTTCGTCCCATGCGGGCTGCATGCACTGCCCGAAGTGCATCGAAGGTCGCTACAACCTCTGCCTGAACTACGGGCACTCGCAGGTACACAGCCACTATGGCCATACGGTGCAGGGCGCCTACGCCGATTTCGTCGTTCACTCGATCCGCAGCGTGTTCAAATTGCCCGACTCGATGAGCTATGACCTAGGTGCGGTGACTGACCCGGCATCTATCGGCTTGCATTGCGCCCATCGGGGAGGGGTGGAAACCGGACAGACAGTAGCGGTTGTCGGTGCGGGGCCAGTCGGAATTCTTGCCGCGGATGCGGCCAAAGCACTGGGCGCTAGCAAAGTCGTCGTCGCGGGCCGTGGTGCGCGACTCAGTGTCGTGGAGGAGTTCGGATTTGAGGGATTTGACACGTCCTCGCCAAATGGTCTCGATCGTTTTCGCGAGCTCGCCCCACACGGGGCCGACGTGGTCTTGGACGCGGCGGGTACCCCCGAGTCAATTGCGCTGTCTCTATCGATGCTCGGCCGAGGTGGACGATGCTCCGCGGTGGGGATTCCCATCGAAGATGTGTCGCTGTCACTGGCTCCGCTCGTTCTCGACGAATTGGAGTTGGTGGGAAGCCGCGCCGTGGCCGGTGAGATGCAGGCCACGCTTGACTTCATTGCCGACGGGCGAATTCGGGCCGGAGAGATCATCACCCACCGGTACCCGCTCGACGATTTCGGCAAGGCCCTCGAAGTGACCGACCGGCGGATCGACGGGGCGATGAAGGTCCTCATCGACAACAGCTTGGACTGAATGACTGGCGTTCCCTTCCCTACTCTTGACGCATGAGTCAGACGCCGGCGATGACCGACGACGTGGTATGGCGGCCGCCGCCAGACGCGTGGTCCGCATCCCGCATGGGGCAGTTCGCTGAGCGCTACCACCCGGCGGCTTGCGGCAACTACGAGGCCCTGTGGCGGTGGTCGGTTGAAGATCCCGCGGCCTTTTGGGCTTCGGTCTGGGACTATCTGGAAGTAGGCGAACCGCTGGAGTCCGAGTCGGTCATCAGCGCCGACCCGATGCCCGACACAACCTGGTTCGACGGCGCGACCCTCAACTACGCCGAGCATCTCTTGCGGGGAAACGGGCTGGGCGATACAGACGTCGCCTTAGTCGGTTACTCCCAGACCCGCCCGATCCGGAAACTCGCCTTGGGTGAACTGCGCGAGGAAGTCCGCAAAGCAGCGGCCGGCCTGCGACGCCTCGGAGTTGGCCCTGGGGATCGCGTAGCCGCCCTGCTGCCCAACATTCCCGAGGCCCTGGTTGCCCTTCTCGCCACCGCGTCAATCGGCGCCATCTGGGCCTCGTGCCCGCCCGAGTTCGGGGTTCGCGGCATTCTCGACCGCTGGGTCCAGATTGAACCCAAAGTGCTTCTCGCCATCGACGGCTACCGCTATGGGACCAAGGAGATATCCATCGGGGGTGTCTTGGATCAGATCCAACAGGGCCTGCCATCAGTTCGGCGCACCGTGTTGCTGCCGTATCTCGATCCGGCGGCCACCATCTCGGGGGACGCCCTGACGTGGTCCGACCTGACTGCCGCTACAACCGAGACGATGCGATTCGAGCCGGTCCCGTTCGCCCATCCTCTCTACATCCTCTCCTCGTCGGGCACTACTGGACGGCCGAAACAGATCGTCCACGGCCACGGTGGGATCCTGCTCGAACACGGCAAACAGCTCGCCCTGCATCACGATCTCGGACCCGGAGATCGCTTCTTCTGGTTCTCGACTACGGGCTGGATGATGTGGAACTACCTGATATCAGGGCTGCTTGCCGGTGCGTCGATCGTTATGTTCGACGGTGATCCCGCGGCACCGAGCTTGGACACTCTGTGGTCGGTGGTCGATCAGACCGACGTGACGTTCGCTGGGTTCTCTGCCCCCTTCATCATGGCGTGCCGGGGGGCGGGGCTACGCCCCGCCTACACGCAGGACCTCCGCCGCTTGCGCGGCATCGGCTCGACTGGAGCGCCGCTGCCCGACGCGGGCTTCCGCTGGATCGCTGAGGACGTAGGCGCAATGCCGGTCTCGAACATCAGCGGTGGGACCGATGTGTGCAGTGCCTTTGTGGGCGGAGCGCCAGTGCTGCCCGTGCGCTCGGGTGCCTTATCCTGCCGTCAGCTCGGTTGGCGAGTGGATTCGTTCGATGCTGACGGCCAACCGCGACGGAGCGCCGACGGGGAACTCGTCATCACCGCTCCGGCGCCTTCAATGCCGGTGGGCTTCTGGGGCGATGACGATGGACGGCGCTACCGGGCGTCCTATTTCGATTCTTTCGACGGCGTCTGGTGCCATGGCGATTGGATCACAATCTTCGAAGACGGCTCGTGCACCATCAGTGGTCGCTCTGACGCCACCCTCAACCGCGGCGGCGTGCGCCTGGGGACAGCAGACTTCTACGCGGTCATCGAGGAACACGACATGATCGACGACTCCCTCGTGGTGCACCTTGAGGACGACGACGGCGGGCTCGGCGATCTGCTGGCGTTTGTAGTGTTGCGCGAGGGGCAGGAACTGACCGACGAGCTCCGCGAGGGTTTGTGCGCGAGGCTGCGCGCTGAACTGTCGCCGCGCCATGTGCCCGACGACATTCAGGCCGCGCCCGCCGTCCCGCGCACCATCTCGGGCAAGAAGCTCGAGGTCCCTGTGAAACGCATCCTGCTGGGCGCGGCGGCATCTCAGGTCGCATCGGCCAGCGCCCTCCAAGATCCGAATTCGCTGCACTACTTCGAAACGTTCGGTGAGCGCTGGCGAAGCAGTGCGCAAAGGAGAACCGCATGAGCACCCCCTCCCACGATCGCAGCTCGCAGGACGTTGGCAACATCGTGATGCTCGAACACGTGAACGTCACTGTTCCAGACATCGAGACGGCCGCCCTCTTCTACGTTCACGCCCTCGGGTTCACGCGAGATCCATACATCGACCTCGGGCCCGACTTGATGTGGATCAACCTCGGCGAGCAGCAGTTCCATCTCCCAGCAGGGGAACCCCAGGTGATTCGGGGAACGGTTGAGATTGTGGTCCCCAGCCTCGCCGCGACGCAGGCCCGGCTCGAGGCCATGGCGCCTCGGTTGGCTGATACCCGATTTGAGGTTCGGTCCGCCAGCACGAGCCTCGAGGTCGTGGGGCCCTGGGGAAATCGAATCCGCTGCTTCGAGGCCGCGGTGGGAGAGCGGATGCAACTTGGGATGCGCAGAGTCGAGTTCTCGGTCCCACGCGGCTCAACAGCGGGAATCGGGCGCTTCTACGACCGGGTCATGGGGGCGCCTGTCGCAACGGCCGACAACGTCTGCACAGTGCGGGCTGGCCCCCATCAGGCTCTGTGCTTCACGGAGACCGACGAACCGATTGCCGACTACGACGGACACCACATCGCCATATACGTGTCCGACTTCTCGAATCCGTATGCCGGGTTGATCGATCGAAACCTGATCATCGAGGACACCCAAGAGTGCGAGTATCGCTTTCAATGGATCGTCGACCCCGATTCGGGTGAACCCCTCTTCGAGATTGAGCATGAGGTCCGAAGTCTCACGCACCCTTTGTGCGGACGAAACCTCGTCAATCGAAACCCCGACCAGCAGCTCGCGACGTACACGCCCAGCTTCGATGTCTTCAGTCCCCGGAAGCCAGGATCGTTGATCTGATTCTCACGCCCTCGTTGGTCCAAGCACTGATGGCGGCTGCCCCGGCCAGGGCCTAGGGCCACGTAGTGTGGCGGTGTGCTTGTCCGTTTGGGCGCGCTGCTGGTGGGCGCCGTCGCCTTTGTCGCGGCGTGCGCGGGCGCCGACAATGCCGACCGGGACCCGGCTTCGACCCCTATCACAGCAGACGCCCCTGGCCAGGACAGCGCTCAACCCACAGCGACCGCCAGCGAAGCAGCCGTCGCTTCCGCCACGCCGCCCCCTTCGCCTACTGCCGCAGTGGTGCTGGACCCGCGCGACACCGGGGGGCTGAGGAACTTCCTGGGCTACGAGTTCCCGTCCGCGCCCCTGGTGCACACTGGTCCGCTGTCACCAGCAGCCACCGACCAACTCGACCTCATCTGGTCCAAATTGCGAACCGGCGGGCTCGACGGTGCCGAGGTGTCCCGGCTCGCGGAGTCGGGCGATGCCCGGCTGGCCTGGATCTTGTCCGACCTCTTGAGGTTCGTTCGCCCCGGCGAGATCTTCGACGGGTCGGTCTCGGCTTTTGAAGCGCTGACCGGCGCAGCGCTGGCCGACGATCCGGTGGCCATCAGGAGCCCCTGGCAATCGATGACCGATCACCTGATCGCCTGGGATCTTCCCGCGTTCGACGGTTACGCCGACTACAAGGGCCGGCTGTTCACCCTGATCGAGCCAGGCTGGCAGCCGTTCTTCGAGGACGCCGATGCCGATATCGACTGGCGCTTGGTGAGCTGGGGCGGGGTGCTGATTGACGACCGGGAATTCGGCGATCCCCGGTCGTGCCCGCGAGGCTGCATCCCGGCGCTCGACGACCCGGGTGTGACCGACGCCGAGGGAGGCTCCTGGTACCCCGACGACGGCGTCGTGTTCGCGGTGGTGGTGGGCGACGAGGCCCGGGCCTACCCCCGCCACATCATGGAAATCCACGAAATGGTGAACGACTCGCTCGGGGGGCGCCGCATTGGCATGCCGTACTGCACCCTGTGCGGCTCGGCACAGGCGTACTTCACCGACGACGTGCCCGACGGCGTGGAGATGCCCGTATTGCGCACATCAGGGCTGCTGTCGCGGTCGAACAAGGTGATGTACGACCTGGTCACCAAGTCGGTGTTCAACACTTTCACCGGGCGTGCGCTGTCAGGTCCGCTGCACCGACAGGGGCTTGTGCTGCCCCAGGCCACGGTGGTCACCACCACCTGGGGCGATTGGAAGGCGGCGCATCCCGATACCACGATTGTTGCCCGGGGCGGCGGGATCGGCCGGGTGTACCCCCTCGACCCACTGGGCGGGCGCGACGATCATGGGCCCATTTTTCCGGTGGGCGACGTGGACGAACGCCTCGGCGTCCAAGATCAAGTATTCGGTGTGGTGCTGGATGACGGCACCCCCGTGGCGTTCCCGGTGGAGGCTGCCGCTGCCGCACTTCGAGCCGGCGAGGTGGTGGAGTTGAGCGGCGTGGAGCTCCGCTTAGACGGGGGCGGGGTGCGGGCCGTCGACGCCGACGGCCACGAGATCACGGGCCACCAAGCCTTCTGGTTTGCCTGGAGCCAATTCATGGCCGACACCCTCCTGTGGGAGCCGTAAGGGGTCAGGTTTTCTTGGAGTCCGGCGGCTATTGGCCATCCCACAGCTCATCGCGGAGCTTGGTGCGGAGGACTTTGCCGGTGGGGTCGCGATCGACCGTGGGGCGGATGATGTAGCGGCGGGGGCGCTTGTAGCCCGCGAGGTGCTCGGTGCAGGCGGCGTCGATGGCGGCAGTCACCTCGTCGGAGGCGAAGCCGTCGGTCACGGCCAGATACACCACCACCTGTTCGCCCCGGTCGGGGTCGGGTCCGCCCACCGCACAGGCGTCGGCCACTCCGTCGACTGCGAAGATCACGTCTTCGATTTCGGCGGGGTAGATGTTTACCCCGGCGGCCACGATCACCTCGGAGCTGCGACCCGACAGGTACAGATAGCCGTCCTCATCCAGATAGCCGATGTCGCCCACCGAGAAGAACCCGGCTTCGTTGTAGGCGTCGTCGGTCTTGTCGTCGGCGTTGATGTAGCGGAAATAACGACCCTCGGGTCGGCGGAAGTACACCGTGCCGGGCTCGCCGGGGGCCAGCACCTCGCCGTTTTCGTCCACGATCTGGATGACCAGCTCTCCGATGGGGGTGCCCACCGTGCCGGGGCGGGCCAGCCATTCAGAGGAGTTACACATGGTCATGCCCCCCTCGGTGAACCCGTAGTACTCGGTGAATATCGGGCCCCACCACTCGATCATGCGCTGCTTCAGGGGTACAGGGCAGGGTTCGCCGCCGTGGAGGACAGTGGCCAGCCGGGAGTGGTCCAAATTGCCACGGCGCTCATCAGACAGGGCCAGGAGCTGGCGGAACATGGTGGGTACCATGATCGTTGCGGTAACGCCGTCGTTGATCACCTCCACGGCTCGCTCTGCGTCCCAGCGGCCCATGATCCGCATAGGCGCGCCGTTGGCCAGGGCTCCCAGGGCGAAGGCCAGGGGAGCGCCGTGGAATAACTGGGCCACCATGAGGTGCTTGCCGTCTCGGGGAAGCCCAAGCCCCTGGGCACCCATTGAAGAAAACTCCCACCACTGCTCGAAGGTGGATTCCGAGTCCAGGGTGCGTTCCACACCCTTGGGCCGGCCGGTGGTGCCCGAGGTGTAGGGAATGCGGTAGCCGGTGCCCCCCGCTGGGAACGGCGTGGGATCCTGGGCATCCACCCAGGCGTCGAATTCGTCGCCAAGCCACACAACCGGGCGGTCGCCCGCCGCGTCCCGGGCCGCCGGCAAGTCGGTTGCCACCAGGGCTGAACCGGCGTCATCCAGCACGTAGGCGATCTCGGAAGCCGTCCAGTTGGTCTTGATCGGGGTAATCTTCAGCCCGGCCCGGAAGCAGGCCAGCATGACCTCCACGAACTCCGTGCGGTTGGAGCAAACCAGCCCCACGTGATCGCCCGGAGAGGCTCCCGCGGCCAGCAGTCCTCGGCCGATGGCGTGGGTGCGGCGGTCCAGCTCAGCCCATGTCACCTGATGGGCGTCGTCCTCCAACGCCAGGTCATCTGGTTCCCGCCTGGCCAACTTCGCCAGCACCGAGGGTTCGCTCACCGCTGCGACACTACTGGCCCCGTCATTTCATTTGGCGACTACTATTCTCCTTATCGCGGACTGGATTTCCGAGGCGTTCAGCGAGAAGCCGGGGCCGGTGTGAGCAGCACCCTTTCTCTAGAGGCAGCCGACCGAATTGTCGACGCCGCGCTGGCCGCGGCGGCCGATCACGGCTTCCCGCCGATGACGGTTGTGGTGCTCGACACGGGCGGGCATCCACTGGTGGTCAAGCGCGACGAGCGGTCTGGCATTGGCCGGGTTGAGATCGCCATGGGTAAGGCCCACGGCTGCCTTGCTATGGGTTTCGGCGGCCGCGAGTTGGCCCGACGAGCCGACGCCGTTCCGAAGTTCTTCACCTCAATTGGCCAGCTGCTGCCCCACGGGATCGTGCCCGTCGCCGGCGGAGCGCTCATCCGCGACGACCAAGGAACGCTCCTCGGATCCATAGGCATCAGCGGGGGAACGTCTGACGACGACGAGATCTGTGTCATCGCCGGGATCAACTCAGTGGGTCTCGTAGCCGACACGGGAGATGCGCAATGATCGGACGGCACGGTGGTGGCGCCGTCCATTTCAAGAACGTGCAGATCTTCGACGGCACCGGGGCCGAGCGTTTCCCGGGTTCTGTGTTGGTCCGGGGCAATCGCATCGAGCGGGTAATCGTCGGGAGCGAGGAGATCGACGCCCCCGATGCCATGGTGGTGGACGGCCGTGGCGGCACCCTCATGCCCGGCATGGTCGAGGGGCACGCTCATCTCACCTGGCCGTCGTCGATCGAGAAGGTCATCAACACCATGACACTCCCGATCGAGGAGCACATGCTCACCACCGCGGTGAACGCACGAATCACCCTCGACGCAGGTTTCACCAGCGCCTATTCAGCCGGGTCGCTCGGCGAGCGCATGGAGGTGGCTCTGCGCGACCACATCGACGACGGCCGACTGCCTGGGCCGCGGCTGCGCGCCTCGGCGATGGAAAAGGGCCAAGAGGGCATCATTGGCGTGCCCGAGGGGCACGATCCAACCCACGACCGCAGCATTCCGGGTCTCCAGCAGTACGTTCGCGACATGGCCGATCTCGGAGTCGACACCATCAAACTTCTTATGTCCAGCGACGAAGGGTTCAGCCCTGGAGGCGCCAACGTGCTGATGTACTCCGAGGCAGAAGCCCAGGCGGTGGGCGTGGCGGCTCGCGAGGCGGGCATGTGGTTGGCGTGCCACGCCCAGGCTGCCGAAGCGGTGAAGCGGGCCGTGCGGGCCGGCTTTCGGTGCATCTACCACTGCACCCTCGCCGACGAGGAAGCGCTCGACATGCTTGAGGAGCATCGGGATGAGCTGTTCGTGGCGCCGGCACCGGCGCTGCTCTATTCCCGCATCCACGAGGCCGAGGAGTTCGGCATCGACCGTGCGGTCGCAGAACGGATGGGTGCGGTCTCTGGTTTGGAGTCCATGGAGCGGATCTACCCAGAAATGAAGCGCCGCGGCATCCGTGTCGTCCCTGGGGGCGACTACGGCTTCCCGTACAACCCCGTCGGACGCAATGCGCGCGATCTCCAGCTCTTCGTCGATCTCTTCGGATACACGCCGTTCGAAGTGCTGGTGGCAGCGACGAAGACCGCGGGCGAGATGGTCGGTTTCGATGTCGGCACCATCGAAGAACAACGACTGGCCGACCTGCTGCTCATCGATGGGGATCCGACTGTCGATGTCTCGATCCTCCAGGACAGAGCGCGAATCGTCGCCGTGATGCAGGACGGGTCATTCCACCGGTCACCCCCCTGGCTGTCCTGCGGGGTAAGCAGCCAAGACCACCGCCAATAATTCAGGAGGGCTTGCGGCCGAGGCCGATTTGGCGGGCGATGATGTTGCGCTGGATCTCGCTGGAGCCGGCGCCGATGGTGCCGAGGCGGGCGTTTCGCCAGTGGAGCTGCATGTTGGAGTCGAGGGTGTAGCCGTAGCCGCCCATCACCTGCATGCCGGTGTAGCTGGCCCGCATCATGGCCTCGCTGATCCAGAGCTTGGCCATCGACACCTCCAGGGAGCACGGCTCGCCCGCGGCGATGCGATGGGCCAAATCCCAGGTAAGAGTGCGGGCGATGTTCACGTCGACGGCCACGTCGGCCAGCATGTGCTGGATGGCCTGGAAGCGCCCGATGGGCTGGCCGAACTGCTCCCGGGTGTTGGCGTACTCGATGGCCTCCTCCAAGATGGCCTCCATAGGACCGAGATTGATGGGCAGCGACGAGAATCGCTCCCGCTCCAGGTTGGCCTGGAGATTGCGATGCCCCTGGCCCTCGGCGCCCAAGATGTTGGCCGCCGGCACCCGCACGTCGGTGTAGGCAACCATGTTGGTTCCGCTGGCCCGCTCGCCGATGGTCTCAATGGGGGTGATCTCGATGCCGGGGCTCGACAGGTCCACCACGAAGAACGTTATTCCGTCCTGTTTTTTCGGCTCATCGGAAGTGCGGGTGGCCAGCAGCACGTAGTCGGCGTGGCGGGCGAAGGAGTTCCACATCTTGGTGCCGTTCACCACATACTCGTCGCCGTCGCGCACGGCTCGGCATTTGAGGTTGAAGGCGTCGGAGCCGGCGTCGGGCTCGCTCAGCGAGAAGCAGAACTTGTGCTGGCCGGAGGCGATTCCGGGGAGGAACCGCTCCCGCTGCTCCTCGGTGCCGTAGATCTGCAATCCCCCCGAAGCATGAATGGCGGAGCGGTAGACCATGATGGCGAACGACATCATGGCCCGGCTCAGCTCGTGCAGCACGATGGCCACCTCCACGATGCCACCGCCCTGCCCCCCGTACTGCTCGGGGATGCCCACCCCCATGAACCCGGCATCGGCGAACCGCTGGTAGGTGTCTAGCGGAGGCTCACCCTTGACATCCCACTCCCGGGCGAACCCGTCGGGCATCTCCACGGCCGCGAACGCCCGCACCGATTCCCGCAGCATCTCCTGTTCGGGGGTGAACTCCACAGCGCCTCCCAGTGCCGGCGATGCTCAGTGGCCGCCGAGAAGCACGTCGACGGCGGTGACCCCTGAAGTATGCACGATGAGCGGGTTGATCTCGGCCTCGGTGTGATGGCGGGCGGCGATGCGCCCCAGCCGCACCAGCACCTGGGCGGCGGCGTCCCTGTCGCCGCGGGGGCGGCCCCGGAAGCCGTCCAGCAGCACTCCGGCCCTGGTGGCGTCCAAGAGGGCGTGGGCCTCGGCGGTGCTCAACGGTGCGGGTGCGATGGCCACGTCGTCGACGAGCTCGGCCAAAACTCCTCCGAGGCCGACCACCACACAGGGACCCGCTTCCGGGTCCAGCCTGGTGCCGACGATCAGCTCGACGCCGGGATCGGCCATCGCCTGGGCCACCACCACGGCGTCCGAAAGACCCAGCTCCCGGCGGCGGGCTTCCAGCCGCTCAGCGGCGGCCTCGATGTCGCCGGGCTCTACGTAGAGTTCCACCAGTCCGAGCTCGGTCTTGTGGTCCAGGGCATCGCCCACCAGCTTGACCGCCGCGGAGCGGTCTTCGGCGTAGTCGGCGGGGGCGCAGGTCGGCGCCGATATGTCGGCCAGCAGGTCTTCCAGCGTCTCTTCTGGCCAAGACTGCGGTTCCTCGCCCGGCGATTGAGATTCCTGCCGGTTTTCCCAGGCCGCCAGGCAGCGGAACAGTCGGTCAGGGGAGTTGAATACCGGGATTCCGGCCTCGGCCAGCTTGGGGTAGTCCACCGGATGCCATCCCGGCGCGCTGAAGACTGCCACCGGGGTTCCCCGTTGAGCCTGGGCCACCAGGGAGTCCATCTGCTTGTCGATGATGGCCTCGGGTCCGATCAGCATCCCATGCACCAGCACGTCAAAGCCGGGGTCGGCGCCCATGGCATCGAGGGCGGCGGGCAGCAGATCGTGGTCCACCACCGACTGGCCGGTTAGGTCCAGGGGATTGCGGGGCTCGCCCAGCGTCATGCACTCGGCCAATGCGGAGTGGGTTGCCGGTCCCAGAGGGGGAACCTCGAAGCCGTTTTCGCGGGCGGAATCGGCCAGGATTCCCGCCATCGCCCCCGATGACGACAGCACCCCAATGCGCTGCCCCCAGCGTCCCCGGGCCAGCGGGAGTGCGGCCAACTCGGCCAAATCGTGGGCCATGAGGATGCCGTGTCGGCGGCAGCGGGCCGCGAAGGCGTCGTAGTCGCCCACCAGAGCGCCGATATGGGTGCGGACCGCGTCGGCGCCCTCAGGGGAGCGGCCCGCCTTCATCACGTGTACGGGCTTGCCCGCGGCGCGGGCCTCATCAGCAGCCGCGAAAAACCGGTCGGCATCGTGCAGCCCCTCGGCATACACCACGATCTGCTCGGTGCGATCGTCGGTGGCCAAGAACCTCACGAAGTCGCCCACCGTGAGATCGATGCCGTTGCCCACCGCGAACCCCACGGTGAGGCCGAGTCCGTTGCCCAGCAAGTGCTGGACCAGTGACGACACCAGGGCGCCGCTCTGCGACACCACGCCGAGATTCCCAGCGGGCAGCTCGTCGGCCATGGCATAAGGGGGGAACCCGGCCGGTATCCGGTCGATGCAGTTGATGACGCCATTGGTGTTGGGTCCGCACACCGCCATCGGCGTGTCGTTCAAGAATGCCGTCAGCTCCAGGTCGAGAGGCGATCCGGCCCGGTCTCCCTCGCCGAACCCGCTGCTGAACAAGATGGCCGCCCGGATGCCCAGCGCCTCGGCCTGGCGCAGCACGTCGATGGCGGCGGCCGCGGGCACCAGCACCATCACCAAATCCGGGGGTTCGGGCAACGACTCCAGGTCGGGATAGCAAGGCCGCCCTTCCAACGTGTCGTAGCGGGGGTTGACCAGGTACAGCTCGGCGGGCACGTCGTGTTTGAGCAGGTTGCTCAGCGCCCAGGATCCCAGCTTGTTGCTTTCCAGCGGGGTGGCTCCCACCAGCGCAATGGACCGGGGCCGCACCAGCGGAGTGAGGTCTTTGGCCGGTGGGCTCATTCAGCCGGAAATGGTAAGGCCGGCCTGGCCGGTGCGGACCACCATGAACTCCATGCCGTCGGGCCCCGCGGTGAAGCCATACTCGACGTTGGCGGCCAGCAGCAGGGTGTCGGGCGGCTCCACCACCACGCCGCTGTCCAGGGTGGCGCTGCCGGCCAGCACCACCATCAACTCGTCCCGATCGTGGCTGTGGGGAGGAATCACATAGCCGGGGGCCAGCCGGATGGCATGGGCGAAGAACGACCCTCGATGCAGCCACGCTTTCTGCAAATCGGTGTCGTCGGGGTTGGGATTCTCGCCGGGCTGGAACCACTCCACGTCGCGATATCGGGTGAGGGCCATGGGGAATTCGTAGCACGGCCAGCCGGGTTATGGCTCCCGGGCGGGCCAATAGCATGGCGTCGATGCATGTTGTGATAGCCGGCGCCGGAGGAATCGGCGGCACCATCGCCGGCGAGGTGGCCCTCAATGGCGGAGAGGTCAGCGTGATCGACGCCTGGGCTGACCATGTGGATGCCATCCGGGCCGACGGCCTGCGTTTAGTAGGGACGAGCCCAGCCGGGGAGCGAACGGTTCAGTTGACTGCATGGCACATTGATGAGTGGCGCCGGCTGGCGCCCATCGACCTTCTGGTCATCGCGGCCAAGGCATTCGACAACCGATGGCTGGCCCCGCTGTTGGTGCCTCGGCTCGCCGATGCCGCCACGGTGGTCTCGGCCCAGAATGGGGTCAACGAGCCATTGCTGGCCGAGCTGTTGG
>JAJEEH010000003.1 GCA_022821105.1 Acidimicrobiia bacterium
CCTGACCATGGCGTGCAGTGAGTAGGAGGCCACCAGGCGGCCATCCTGGGAGAAGATGCGGCCCTGCCCCTGCACGTGGCCGCGCCCGGCATAGATGGCCGGATTCTCGTAGAGGTTCCACTCGCCGGCGTCGGCATCGTCATGAAAGGCGATGTCGACGGTCATGGGACCAGTTGACAGGGTCCTGTGGGCCAGCGCCTCGGTGATTCCTTGGAACGGCCGCATCGACGCCCCGATGGTGTAATGCGTAGTGGCCTGGGCCAGTAGCGCTGCCTGCATGACCGGGGACTCAGGGCGGTCTCGGTAGCGCATCCACACGAACAGCTCCGGGGGGCCGACATCATCGGGGTCGAAGTTGTAAGCCCCATCCACCACCCGGATGTCGCGCCCGATTACCTGGAAGTCCCGCAGCGGACACTCCAGGGGTCCAGGCACATCAGGCATCTCCGCGGTCACCCGGTAAACGTCCTCAGCACCGCTGTCGAGCAGAACCAACCCCACCGAGCACAGCTTGTCGTGCTGGACGATACGGGTCTCCACGGTGGAATAGGTCCGGCCCCGACGCAGCACGTCCACCTCGACGGCCAGAGGGGAGTCGAACCGGGCCGCTTTGGTGAACACCATCGAAGCCGAGACCACCCGCTGGTCGGGCACGGTCTTGGAAGCCGCCACAATGGCCTGGCCCAATATCTGGCCGCCCTCGATCACCTGGCGTGGTCGGAAGCGGTCAGGGATGTCCACGAATGTGCCCAAAGGCGGATCGGGGAATGACGGACTGATAAATCGCCCCTCACCGTCGGGAATCACATCGATCAAACGAGCCAGATCGGCGGCCGTGCCCCAAACCGGAAAACGGTAGGCCACCACGTCGCCGTCATCCTCGGGCACCTCTTCCAGGAGCACGACTTGCACCCGATCGGTGTAGAAGGCCACGTGGCCCTCAAGGCCCGCGACTTCAGGGAACGGTCGTTGGTAGGCCCAAACCACATTCTCCCCGGTCTCGTCGCCAACGGTCAGCGACCAATAGTCGGCTTCACCCTTGAATGGGCACACCGTGTTCAGGTCGGACTCGGCGAAGTGCTCCCACACGACATCGCCCATGGGGAAGTAGAGCTGGTCCTGATGATCCGACTCCTTGACAATCAGGCAAGAATCGCTTTCGGCCACGACGGTGCCATTGAACGTCGCTTGCCCCCGGCCCGACCACGGGACCAAGTCGATGGCATAACCGGGGTACTTCCCCCACGCAGATTCAATCTCGCTCATAGACAGAGCGTATTGGTAGCGTCCCCGACTAAGCCGGTCGAAAGAGAGAAGTTCACCATGGTTCAGCCAATGGAGGGCATCCGCATCCTGGATGTCTGCGATCACACCTTTGTGCCCGCGGCTTCGGCGGTGCTGGCCGACTGGGGTGCCGATGTCATCAAGATCGAGCACGCCCAGCGGGGGGACGCCGCCCGCGGCCTGGCGTCGAGTGGCGCCCTCGACCTCAAGGGACAGGTCCATGCCATCATGGAACACGCCAATCGGGGAAAGCGCAGCCTCGGCTTGGACCTCCAAACCGAGGAGGGGATGTCGATACTGCACCGGCTCATTGCCATCTCTGATGTCTTCCTCACCAACAAGCCGCCCAATGTGCGTGAACGGCTGCACATCACCGAGGAAGAGGTGCGGCCCCACAACGAGAACATCGTTTACGCGGCGGGTACCGCTTGGGGGCCCGAGGGACCGGAGGGAAATCGGGGCGGCTATGACATGACCTCGTTCTGGGTGCGATCGGGAGCGGCCATGGGCACCTGGTACACCGACGACGAGCGCATGCCCACTCAGCCGGGCCCGGCCTTCGGGGATTCGATCGGGGCGATGACCATTGCCGGGGGGATTGCCACCGCGTTGTTCCATCGCGAGCGGACCGGAGAGGCCGTCGCACTGGAGGTCTCGCTGCTGGGCACCGGACTGTGGGCCATGGGAGCGGGCGTGGCCATGTCGCACGTCAACAACACGCCATGGCGACCGGTCGACCTCAGCGGGCTCACCCAGCCGCTCCTTGGCAACTATGTAACGGCCGACGGCTACACCATCAACATCACCTGCCTTCAACCCCTTCCGTATTGGCAGGAGTTCTGCGGTGTGATTGGGCGCCCAGAGCTGATCGAAGACGAGCGGTTCGCCACCTATGAGGCGCTGATGGCCAACGCCAAGCCGGCTCGGGATGTCGTCGAGGAGGTGGTGGCGAGCCGCACCCTGGAAGAAGTGCGGGAGCTCTTTGCCGATTTCTCCGGCCAGTGGACGCCGGCCTTGGACACCCTCGAAATAATCGACGACCCACAAGTGGAGGCCAACGGCTATGTCCAAGATGTGGTGAGCGAAGACGGGATTCCCTTCAAGTTGGTGGCCGTACCGGTTCAGTTCAACGGCGAGCCGGCTCCACCGGGCCGCGCTCCGGGGTTCAACGAGCACGGCGATGAGATCCTCACCGAGAACCTGGGCATGGACTGGGACGAGGTCATCGACCTGAAAGTCAAAGGGGTGGTTGCGTGATGAAGGCAGCGGTCGTATACGAGGCCGGCATTCCTATCGATGTCGTGGAGTTCACCTCCGGTGCTGTCGGTCCCCATGATGTGCGGGTCAAGGTGGGCGCCAGCGGGCTGTGCCACTCGGATGTCGCAGTGCAAACCGGTGATCTGCCGTTCCCCCTCCCCATGATCCTCGGCCATGAGGGCGCCGGAGTGGTGGAAGAAATCGGTAGTGAGGTCACTACCTGCCGGGTGGGCGACCATGTGGTGCTCTCGGCCCTGATTCACTGCGGGGTGTGCCGGAACTGCCTCAAGGGCCGGCCCAACCTGTGCTCTGCGAATCTGGATCTGACTTTCACCGGCACCGATTCCGCCGAAGGTGAGCCGCGGATGGCCGATTCCGAGGGCCGCGGCCTCTACCAGTTCTCGGCCATCGGCACCCTCTCGGAAGAGCTCGTCTGCAACGAGAGGCGTGCCATACCGATTCCCAAAGACGTGCCGCTGGAGATCGCGGCCATGACTGGTTGCGGCGTGTTGACGGGAACGTCGGCAGTCTTCAACCGGGCCAAGGTGCAGCCGGGGTCCTCGGTGGTGGTGATCGGCTGCGGCGGCGTGGGGCTCAACGTCATCCAAGGGGCTGTGCTCGCTGGCGCCAGCGCGATCATCGGCGTCGACCTCCACGACGACAAGCTGGCCATGGCGCAGGGTTTTGGAGCCACTCATCTCATCAAGAACGAAGACGCCCAAGCCACAGTTGAGCAGGTGTTCGGGCTCACTGGGGGAGAAGGGGCCGATTATGCCTTCGAAGTCGTCGGCATACCTTCGCTGGTCCGTCTGGCCTGGGACTGCCTTCGCCAGGACGGCACCGTGGTAGCCATCGGCGTCCAAGCCGCCGGCGCTTTGACCGAACTGCCCGGCCTGGAGTTCTGCATGACAGAGAAGACTCTCATGGGTTGCGTGTATGGCACTTCTAGGCCCACCACTGACATTCCGATGCTGGTGGAGATGTACCGGCAAGGACAGCTCGAGATCGAGAAGCTCATTACCCACCGATTCGATCTCGAGGAGATCAACGGCGCCGTGGAGAAGATGGAAGACGGCCACAACGCCCGCGGGGTAGTCGTATTCTGAGAGCAGATGTCGGACTCGATGGGCCGCATGGCGGCCAGTATCAGCCTCGTCGCTCTGGTTGCAGCCTTGCTGATGGCATGCGGATCATCTGCGGATCAATCGGATGAGGCTCCGAGCGATGTCCGGCAGCCCGACGTCGCCACGCAGCCAACTCATTCGTTGGAGGCGACTCCGGTTGAACCGACCAGTGAGAGTCCGGCTGGAACCCCAGCTGTAGAGGTTCCCTCGGTACCTGGTGAAGCTGTCACAAGTGGGCCCGACCCCGTTGCCTCTGGGGTTGGCTACATCGAAGAGGTGTACACCGATAATGAGCGTGCGACTCCGCCGAGCGGAGGCGACCCCGGAAGGGATAGCCGGACGCTTCGGACCCTGATTGTCTACCCGGCCGCGGTTGATGGCGCGTCCGCTCCGGTCGAGAACGCTTCGCCGACCGGTGGCCCCTATCCGCTGGTGCTGTTCGCCCACGGTCTGGGCGGTTTTCCGGAGGGATATGGAGAGTTTCTGGCTGCGGTGGCTTCAGGAGGATACGTGGTTGTCGCCTCCGAGTTCCCCCGCAGCTCGCGTTTCAATCCTGGTGGTCCCGACGCGGGCGATACCGGCTCACAACCAGGCGACCTGAGCTTTCTGATCGACACTGTGGCCGAACGGGCTGCCGATCCTCAATGGCCGCTGGCGGGCATGGTGGACAACAGCCAAATCGCGGCCATAGGGCATTCCAACGGGGCGATCACCGTGCTGGGAATCAGCGCCAACAGTTGTTGCCGCGACGAGCGGGTGAGTGCAGTGGTGGCCATGGCGGGTCCGCCGGCCCCGTTTGAGGGCGAATACGACTTCACCGCTACTCCGCCCATCTTGATTGTCCACGGCACCAAGGATCCTTTGATCCTCTACGCAACCTCTCCGAAGCTGTTCAATGACATCTCGGCGATAAAGGGCCTCTTGACCCTCGAAGGCGCGGACCACGGCTCTTGGCTGGGTTCAACCAGCGATCTCTTCGACGACGTGGTGACCTCGATCGTGGACTTCTTGGCCGTGGCTCTTGTCGGAGATGAAGAAGCCGCCGCACGCTTGCAACAGCCCCGCTCATCTCCCGAAGCCGATCTGGTGTTCGCGGCCGAGGCGGATTCCGGCCTAACCGTGGAATTCGAGGTGCCCGAGCTCAGTCGTCAGGCATCAGCCGAGCCGACAACCGGCCTCGTCGACGGTCAGACCGTGGTGGTCACCTGGAGCGGCTTTCTCCCCGAGCAAACCGTGAACATCCTTCAGTGCTCCCAGGGCGGCACGGAGGGCTCGGGGGCCTGCGACTTCACCAACGCCAGGATCTTGCATCCCAATCCCACTGGCGAGGGTTCGGTGGAGTTGACGGTCATCGTCGGCGCGGTGGGCAGCGGTATCTGTGATGCCACTGTCGACGACTGCGTGATCGCGGTCAACGACTCCGGCCTTCAAGAACCGGAGGCCACCATCCGAATCCCTCTCAGCTTCGCCCCCTAACCCCTGACCCGAACAGATCGGGGGCCGCGGAATTCGAAGCCGTGGATCTCGATTTGCTGGCCGGGTTCTAAGGACAGTTCAGGGAAGTGAGCGAACAGCCGTTCTACACCCACCCGTACCTCTTGGCGGCCGAGCCACTCTCCCAGACAGCGGTGAGTGCCGAGCGCGAAGGCGGCGTGGGTGCCCTCCCGGCGATCTAGGTCGATTTCCTGGGGGTTTGTCCAGTGCGATTCGTCGAGGTTAATCGACCGCAGAACACCGCTCACCAGCTCCCCGGCCATGATTCTTGACCCGCCGAGTTCGAGATCACGAGTGGCCTGGCGGGTGATGGTTCCCACTGGGCTGTACACCCGGAACACCTCTTCGATAAGCCGACGAAGCTTGGCCGGGGCGGCATCGATTTGGGCCTTGAGGTCGGGGCGGGTCAGCAGCACCCAGGTCACCATGCCGATGCCGTCGCGGGGCTCGTTGATGCCGCCGGAGATCATCAGGCGAACGTTGTTGACGATCTCCTCGGACGCTGCCCCTTCCAGGACGAACCAGGAGATCGCCGAGTCGTCATCGCCGGCCGACGCGATCCGATCAGCAATGGCCACTCCCAAGTCGGCCTTAGTCTGCTCTCCGATGGCAGTCAGTTCAGGGTCGTTCTCAAAATTGGCCAGATCGGCGCAGAGACCCTCGCACCACGACCACATACGATCAAAGCCATAGGCATCGAGCCCGAGAACCGTGGCCAAGGCGCCCGCAGAGAGAGGTTGGGCGTAGTCGGTCATCAGCTCAAAGCCAGTCGGGTCTACGGCATCGAGCAGTTGGTCGGCCATCATCCCGAGTTCATTGGCGGCGAAGGTGCCGCTGCGTCCACCAGGCTGAAAGGGAGGCTGCATGATGGCTTGGAGACGAGTGTGCTTGGGCGGGTCACAGGTAAGCATGTTCTGGCCCAATGCCCGGCCCAGAAATGAGGGCTCGGTGGCCGCGCTGAACAAATCGGGATGGTCTTCCATGTAGACGACGTCATCCCACCGGGTGACCAGCCACATCTCCATGGCCGGCACCCAGGCCACCGGCTCCTCTGCCCGCAGTCGGGCCAGGATCGGATCGGGATCGGCCTCTAGGTCGGCCAGCGTTATGTGAGTTCCTATGCTCATGGATCAACCGCGAGCATAGGGTTCTAGGCGCGCGAGAGGTGGTTGTATGAGACTTGAAGGCAAAGTGGCAATCGTGACCGGTGCCGGTGGCGCTGGTGTTGGGGGTTTGGGGGTTGTCTACGCCAAGGCCCTGGCAAGAGAGGGCGCAGCAGTAGTCGTATCGGATGTCGATGGTGAAGCCGCCATCCGCATCGCTGAGGACATTGCCTCGACGGAAGCTCAGGCAATCGGAGTCCGGTGCGATGTCACGTCCGATGAGGACGTCGATTCCATGGTGGAGGCTGCCATCGACGCCTTCGGCGGAGTCGACATCCTGGTCAACAACGCTGGCTTGGCTCGGGGGAAATGGAGCGACGCTTTACCACTCTCCAAGGATGAATGGATGGAGATCCTGGCTGTGAACACCGTTGCTCCCATCATGTGCGCCAAGGCCTGTGCCGAGTCGATGCGCAGCCGGGGCGGCGGCGTCATCGTCAACCAGTCATCGAACGGCGCGTGGATCGACGCCGGTGCCTACACGGTGTCGAAACTGGCCCTCAACGGTGTCACGAAGGTGCTCGCCGATGAGTTCTCTGCCGACAACATCAGGGTCAATGGCATTGCTCCAGGTGTGATGACCGCAAAACTCCCAGAGGATCAGGTTCAGCGGCTGCTGGCCCGCCAAACCGTCAGACGCCCAGGCCAACCTGAAGACCTTGTCGGTTTGCTGCTTTACCTGTGCTCGGACGAATCAAGTTTCATGAACGGCCAGACCTTGGTGATAGATGGTGGCATGGCCCGCATCACGAAATAGGGGTCAAGTACCTCTGCCCGACATCAGTGGGGCAGACTTGGAGGATGTCCACCACCACTGAGCTCGTCATCGACGTAGACACCCATGTCACCGAGCCCCCTGACACTTTTGTTTCCCGGGTTCCCACCAAGTTGAAAGACCGGGTGCCCCGTGTCGAGCGTACCGAAGAGGGCAAGGATCATTGGTTCGTGGGAGGCGAGGTGTTCTCATCGGTGGGCATGACTGCGGTGGCCGGATGGCCGGAGCCCTTTCCTGCTGGGCCCTCTGTGTTCGAGGAGATCCACCCAGCGGCCTACGACTCCAGCGAGCGGCTGAAGCTCATGGATGAGCAGGGAATCTGGGCTCAGGTGCTCTATCCCAATGTCGGAGGGTTCGGCGCCCAGCACTTTTTGAAGCTGAAGGACCGCGAGCTGATGCTGGCCTGCGTCCAGGCGTACAACAACTTCCAGCTCGACTGGATATCCCCCGACCCGCGACGATTCGTCGCCGTCATCTCGACTCCCTTCTGGGACATCGATGACACCGTGGCGGAGATCACCCGGTGCGCGGAGCTCGGCCACCGGGCGGTCCTGTTCACTGGCGAGCCGCAGCGGTTCGGGCTGCCCCTCCTCGGTGACCCCCACTGGGACCCGCTGTGGTCGGT
>JAJEEH010000239.1 GCA_022821105.1 Acidimicrobiia bacterium
ATCAGGTTGGCCTTCTGGTCAAGTGCCCGGCCGATGGACTGGCGTATCCAAAACGTGGCGTAGGTGGAGAACTTGAACCCCTTGCGCCAGTCGAACTTCTCCACCGCTCGATCCAGCCCAAGATTGCCCTCCTGCACCAGATCCAGCAGTTCCATGCCGGTGGGCAGGGGGTATTTCTTGGCCACACTCACCACCAAGCGGAGGTTGGCCCGAATGAAGCGCTCCTTGGCCCGGGCGGCATCCCGCACTTGGGTGTGCAGCCGGGGATTGTTTTCCCCGGCGTCTATTCGGGCTTGGGCCTCGCGGCCCCGCTCGATTGCCTGGGCTAGTTTGACTTCGTCTTCCTTGGTGAGGAGCGGCACCAATCCGATTGCATTTAGGTACTGGCCTGTTGAATCGTCCATTTCTTCCTGTCTTGTTGTCTTCGTGAACTACAACCCATCTGCCCTCTCATTTGTTCCCAGTCGCAGTTCACTGTTATCTCTCGAAATTACCCGTGGGTCGCGTTTATCCCCGCACGATTTATTCGACTCGCGGCCGCCCGAGGGGTAACAAGAAGTCGGCCCTTTGTTTCGTACACCGTTTCCTGGCACCTTCATCAGTGGCTGTGGGCCGGCACTGATTCGGAAGCTTCATTTCGTACACTGCAAACTGTGAGCCGCATCGGGATCTTCGGGGGGACGTTCGACCCAGTCCATGTCGGCCACCTCGTGGTCGCTGTTTGGGTGCGGGCCGAGCTCCAGCTCGATCGGGTGGACCTGATGGTGGCCAACGAACCCTGGCAGAAGCTGGACAGGCCGCTGCTCAGCCCCGCCCAGGATCGACTCGCCATGGTGCAAGCGGCCGTTGACGGGATCGACGGGGTGGTGGCCTCATCGATGGAGATCGACCGCGGCGGCCTTACCTACACCGTGGACACGCTGGAGGCGTATCGCTCTACCGACCCCGATGGCTCGCTCTTCCTCGTATTGGGCAGCGACGCCGCCGCAGGCCTCAACACCTGGCACCGCTATGAGGAGATCGCCGAGATGACCGAAGTGGTGGTGGTCGACCGGCCCGGAGCGATGGGGAAGCGCCCGCCGGTGGCCCATCGGGTGGTGGACTGTCCGCTGGTCGACCTGTCCAGCACCCAGGTGCGCCAGTGGGCTGACGCCGGTCGGCCGCTCGACGGCCTGGTTCCCCCGGCCGCACTGGCCTATTGCCGCCAAGAGGGGTTGTATGGGTGAACCCGCGCCGGGGGCGGAGAGCCCTGCGCTGATGAGAGGCCTTCCTCGCTGGTGGCGCTGGGGCTGGCCGCTGCTGTTGCTGGGGCTGGCCGCGGCGGTGCCGCTCTTGGTTTGGCTGGGGTGGTCGGCCATCTCCGGAAGCAGCGACGGCACCGAGGTTGGCGCCCCGCTTGATCCCGCCGCCCCCGGATACGAGGCCTTCGTGGAACCGACTCCCACGCTGATGTTGATCCATGCCAACGGCGACCGCCTCCACGGGGTCACGCTGCTGGTGCTGACCGACAACGGAGTCGAGGGAGCCGTGTTGATCATGGCAACGGAGACACGAACCTCCAGCGGGCTCCTCAGTGACCGCTGGGCCGAGTCCGGCATCACTGGAGTGGCTGATTCGGTGGCCGAACTGCTCGGCATTCGCCCCAGCGAGTCACAAGTTGTGGGCGACGACGGATGGGCGGCGTTGGTGACTGCGGTGGAGCCGGTTGCCTTGATCAGCCCGGTTCCCCTGATGGGCCCCGATGGGGAGACCCTGTTCGGGAACGGTGTGGCCTTGGCTGCGTCCGATGTTGGCCCTTACCTGGCCGGACGCACTCCGGGAGAGTCGCCGCTTGTCGGGTTGTCCCGCCACGTGTCGTTCTGGCAGGCCTGGCTGTGGCAGGTGGCGGAATCCACCGCACCCAACGTGATTCCCGGCGAGACCGACCGGGGAATGGGACGATTCGCCCGCAGTCTGGTTGCGGGGGAGTTCCTCATAGCCACGGTGGGGGGGAGTGTCACAGACAGCGGGGAGGTTGTCTTGAGACCGGATACCACGGCTCACCTGGTGCGCGAGGTCATCCCGTTTCCCATCTCGGCGGTAGATGGGAGCCAGCCCAATGTCCGGCTGCTCAACGGCGTCGGCGACCTTGGGCTCACCGCGACCGCGGCCCGAGAGCTCAGCAGGGCCGGAGCTCGCATCACCCGGATCGGCAATGCGGATGAGTTCGGCTGGGAGACCACCACGATCGCCTACCACGACACTGGCTTCGCCCCCCACGCTGAGGCACTCCGAGATGCCCTCGGCACCGGCACGGTGATTGCCGAAGAGCTGCCCGACATCTCCTTCGACATCACGGTGACCTTCGGCGCCGATTTCTCACAACTGGTGGGCGGAGATGGTTAGAGTGAGAGTGTGATGCCCGCATGAGCGCCATACCCGTCCCACGAGAATTGCGGACAATGACGTGATCGCCGCATGAGCGTCAGCACCGCTGACACAACGGTCGTGTGGGATTGGGTAAGAGCCGCAGCGGCCGCGGCAGAAGAAGGGCCAGGCGCCGACACGGTCATCATTGATGTGGGCGACGTGCTGGTAATCACCGACCACTTCGTGATCACCAGCGGTGCCAACACCCGAGCGGTTCGGGCGCTGGCCGAGCGCATCGAAGAAGCGGTGGATGCCTGCGGCGGTCCCAAGCCCATCTGCATCGAGGGACTGTCGGACTACGAGTGGGTGCTGATGGACTACGGCGATTTCGTGGTCCACATCTTCACCGCCTCCGCCCGCGACTACTACTCCCTCGACCTCCTCTGGAAGGACTGCCCGACGCTCACGGCTAATCCGTTGCCGTCGTAGGGGCGACCCGGTACAGTGGCCACGGGTCCCCGATCCGGCGGTGGTCAGAGCGTTTCCCGTAGGAGGCGGCCGGGGGAGGTGCCGGTTTCCTTGTCCTCTTGGATGGTGACCTCGCCGTTGACCAGCACATACTGGTAGCCCGAGGCCCGCTGCACTCGGCGCCACTCGCCGGCGGGCATGTCGTGGACCTTCTCGCTCGGGCCGATGGCCAGGCTGTTGAGGTCGTACACGATCACGTCGGCCGCCTGGCCCGCGGTCAGGGTTCCCCGGTCGGTGAACCCCGCGCACTGGGCGGGAAGCCCGGCCATACGCCAGTGGGCGTCCTCCAGCGAGATGATCTCCCGGTCGCGCACCCCGTTGATGAGCAACTCGGTGGGCCACCGGCCGGCGGTGAGGAATCGGGTGTGGGCCCCGCCGTCCGACACTCCGGGCAGCGCCCACTGGTAGTTCAACAGGTCGACCAGATGGTCGGGGTTGTTGAACGAGCCTGAGGCGTAGAACGTGGCGGCCAGGTTGTCGGCCACCGCGACGTCGAGCATGGCGTCCACCGGATGCACCCCTAGGTCGGCGGCGATGTCGCCCACCCGGGTCTCGGCGTAGCGCTGGTACTGCGGGCTGGCCGTCTCCAGTAGCACGATGTCGGCAATCGGACAGGTGACCGCAATCGACTCTGATTCCCGGAGGGCAGGGCGGCGGGCGGGGTCGGCCAGCTTGGCCTTGCGCTCCTCAACGGTGCCCAGCGTGGCCTCCCGCCACGCCTCCATGTCGTCCCACAGGTTCCACTCCTCGAAGGTGAAGGCCAATCCCACGTCAGTAGTCACAGCCTGGCCATAGATCGGCAGCCCCCGCAGGCGGCAGCTCTCCACCCATTCGATCTGCTTGATGTGCTGCTCGGGCCGCTGGGCGTTGGGGGTGATCACGTTGAACAGCACCGGGCGGCCGCTGATGTCGGCCAGGCGCTCGTAGGTGCGGCGGTGCTCGGTACGGGTCTCGTCGGCGGGGTCGGGGGCGAAGGTGGCCTGAATGAACCCCTGATTGCGCTCGGCCAGCACCTCAGCCAGCTGGAACAGCGTCTCGTTGGGCATCACGTCGGTGTTCATGGGGTTGCCGTCGTGGTCGCGCTGCACGTTGGAATCCCGCAGCCGCTGCACCGACCAGCCGCCGGCGCCGACGTCCATGGCCTCGTGCAACAGCGCCCGTAGCTGGGCGTGCTCCTCATCGGTGGGCATCTCGCCGGCCTTGGCCCGCTCGTAGCCCAGCACCCAGTTGAGGGCAGGATTCAGCGGGAAGAAGCTCCGCATGTTGACCGCCTTGGGGGTGCGGTCCACCGCGTCCAAGAACTCGGGATAGGAGACCCAGTCCCAAGGCATCCCCGCGGCCATGGCGTCGAAGGGAATGGCCTCGGTGCGGGTCATGGTCAGCATGGCCCGCTCCCGGTCCTCGGGGGCCACTGGAGCGAACCCGAATCCGCAGTTGCCGATGACGATCGACGTCACCCCGTGCCAGCCCGACAGCGTGCAGTACGGATCCCAGAAGAGCTGGGCGTCGTAGTGGGTGTGGAGGTCGATGTGGCCAGGGGCCACGATCATCCCGTCGGCGTCCAGCACCTCATCGGCATCGGAGGCCCGCAGCCGGCCGATCTTGGCGATCTTGCCGTCCTTGATACCCACATCGGCCCGGAGCCGCTGAGCCCGAGTCCCGTCGACCACCATTCCGCCGGCAATGATCGTGTCGTACGTCGTCATCTCATCCCCCTGGTGTGCGGTGACGCTCAGCATACCGAAGCGGCCAGTCCCCGAATATTCTGGCGACCCGCTACTAGCGTGGCTCCGATGGAAGGCAGCCCGTGGTAGAGCCGGTAGAGCGCCGTTCCTGGCTGGCGCTGGGGGCAGCTACCGCGGCGGCCTTCATGGTGGTGGTGGACGTGTCCATCGTCAACGTGGCCTTTCCCTCCATCCAGAAGTCTCTGGATGCCTCCAGCGCCGCGCTCTCTTGGATTGTGAGCGGCTACTCCATCACGGTGGGGTCGTTCCTGCTGCTCTCGGGGCGCCTGGCCGACCGGAAGGGTCGGCGCAAGATGTTCAATCTCGGGTTGGCCATCTTTGCCGTCGGCTCACTGCTCTGCGGGATAGCACCCCAGGTGGAGGTGCTGATCGCCGCCCGGGTGGTGCAGGCGTTGGGCGGTTCGCTGATCATGCCGTCGTCGCTGGCCATGGTGCTGCCCGAGTTCCCGGTATCGCGTCGCTCAGCGGCCATCGGAATGTGGGGGGCGATGGGCGCGCTGGGGGCGGCATTCGGTCCGACCATAGGGGCGCTCTTGATCAACGGCTTGGGCTGGCGGTGGATCTTCTACGTCAACCTGCCCATTGCGACCCTGGTGTTTTTGGCCACCGCCCGGCTGGTGCGGGAGTCGCGCGACGAAGACACCGAGGGTCGCCTCGACGTGGTGGGGGTGCCGATGGGCACTCTGGCCCTTGCGCTGGTGATGGTGGCTATCGTCCAAGGCGAGGGGTGGGGCTACGACGACAAGCGCATCATTGCCTTCGCCGCGATTGCTGTCGTGTTGCTGCCGTTGGTTATCTGGCGGTCGCGCTCGCACCCCAATCCGCTGCTCGACCTGAGCCTGTTCAGCTATCGCTCGTTCTCGGCGGCCACCGCCTCCTTCGGCTTGTACGCGCTGGGGTTCGTGCCCGGGTTCTTGATGAGTTCGCTGCTGCTGCAAGACCTGTGGGGCCTCACCGTGCTGGAGGCCGGGCTCGGTCTCACTCCGGGACCGATCATTGCCTCGGCGCTGTCGGTTCCCATCGGTCGGATGGCCGACCGCTGGGGGCACCGTTGGCTGCTGACATCCGGGGTGGTGCTGTGCGGGCTGTCTTACGCGTTGCTGCTGGCCTGGGCCGGGGAGTCGTCGGCCTACTTCTCGGTGTTCCTGCCCGCCAACGTGCTCTTGGGCATCGGCGTGGGGCTGTCTATCGCCACCTTCGTCAGCGCGGCCATGAGCGATGTTCCGCCGCCCCGATTCGCCATCGCCAACGCCACCACCCGCACCGTTCAGCAGGTGTGCTTCGCCCTGGGCATCGCGGTGGTGATCGCCCTGTTCAACTCCGCGCCCAGCGGCGACCCGCTGGGCGGATTCCAGCGGGCCTGGATCTGGGTCATCGCCACCTACGCGGCCTCGGCGGTGGTGATCATGGTGGCCTTCCCCTCTGGGACCGCGCTGGTTCGGCGTGGACTGCGGGGCGGCCAATCCGGTGTGAGACGCTAAAGCCATGTCGGAAACTGTTGAGACTCGCCTGGCTGCCCTGAGCACCGAGGAGAAGGCCGACCTGGTGGCCGGCGAGGCCATCTGGACCACCAAGAGCTTCCCGGAGGCGGGCATTCCCGGCATCGGGGTGACCGATGGTCCCAACGGGGCCCGGGGCGGCGGGCTGCTGGGCACCGGCACGGCCACGGCCTGCATTCCGGCCGGGGCGGTGCTGGGGGCCACCTGGGATCCCGAGCTGGTGGAGCGGCTGGGCGGGGTGCTGGGTGATGAGGCCCGGGCCAAGGGGTGCCGGGTGCTGTTGGCCCCCACCATCAACCTGCACCGCAACCCGCTGGGGGGACGGAACTTCGAGTGCTATAGCGAGGATCCGATTCTGTCGGGGTTGGTGGCCGCGGCGTTCGTGCGGGGGGTGCAGTCGCGGGGGGTGGCCACCACGCCCAAGCACTTCGTGGCCAATGACTCCGAGTTCGAGCGCAACACCATCGACTCCCAGGTGGACGAGCGCACGCTCCGGGAGCTGTATCTGGTGCCGTTCGAGTATGCCGTGCTCGAAGGCGGCACTTGGGGGCTGATGAGCGCCTACAACCGCCTCAACGGCACCTTCTGCTCAGAGAACGAATGGCTGCTCACCCAGATTCTGCGGGATGAGTGGGGGTTTGACGGGTTTGTGGTCTCCGACTGGTTCGCGGCCCGGTCCACCGCGGCGTCGGTTCGAGCCGGGCTGAGCCTGGAGATGCCCGGGCCGGGCCAGTGGTACAACCGCGGCCCGATCGGCGAGGCGCTGGCCTCGGGGGAGATGGACGAGGGCCACCTCGACCGGATTGCCGGCGACGTGCTGCGCCTGCTGGAGCGCACCGGGGCTTTCGACGGTCCCGATGGCTGTGAGCCCGGTCAGGAGCAGGAATTGGATCGTCCCGAGGATCGGGCGGTGTTGCGGGGAGCGGCCGCGGCGGGGACGGTGCTGGTGGCGAACGACGGTGTGCTGCCGCTAGACCCGACCACGGTGGGGACGGTGGCGGTGATCGGCCCCAACGCCCGCAAGGCCCAGATCATGGGCGGGGGATCGGCCACCGTGCAGGCGTATCGCAATGTGAGCCTGATGGACGCGCTGGGCGAGGAGTACCCCGATCTAGACGTCCGCTATGCCCAGGGCTGCGACATCGAGCGCTCTCTGATCGCGCTGTCGGCCCCGATGCTGAAGGGCAAGCTCCAGGTGGAGTACTTCAACGGCCACGACTGGTCGGGCCCGGTGGTGCATACCCGCGAGTCGGCCTCAGGTGAGATGGTGTTCTTCGGCGAGCCGGGACCGGGGGTGAACCCTGAGGCGTTCTCGGTGCGGGCATCGGGAGTTCTGGTGGCCGAGGACACCGGGGAGCACACCCTGGGGCTGGTTCAGCTCGGTCGCTGCCGAGTTCTGCTCGAAGGCGAGGTGGTGCTGGATGCCACCGAGGGTGAGTACGACCGGGGCGACGACTTCTTTGGCATGGGCTCAGAGGTGATCTCCTCCTCGGTGCAGCTCAACGCGGGCCAGGAGACGCCGATCGTCATCGAGTACTCCAGCCGCGACAGCTTCATGTTGTGCGGGGCCCGGGTGGGCCTGAAATCACAGGTGGATCGGGATCTGATCGCCGAGGCTGAGGAGGCCGCGTCCGCCGCCGATGTGGCCGTGGTGGTGGTGGGCACCAACGCCGACTGGGAGACCGAGGGGCGCGACCGCGACTGGTTCGACTTGCCCGGCGACCAGCCCGAGCTGATCCGCCGGGTGGCGGCGGCCAACCAGAACACCGTGGTGGTGGTGAACACCGGGGGAGCGTGCAGCCTGGACTGGGCCGACCAGACGGCGGGAGTGCTGGTGGCCGGGTTCGGCGGCCAGGAGATGGGCTACGCGGTGGCCGACGTGCTGTTCGGCGCGGCCGACCCCGGCGGGCGCATGGCGATGACCGTGCCGGCCCGCTATGAGCACAGCCCGGCGTATCTGAACTATCCCGGCGAGAACGGGGTGGTGCGCTACGGCGAGGGCCTCTACATCGGCCACCGCTGGTTCGACGCCCGGGCCATCGAGCCCGCCGTTCCCTTCGGCCACGGCCTGTCATACGCCACCTTCGAGTGGTCGGAGCCCCGAGTGTCAGGCGGGGGCGACACCGACGTGTCCGATCCGGTGATCGTGGAGGTGGACGTGGTCAACACCGGTGACTGCTCGGGCAGCGACGTGGTGCAGGTGTACGTGGAACCGCCCCCGTCGCTGCTGCACCGCCCGGTGCGAGAGCTCAAGGGGTTCGCCAAGGTCCACCTGGCCCCCGGCGAGCGCACCACCGCCCGCATCGTGCTCAACCGGCGAGCCTTCGCCTACTACGACCCCGGCGACCAGTCGCCGCCGGGACTAGAGATCGGCAACCCGGTTCCCGCCGGGGAATCCAACAAGCGCACCGATCCCGGCTGGTACGTCGACCCCGGCACCTACACCGTGTGGACCGCCCGCTCCAGCGCCGACCTCGTCCACGCCGCCGAGATCAGCCTGGGTGGTTGATCTGCATCACAACTTGCGGTGGCTGGCCGCTGAGCTTGCTCTGCTCCAAGGGAGCTAGAGGCTCAGTCCACTGATCCTCGAGGGACGACCCATTCGCACCTGAGGCCGGTGACCGTGGCGATGTGGTCGAAGTCGGAGTCGTAGTGCAACAGCGTGAGCTGTTCTTGTTCGGCCGCGGCCGCAATCAACAAGTCGGGGATCTTGCGACCCTGCAAGCCCCGGTCGGCCAACATGCGCTGTGTTTGGCGCGCCCGGCGCATGTGTTCGGCGGTGGTCTCCACGAGTTCTAGTTCCGAGAGGCTGTGGGCGAGGGTGTCCCACTCGTGGGCGTTTTGGGCAGAGAATCCGATCTCCAGGTCGGTGATGCCGGCCCGGGCTGCTCGGCCGCTACTGGCCATCGGCTCCACCACCTCTCGAATGGAATTCTGAGATAAGCGGGTCAAAACGCTGGTGTCGAGCAAATGGGTCAGCGCCATGCGTGCTCTCGGTTTTCGAGCTCGGCCTCAGCCAGCGCATCGAGCGCGGCGGAGACCCTTGAGGCCCGGGCATGGCATGCGGCTTGGAGCGCAGCATTGACTGTTGCCTTGATGGTGTCGGTGCCCAACTCTGCCCGGGCCGCAGAAAGAGCCTTCTCGTCGATGTCGATCAAGTGCTTTGCCATGGTAGGGAGTATATACGCATCATCAAGCGTATATACACCGGCACGGGGTGAGGGCAGCGGCGAGTTTGACGGTGGCGGCGTTTAGGCGGCGGGTCGTTGTTCGGTGGGTGGGGGGTGGGTTGTGGGGCTGGGCCTCGGGTTGGGGCTGGGGCGGGGTGGGGGTTTTAGGTGGTAGCTGCCGTTGCTGGAGTCGGCATTGTTGGTGCCGGGTCTTTTGCGGGGATTGGTGGCGAATTCCATAGGTAAAATTGTATCGGGGCCGGTGACACATTCTCCCTGGAAAGCCCAGGTCAACCCCACTTCGACCCCGGTACCTGCACCATCTGGACGGCCCGCTCCAGCGCCGATCTCGTCCACGCCGCCGAGATGTGCATCAGCGACTGAACAGGGGCTGTCTCCTCAGATTTCCGACGTGGGGAGACTTCCGGCAGAGGGCGGCCTTCCCTTTTGGGTGCTGGAACATTTTTTATGTGAGTTCTGTGTGCACTTCATGTATTCTCTGTGTGATCTCGATAGCGGTCTGCCTGTGTAGCCGGCTGGGTACGGGAGAGAGCCCGGAGCCAAGAAACAGCAGGCAGCAGGGCCGCATTCTGTGGAGAACAACGTGAACGAAAGGGCCAACTTTCTGAGTTGGGCGGCGCAAGCCGCCGGTTCCGCTCCAGCGTCTCGCGTCCTCAGCCCCCCCCCAACTTAGGTATTCCTGTTCAGGTAACGAAGACGACCTGGATCGGGGGGTGGCGGCGTGAGCCGTCCCCGCTTATGCAGGCCCTCCCAGCCGTTGCGCGGGTTGGCGGCGCTGCTGCTCACCGTCTTCGCAGCCCTCGCAGTTGTGGCCACCGCGTCGGTTCCGGTGTCCGCCGAGGAAGGGCGGGAAGCCCCGGTCAGGCCTGGCGGGGGGACGCTGCCTCCGGGCCAGCCCACGGGGTTGAGCGTCGACGCCAATCCGGGCTCTATGAGCGTGCTTGTGGACTGGGACGACGTTCCAGGCGCCGATTCGTACACGGTCCGCTGGCGCGAGGGCGTGCGCGGCACGCAGCTGAACGAGGGCGTGTCGGTGACCGTTTCCGAGGCCGAAATCGAGGTGGACGACTACGGCGAGTGGGTGGCGAAGGTGTTTGCGTGCAGGGGCGAGGCCTGTGGGAGGGGCACGTCGATCCGGTTCCAGGTGGAGCAGGCCACCGAACTCGTTTCTGAGCCGGACCCCACTTCGGAGCCGACTGCCGATCCGACTCCTGAGCCGACTGCCGAACCGACACCCGATCCGACACCTGAGCCCACTCCGGAGCCGACACCTGAGCCCACTCCGGATCCGACACCTGAGCCCACTCCGGATCCGACACCTGAGCCTGAGATTCCGGCCAAGCCCACCGGGCTCGACGTGACCACCACCGAAGGCTCGCGGGACGTGGCGGTCGCCTGGGACGAGGTCGACGGGGCGGACGAGTACTGGGTGCGTTGGCGGTTGGCCGGCCCGGGCCAGACCCTGAACGACGGAGTGAAGCCCACGTCGTCAAGCGAGACCATCACCGTGGCCGACTACGGCAGGTGGGTGGTTCGGGTGCAGGCGTGCAACAAGGCCGGTTGCGGCGGGGTTGTCGCCTCGCAGTTCGAGGTGGCGCGGCCGGCGCCGCCCAGCGCTCCGGACGACTTCGAGGGTGCCAACACCGACGGAGATTTCGAGGTGGAGGCCACCTGGGACGACGCCCAGGGCGCGACCGCCTACCACCTGGCATGGCGGTCGCTCGACGGCAGCGGCGGCCTGGCCCGCAACAGCGGCCTGCCCGGCGACTCCCTGGAGACCGCCACCGCCGGCGCCAAGGCCACCGTGGCCGGCTCCGGGCGGTGGCAGTTCATCCTCACGGCCTGCAACGACGGCGGCTGCGGAGACCCGGCGGTGCGCACCGTCGAAGTCAAGAACCGAGCTGCGCGGACCTCGACCACCGCCACGGCCGACGCCGGTCACGACCGGCTGGTCCTCTACGGAGCGTCGGTCGCGCTGGACGGCAGCGGCTCGGCCACCACCACCCAGAACGCAACCCTGACCTACACCTGGACCCAGACCAGCGGCGAGACGATCACGCTGACCGGCGCGGCCGGGGCGAAGCCGACCTTCACCGCGCCCAGTGTGCGCACCGATCTCGTTTTCTCGCTGACGGTCGACGACGGCGACGGCGCAAGCGCCGCCGACACGGTCACAATCCAGGTGCGCCCGCCGCTCAATCCGACTTCGGCGCCTTGTGCGTATCCGTTCGCTAACCCGACGCTCGTCAATTTGCCCCTCACGTATCTTGGGGCCACTGGAGCTGACAACTCGATCGCGGTGTCCGGCGCTGGTGCCATCG
>JAJEEH010000085.1 GCA_022821105.1 Acidimicrobiia bacterium
CGGATGCCCAGCTTCTCCACCACCCGGCGACTGGCCTGGTTGCGGGGAATGATGTTGATCTGCACCCGGTGCAGCCCCAGCGTCTCGAAGGCGTAGTCAAGCACCACCACCAGAGCCTCGGGGGCATACTCCCGCCCGGCGTGGCGATGGTCGATCCAGTACCCCACATGACCGCTCTGGAAGGGCCCCCGCTGTACTCCTGACAGGTTCATCTCCCCCACCAGCCGACCGTCGGCAAACACTCCGAACCCATAGCCGGCATCCATCTGGCGCTCACGGTCGCGAGCGCTGCACCGGGCCGCAAAGGCCAGGCGATCTTCCACCACGTCGGGCTGGGTGCTAGGCGGCTTTGGTTCCCACGGGGTGAGCCACTCTCGATTGGCCCGGCGCACCGCCTGCCACTCGACAAAGTCGCTCTCCACCAGCGGACGCAATTCCACTCGAGCCCCGCGAAGCACCTCCCCCTCCCGAGTCCCCCGCAACCGCCCCCAAGTCCGCACCACCCGCAAACCTACTCCCAATCCCAAAACAAAGTGGGGGGTAGCAAGGGTAGGCGTGGTGGGGGGTGGCCCGGCTCAGGGCGCCCGCCGCCCGCAGCTCTACGAGGACGGCGGGCTGGGCCGGGACAGGACCCGCCACCACGCCGGTGGGTAGTAACGCCAGGACCCGCCACCACGACCCCGCCAAAACGGCCCGCCGCCCCGCCGGGGGATCAGTCCAACAAACCCAAGACCATCCCATCCAAGATGTCCGACTCCGACACCAAACAAGACTCAAACCCAAAGTGCCGCATGATCTTCACCAGAATCGTCATCCCCCCCACGATCACATCCACCCTGCCCGGCTCCAGCCCTGGATTGAAGGCCCGATCAGCCCGAGACTCAGTGGCCAACGTCCGGAACACATCCTCGGCCGCCGCCTTGGTCAGCTCGAAGTGGTGGATCTTGTCCCGGTCGTAGTCATGCAGCCCCTGTTCGACAGCCGCAGCAGTGGAGATCGTGCCCGCCAACCCCACAAACGTCCGGGCCTGCCGGGCAGCGGGCATCTCCCGATCCACGTCGTCGAGGTAGTCGCCGGTCACCGATATACAGGCATGCAGCTCCTCAGGAAGCGGCGGGTCGCCATGGAGGTATTTCTCAGTGAGCCGCACACACCCCACATCCAAAGACATGGCTGCCTCACAGACAGTGGTGCCCACGCTCAGCTCAGTTGAGCCTCCCCCCAAGTCGACCACCAGAAACGGCCCCATCTCCGGATCGAGTTCGGCGGTGGCCCCCCGAAATGAGAGCTGCCCCTCGGCCATTCCGCTCAGCAGCTCGGGACGACTGCCGATCACGGCCTCGCCAGCGTCGAAGAACTCATCGCGGTTGGCCGCATCCCGGGCCGCCGATGTGGCGGTGATCCGCACGGCCTCCACTCCGTGGCCATCCATCACCTCCCGGTAGCGGCGAAGGCAGTCCAATGTGCGCTCGATGGCCGCAGGGGCCAACCGGCCAGCCTCATCTACACCCTCTCCCAGGCGGGTGATGGTCATGAGCCGGTCCAGCGTCTCGGTACCGCCCCGGCTGACCAGCAAACGGGTGGAGTTCGTCCCGCAGTCGATGGCGGCCACTACTGGCGAACTCACGTCGGATCTTCGGCTTCCAAGTTCTCAGCCACCCAACGACCGACCGGATCGTCGCCCCCGGCTAAGAACCAGGCGTAGTGGGCGTGCAGGCACTTGACGCCTTGGCGGGTGCCGCCCACACCGGCGGAAGGTCGGTGCCCCCCATAGCCGTCGGGGATGGCGGCGTCACGCTCGGCGGCGTACCGGCGATGGGCGGCGGCCAGCTCATCGGGATCGACAGCGGCCTCGGCCCGGCGCACTCCCCCAGCCGATTCCAGCCGGCTTACCTCAAGCACATCGTCGGGGCCGACCAGCCAGTAGCGCGTGGGCATAGGGGTGCCATCATCCAGAATGGGAGCGTTCCTCAGCACCCGAGGAGTGCCGTCATCGGCTCTAACCACTACCTCGTAGGGAGCCCGAGGGGCGCGGCCCAGCAGAGCCTCGACTTGCTCGTCGTTTCCCAAGCGAAGGGTCAGCCCTTCTTTTTCTTCCTTCTCTTGAAGATCTTCCTCACGATCCAGAGAGCGGCGATGATCCCGGCGATGGGACCAAACTTCTTGGCTGCCGGCGGGCCGGCTACTTCCAGCAAGTCAACCGCTTCGGGCTCGGGGCGGGATGCAGCGCCAGCGCCTGAATCGCCAGCAGAGGCATCGTCACCTGAGGAAGAATCATCTGTGGAAGCTGAAAGCATGGCTTCCAGGTTATCGGCAAACTGATCCATGATCTTCGCACTCACGTCGGGAATGAGGTTGCGGCCGATCTGAGCCACCTTGCCGGTGATCTTGAGGTCGGTGGTGACGCCCACTTTCGTCCGATTGTCGTCCAACGCCTCCAGCGTGGCGGTGATGTTGGCGCTGGCGTTTCCCTGCCCCCTGGTCTCTCGACCTTCGGCCAGGATGACCACCTTGAGGGCGTCTTGATCTCGCTCCACGAAGGTGGCCTTGCCCTTGTACTGGGCGTTGACCGGCCCGACCTTGACCTTGACCACGCCCAGGTACTCCTCGCCCTCTATCTCGGTGAGCTGGGCGCCGGGCAGGCAAGGGGCGATCCGCTCCACATCATTGAAGGCGTCCCACACATCGCTGGCCGAGGCATTGACTTCGATCTCGTTGGTCATTTCCATGCTTGCAGGTCCTCCAAATTCACATCTCTCAATTCGACTCCGAACCCTTCAAGACCATGCTTCTAGATCCTGAACAGTGTCAAAATCGACCGGCTCTCCGGGACAGGATACTTCCGTAACCTCCCCGGGCCTCATTTGCATGAGCATTCTGGCCCCGACATCCCCGCTGGTGGGCAGCAGTGGCCAAACCGCCGCTCCCAGCTTCACCGGGGGGCTGCGGCGGCCCTGATAGACGGCGGTCACCAAGTCGCCTTCAGCCTCCGCCACCGCCCGCCAAGACTCGGCGCCCACTAGCGGCTGGTCGCCCAGCCCGATCACCACCGCGTCGTGGCCGTCGTTCTCAGCAGTGAACACCCCGGCCCGCAGCGAGGTGGCTTGGCCCAGCTCCCATGAGTGGTTCTCCACCAGCACCACACCGTCGGGAATCAGGTCGCGCAGCTCCACGGCTCCGGTCACTATGTACGCCGCGTCGAGCTCGGCCTCCAGCGCGGCACCGAGGGCGTGCTGGACCACGGTCAGCCCCCGAAACGGGGCCCGCAGCTTGTGGGTGTCGCCTCCGAATCGGGTTCCGGCGCCCGCGGCCAACACAACAGCGGCAATGGTCACGGCCCGAACACCTCGCCATTGGGGTGGAATGCGGCCCAGGCGAACCAGAACTCGTTGGTGTGCACCACCGGCTCGAGCCGGGCACCAGCCAATTCGCCGTCAACCGCCTGGCCGAGCACGTTCCAGGTCGACCCCGTGCGGTCATCGGTGAATTGGCCGTTCCCGGCCGAGGCGAACTCCAGCGGCTCGCCCTCGATCCGCCGGTCGAAGGCCAGTGCGGCCCCCACGTCCACCCCGTCGGCGGTGACGGGGGAATCCAGTGCATCGGCGGTGCCCGGTGACCACAACACCACCACCGGAATGCCGGCCACGATGTCGTTCACCGCCCCATTGGCCTGCACCACGCTGAACGGGTAGGCCTTGTTGTGGCCGTCCACCGTTACCCCGACGGTGCGCTCTAAGGCGGGGTAGCGGTCGTCCAAAATGGTGGAGTCGAAAAACCCGGGAATAGGCGACGACCGGGAGGTGTACTGCACATAGGGATTGCGGCCGTAGCTGCTGGCTGGGCGGCCGGGCGGGGCCAGCACCACTCCATCGGGGTAGCCGGACTTGAAGTCGCCCCACGACACGATGGCCGACGGGATCACGTCCAAGCGGTGACCGGCGAATGCCCCCACCAACCCCTCGCCGCCGATCTGCTGCCACAGCGACTCGGTGGCGTCGTCCCACATCACCAGATCGCTGTTGCGCAGCAGTCCTGAGGTGCCGAAGCGCAGTCGCTGGCCGTCGACCACCGGGTCGAACACCAGGGCGCTGTTGCACAGCGGGCAGTAAGTAACCAGCACCGGGCGGCCGTCGATCTCGTCGTTGACGATCTCATGGACGATGAGCATGGCCAGCGGGTAGAAGCGGGCCGTGTCGCCCAACACCAGAAGCAGGCCGGGTTCGGGATCAGACCACCCGGCCTCCGATGCCGGGGCGAACCCGGGGTTGTCGATGGGCGGGATGCGGTCTCGGATGGGGATGACCTGGATGCCGATGCGCAGCTCTTCGAGGTCGATTGTGCGGGTGGACCAATCGGTGGCCCAGCCATCCGATACGTAGGCCAGATCCCCGGTGGGGCCGTCGCCGCCGGTGATCACCGTCGGGGTAGGCAGGGCAGGAATCGGTGCAGGTGTGGGGGTTGGAGTAGCAGCATTCGCCGCACCGGACGCCGCAGTGGGATCGGGCGCCTGGGTTGCGTCGACAACCGCGGTGGCCGTAGGCGCTTCCGGAGCGGCGGTGGGGTCGCCGGACGGATCTGAGCTGCCGCAAGCCGAGAGCACCAGCGCCGCCGCTACCAGCGGGGCGAGATGCTTCATCCCTCAGCCGGCGGGCGGTGGATGGGGCCTTCGCTGTCGCGCAGCGAGGGTGCGGCGTGTCCGGTGCGGTTGGCGATGATCTCGGCGCATACCGAGATGGCGGTCTCTTCCGGGGTACGAGAGCCGATATCCAGCCCGATGGGGGCCATGAGCCGGTCGATTCCCTTCTGGTCTACCCCCACCTCGTGCAGGCGCTCCAGGCGCGTGGCGTGGGTGCGGCGGCTCCCCATGACCCCGATGTAGCCCACATCGGTGGCCACCGCCCGCTGCACCGCGGGCACGTCGAACTTGGGGTCATGGGTGAGGATGCACACCGCGTCGTGGGGGCCAAGCCGGTCGCCGTAGTGGTCGAACACCTCGTCGGGCCATGCCACCATCACCCGGTCGGCCATGGGGAACCGCTTGACGGTGGCGAACACCGAACGGGCGTCGGCCACGATCACGTTGAACCCCAGCAGCTTGCCGGCCCGGGCCAGCGAGGCGGTGAAGTCCACTGCCCCGAAGACGAGCATGATCGGCGGCGGCGAGAACGACTCGATGAACACCGACACGTCGGTCTCACGAGCCTGCCCCTCGGCGCCATAGTGGCGCACCCCGGTGCGGCCAGCGGCCAATTCGCCCACCGCGTCACGGCTCACGATCCGATCCAGCTCGGTATGGCCCAAAGTGCCGAGGATGTCGCCGTCGGGCTCCACCACCAGCTTGGCCCCGGCGTTGTGGCCCTCGATGACGGTGGCCAACGCGACTGGCCGCTCGT
>JAJEEH010000116.1 GCA_022821105.1 Acidimicrobiia bacterium
CCCCCGCCTACTCCGACGCCCACGCCCTCTCCTTCACCGTCGCCGGCGACCTCTCCGGCTCCGTCTCCGCCGCCGTCTCCCACGCCTGCTCCGACTCCGGATCCCACGCCGACTCCCACGCCGACGCCCGATCCGGAGGAAGACGAAAAGCCCGTGCAGGTGCCGGGCCGGGCGGGGGGGCTCAGCGCGGTTTCCACCTATGCGCGGGTGACGCTGAGCTGGAACGCGCCCAGCGACGGCGGCCCCGTCGCCGGGTACCGGATTCTGCGCCGGAAGTTGGGCGTCGAAACCAGCCTTCAGGTGCTGGTGGCGGATACAGGCAGTACCGGCACTGCCTATACCGACAACAGCGTGAGTCCCGACTCCAGGTACTCCTACCGGGTGAGCGCTCTGAACGGTCGAGGGTCTGGACCCATTTCGCTGTTCACGAACGTGACCACCGGCTCGGCCCCTCCGCTGGATATGTCGTTGCAGAGCAGGCTGTATGCGGTTGATGTGTCGTGGTCGGGGATCGACTCGGCGGCGAAGTACCAGATTGAGTGGAAGAACTATCTCTTCGAAGGGAATCGCGAGGTTCTGGCATCGAGCAACCAAGGGTCGTACTCGACCACCATTGATCAGCTCCGGGACAACGGCGATGGCGCGGGAGGAAGTGCCCGGCCGGTGAGTGTCACTGTCACCGCCATCGACGGCCAGGGCCAGAAACTGGCCTCCCGGCAGAAGTCGGCTCCGCCGTTGACGATCATCCGCTATGTGGAAGATCATCTCATCGACCCGTACAAGGACGACATCCCGTGGCGGGCAGAAGCCGGGTACGGGGTGCCCCTCGCAGTCGGCGCGTCAATGGGCGAGGCTCGCTACTGGCCCCGCGACAAGTTCCTCGATTTGAACGTGGCCGACTGGGAGGACCGCACGGTGGCGTATCGGGCACTGGCTCGTCATTATGCGGTGCAGCCGAGGATCCATGACGGCGACCTAGACGCTGAGCTGTCGGTGCTGTCACTGTGGCTGTACCAGGCAGCGCTGGCACGCCAGACGCTGGTGCCCTCGCAGAGGCCGAGTCTGTGCCGGTCGGTCATCGATGCGTTGGCTGTCTATACCGTGGATGGCGACGAGGCCGAGTTCCCCGATGCAGGGACGCTTGCAGTTGTATCCAGCGCCAGCGCGGGTGATGTCCCGCAGTGGTTCTATGACACCTACTCCACCGACGGAACGCTGGGCACCGTCGACCTGGACTACCTGTGGTTCGATGTGACGCTTGCTCATGAGGCCGACAACGACGAGTGCCTGTTCAACTTGGCAGGCCAGATCAGCGGCCTGTTCGGAGGACGCTGCTCGCTCGCTGAGGTTCAGCAGGCTTTGAACAGCGACTCGTTGCTCAATCCGTGGCGGGATGGGGGCTGTGTGAACCGGCAGCCCCAGAGCTTGTCGGCGATCTTCGGCGACGACGGCGACCTGACGGTGTCGTGGCGGGCGCCGCTGTTTGCCACAACGCCTTCGATTGATGCCTATGTGGTGCAGTGGAAATCCGGCAATGACGACTACAGCACGGCTCGCCAGGCGGTCGTGACCGATCTGGACGACCTGTCGCACACCATCACCGGGCTGGACGCCGATGTCGTTTACACGGTGCGGGTGGCTGCGGTGAACCAAGCCGACACCGCCGACTCCACCGACGACGACGGCCGCAGCCGCGCTGCGGAGACCACCAGCGGCGCAGCGGCCGCGCCGGAGGCGCCGCTCCGTGCATGGGCGCGCGGCGATGTGGGACGGCTGGCCGTGAACTGGTTTGGCTCGGACTCCGCGGCCAACTACCGGGTGCAGTGGCGCAGCGGGGACGAGTCCTACAGCAGCGACCGCCAGCACGAGGCTGCCGGCGGCCACGGTGCCAAGAGCGTCACCATCGACGGGCTCGAAGGTGACGCGACGTACACAGTGCGAGTCGTCGCCGTCGGTGCCGACGGCCAGACGACCGCATCCGCGGAACGGTCAGTCCACGTCATGTCGCACCACCGCTACATGGAGGAAACCATCATCGTCCCGCGATTGGCGGCCAACCCGTGGATCGCCGAGGCCTGGTACGACGTCCCGGTTGAGGTGGTGGTGTGGAATTGTCCGGCAGGTACCGGGTGGGCCGGCCAGTACGTTGCCCCCGAGGTGAGGGGCGGGCTGTTCATAATTGCTTTCTGCAACCCCCATCAGCGCACCCCGCGCATCGCACTGCACGAACTGGCCCATCACTACACGGCGAACCCGCGGATGCACCCGGATGATCCCGAGGCGATGCTGTCGATCCTGGCATTGTGGCTACAGCAGACCGACCCGGCTAACCGCGTTCGGGGACTGTCGGCTCTGGAATCGACGGCCGAGCTGATGGTGTTCGCTGCGGGCTACAACGTCACCGGCGGTGGCAAGCCCATCAACGCCGAGACGGCCGACGTTGCCCGCAGCGTGAGCCAACAAGAGATTCCGCAGTGGTTCTACGACAACTACACAACTGACGGAACTCTGGCCACGACTGATCTCGACAAGCTGGTGGCCGGCCTGCGGGCCACGTCGATGTCACCGCCGTGGCCGCAGACAAGCGGCCTGTTCGGCGGGCACTGCTCTGATGACGAGGCCAAAGCGGCCTTGCGCAAGAGCTCGACGCTGGGCAACTACTGGGTGGACGGCGGCTGCGAAAACCGACGGCCCCAGGCGCTGTCGGCCGTCGCCGGCGGCGCGGGCGAGATGGCGGTGTACTGGGAGGCGCCCCTTTACGCGACGACGCCGGAGATCGACGCCTATGTGGTGCAGTGGAAGACCGGCACCCAGAGCTATGACACCGCTCGTCAGGCGATCGTGCCGAGCGTCGACGGCTTGACGCACATAATCACCGGCCTCGACGCCAGCGCCAGCTACACGGTGCGCGTCGCGGCGGTCAATAGCGATGACGCCGCCGATTTCACCGACGACGACAGCCGCGAGCGCACGGCGGAGATAACCGCGGCGTCGGGGGCCGAGCCTGCCTCGCCCCTGGGCGTGTCGGCGAGAGGTGAGCAGGGGCGGATCATCGTGGAATGGCCTGCGCTGGACGGCGCTGCGGGGTACCAGTTGCAGTGGCGCAGCGGCAACGAGGCCTTCAGCAGCGACCGCCAGCACGACCAGACCAGCGGCTCAGAGTCTTACTCGGTCACCGTTGACGGCCTAAATGGCAACACGGTCTACGTGGTGCGAGTGGCGGCTATTGACGGGCAGGGCCAGACGATGGCCGTCGAGCAGTTGCTGGCGCGAGCGCAAACGTTCAGGGCTTACATCGAGGCCAACTTCATCGCTCCCTACGAAGACGACCACCCGTGGCTGAAAGAAGCCTGGTATGGGGTGCCGGTTGCTGTCGAAGTGGATGCAAACTGCCTCAGGTGCATCAACTACCGGCCAAGTGTAGGAGCAAACAGTCCGGCGGTGATCTGGTTCGGGACGCCGCAGGGGGCCCAGTCCAGGTTCCACGTGTACTACCTGCTGGCTTTGCACTACCTCAGGTCGGGGGAGATCTTCAAAGACAATGCCGAGGAGAAGCTGTCGATCTTCGCGCTGTTGCTTTACCTGTACGGTCCCTACGGAACCGGGCCTGGGGTGGCGATAAACCACGCCGCTAACAGCCTCGCTGGCTACACGGAAGACGGCGACAGTGTCTGGTTCCACAACGACAAGGCCAGGCTCGGGGCCGCTTCCACCGCTAGCGCCGCCGAGATCCCGCAGTGGTTCTACGACACCTACACCTCTGATGGCACCCTCGCCACGGTTGACCTCGACAAGCTGTGGGCAGATCTGAGGACCCTTAAGCGCCGGGTGCATTCGGCAGGCGACGTAGGCATCACTACGCTATCGGGCCTGCTGGAGGGGGCCAGCGGCCTGTTCGGTGGCTATTGCTCAGACGAGCAGGCCAAGCAGGCGCTACGGGATTGGTCGACGATGCGCAATCCATGGACGGACGGGGGCTGCATCGACCGGCGGCCCCAGCACTTGACGACCGGCTCTGTGGGTGGGGGGAGCCTCGACGTGTTTTGGGATGCGCCGGCGTATGCCACCACGCCCGAGATCGACGCCTATGTGGTGCAGTGGAAGACCGGCACCCAGGAGTACGACACATCTCGTCAGGCGATAGTCACCGATCTCAGCAACCTGTCGTACACGATCACCGGGCTCATCATCGGCAACGACTACACGGTGCGCGTTGCCGCGGTGAACCAAGCCGACACCACCGAATTCACCGACGACGACGGCCATGGGCGATCTGCGGAGCAGACCGGTGGCCCACGCTGAATCACCTAAGGGCGACTAGTTCGCAAGAGAAATAGACGTTTCAACCCAAAAGGCGGGATTTTAGAAATGAAAAATGACCGGGTTCGACGCGCGGCCGCTCTGTTGTTCCGACAGTTGCGGCCGACCCGACGATTTGCGGCTCTATTGGCCGCATTGGCCGTGTTGGCGGTTGCTTCGCCGTTATCGGGCTCGGCAAATGCCGTGCCGGCGACGACGGCCTTCGCCCAGCCTGTGGGGCAGGTAGCGCTGCCGGGCCAGGCGACACACCTCACCGGAGGCGCGACGTACCGGTCGGTGTCGCTGGTGTGGAACGCTCCCAGCGACGGCGGGCCGGTTGAGGGGTACCGGATCTGGCGCCGAAACCTCGACGGCACCGACGGCTTGCAGGTGCTGGTGGACGACACCGAAAGCTCCGCCGCCAAATACGTGGACAACAGCGTGAGCGCTGCCACGAGGTACTCCTACCGGGTGCAGGCCCTCAACAGCCGGGGTGCGGGGCCGATCTCGATGTTCGTGAACTTGACCACGGGCGCGACTCCGCCGCCGGGGCGCACGCAGTACCTGGACGTCAGCGCAACGTCGGGCGAGCTGACCATCTCGGCCTGGTGGCATCCGGTGCCGGGCTCAGCGGCCTTCAAGAGGCCGGGCCCTGACACCTACAAGGTGGAGTGGCGCCGGTTCTCCGAGAGCTCCATCCCGGCGGCCAACACCCTGACCTTCGCCGCTTCGACCACCAGCGCCGACATCACCGTGGACAGCCCCGGAAAATGGGTGGTGCGGGTGTCGGCCTGCAACACGCACGGCTGCGGCCCGGCGGTTGCGAAGGCAGTGGATGTGGTTTTCAATCTGCCCCCCACCATCACCAGCGGCGGCGCCTCGCACAACTTCGCTGAGAACGGCACCGCGGCGGTGGCCATCTACGCCGCCTCCGACCCCGATGGCGACGCCATCTCCTGGTCGGTGGAGGGCACCGATGCCGCCCGCTTCACCATCAGCAGCGCCGGTGCGCTGAGCTTCGCCGCGGCGCCCGACTTCGAGGCGCCCGCCGACGCCGACAAGGACAACGTCTATGTGGTGACGGTGAAGGTCACCGCGGGCGGCCAATCGGCCACCCAGGCCGTGTCGGTCACGGTGACCGATGTGGACGAGGCGCTGACGGTGTCGGGATCGGGCGACGTGTCGATCCCCGAGAACGCCACCGACCTGACTGTGGGCACCTACACCGCCGACAATCTCGACGGCCAGACCTCGGTGGTGTGGTCGCTGGAGGGCGCCGATGCGGGCTTCTTCGCCATCTCCAACGCCGGGGTGCTGAGCATGAGCGCCTCGCAAGACTTCGAGTCGCCCGCTGACGCCGACCGCGACAACGCCTACGAGGTGACGGTCAAGGCCGCGGCGGGCAACGAGACCGCAACGCTGCCGGTGACGGTTGCGGTGACCGGCGTCAACGAGGCGCCGTTCTTCATCTGGAAGTACAGCAGAACCGAGCATGTGACCGATGAGGGCCACGGCGCCAAGGGCATCAGGTTGGACGGCAACTACGGGGCCGAAGACCCCGAGGGAACCCTGGTTACCTTCACGATTACGGGCCCCGACGGGGCCAAGTTCCGCCGTTACCACTCGTGGGTTGAGCGCAAGACGAGCCACTTCCTCATGGATCTGGCCTCCACCAGCAATCTCGATTTTGAGAATCCCCTGGACGCCAACCAGGACAACGTGTACGAGTTCACCATCAATGCCTCAGACGGCTCCTTGTCCACGCCGCTGCACGTGACCCTCACCGTCCAGAATGTGAACGAGATGCACACGCTGAGCGGCCCGTCTGGGGTGAGCTTCACCTCTGGCGGCACGGGCACGGTGGCCACCTACACGGTGACCGATCCCGACGGCCAAACCATCCCGTTGACGCTGGGCGGCACCGACGCCGCGTCGTTCAACATCAGCGGCGGCGCGCTCACGTTCAAGACTGCGCCGGATCACCAGACCAAGAGCTCCTATTCGGTCACGGTCACCGCCGCCGACGACGACAACACGGTGTCTCGGGATGTGTCGGTGTTCGTGGTGGACTCGCAGGACACGATGACGGTGAGCGGCAAGGGCTCGTTCAGCATCCCGGAGAACTCCACCGCCCTGTCGCTGGGCACCTTTGCGGCGACGGCGTCTGGGGGCGGGCAGGTTTCCTGGTCGGTTGAGGGCACGGACGCCTCGTCGTTCGCCATCAGCTCCGGCGGCGAGCTGAGCCTGGACTCCTCGCCGAACTTCGAGGCCAAGAGCAGCTACTCGGCAAGGGTGAAGGCCACTGCGGGCACCGCCAGCGTGACCATGAACGTGGCCGTGGCGGTTGTCGACGTGAACGAGCCTCCTGCGGTGGTCGGCCCCAAAGAGGTGAGCTTTGCCAACGGAGGCACCGGTGTGGTGGGGACGTACTCGGCGGTGGACCCCGACGAGGGCCACTCGGCTGATCTGCTCCTGGAGGCAAGCGACGGCGACAACGACAGCTTCGATTTGGACGCAGCCACCGGCGAGCTCACCTTCAAGTCGCCGCCCGACTACCACACCAAGAGCAGTTATACGGCGATCATCACCGCTGAGCAGTATGCGCCCGGCTACGACGCCACGTATCTGCATGTGAGGGTGTCGATCCTGCCCGATCCGCTGGTCGTGTCGGGGCGCAGCGATGTGAGGATCGCCGAGCGCGCCTCCGATCTGTCATTGGGCACTTACACGGTGAACAGCGTCGACACCGAGACCGTCGCGTGGTCGCTGGAGGGCGACGACGCGGGCGACTTTTCCATCACCTCCTCCGGGGTGCTGAGCTTCGCAGCGGCCCCCGACTTCGAGGCGCCGGCCGACGCCGATCGCGACAACACCTATGCGGTGACGGTGAAGGCCACGGCGGGCGCCAGGGTTGCCACGCTGGCGGTGACGGTGCAGGTGACCGACGTGGACGAGACATCGCCGCCGGGCCGGGTGGCGGGCATCAGTTCGGCGGTTACCCACCGGTCTGTGCAGCTTCAGTGGACAGCGCCCAGCGACGGCGGTCTGCCCACGGCCTATGAGATCTGGCGCCGGAATCTAGGCGTCCGGGGCAGCGGTCTGGAGCTGATCGCCACCACCGCCGATGCCAGCACCACCTATACCGACGACAGTGTGAGCGCCAGCACCAGGTATTCCTACCGGGTGCGGGCCCTCAACGGCCGCAGGACGGGTCCGATCTCGCCGTTCGCGAACGTGACCACCCCAGAACCCCCGCCGCCGGAACTCGTTACGGGCCTTTCGGCCAGCGTGACGCCCAACAAACTGGAGATCACCGCCACCTGGGACGCACTGCTGGGCTCTGAAGCCCTCAAGAGGCCGGCTGCGGAAAGCTACAGGGTGGAGTGGCGGCCGTTTGCCGACGCCTTGAAGCCAGCGGCCAATTCCCTGACCGTGGATGCCCCCGCCACCAGCGCGGTGATCGCTGTGCCCGACGCGGGCATCTGGCTGGTGCGGGTGTACGCCTGCCACCAGTACCGGTGCGGCGCGGGGAGGGAGCGAACAGTGGACGTCGCCGAGCCCAACCACCCTCCGTACTTCCTCGAGGCCAAAGAGGAGATCTCGGTGTTGGAGGGATATGGGGGGAACCTCGAGGAGTACGGCATCAAAGACCCCGAAGGAGACCCGTTCACCATCACCCTGTTGGGCCCAGACAGCGGCGTTTTCTCAATTCAAAACCGCTATGACGAGGGGCCGGTTCACTTTGCGGCTCTCTACATCTACTACAGGGAGCCCAAGCCCGACTTCGAGAATCCCCAGGACGCCAATCGCGACAACGTGTACGAGGTGACCATCAGGATCGCCGACGCCCACGGGCACACCGACATGAACGTGGCTGTAACCGTGGAAAACGTGAACGAGATGCACACGCTTGCGGGGCCTTCGGGGGTGAGCTTCACCTCTGGCGCAACCGGCACGGTGGCCACCTACACGGTGACCGATCCTGATGGCGCCACCATCCCGTTGACCCTGGGCGGCACCGACGCGGCATCGTTCAATTTCAGCGGCGGCGCCCTCAGCTTCAAGTCGGCGCCCGACCACCAGACCAAGAGCTCCTATTCGGTGACAATCACTGCTGCCGACGACACCAACACGGTGTCTCGGGATGTGTCGATTGCGGTGGTGGACTCGCAGGAGACGATGACGGTGAGCGGCCCGGGCTCGTTCACCATCGAGGAGAACTCCACCGCGCTGTCGCTCGGCACCTACACGGCTACGGCCTCTGGGGGCGGACAGATCACCTGGTCGGTGGTGGGCGACGATGCTTCGTCGTTCGCCATCAGCGCGGCTGGGGAGTTGAGCCTGGTCTCCTCGCCCAACTTCGAGGCCAAGAGCAGCTACTCGGCGAAGGTGATGGCCTCTGCGGGCAGCGCCAGCGTGACCATGAACGTGGCCGTGGCGGTTGCCGACGTGGACGAACCTCCTGCGGTGATCGGCCCCAAAGTGGTGAGCTTCCCCAGCGGAGGCACCGGCGTGGTGGGGACATACTCAGCGAACGATCCCGACGCGGGCGAAACCGCAGTGCTGCTCCTCGAGGCAGGCGACGCCGACAACAGCAGCTTCAACTTGGACACAACAACCGGCGAGCTCACCTTCAAGTCTCCGCCCGACCACGACACCAAGAGCAGCTACACGGTGTGGCTCACCGCCGAGCAATACACCCCCCACTACAACGCCACGTACCTATACGTGACAGTGAACATCACCCCCGATACACAAAATTCCTGACAGACCCTCAAGAACCCGTGGCTATCTCCGGGGGGCGAGGCGGGTTCTGGCGGATGTGACGGTCCGCAGACAGTCGGCCGCCCTTTGGCCGATCTTGTTTCGGAAGGTTTGTACGGCATCTGTGCCGGGCAGGGAACTGGGCAGGGAGGCGATTTGGGCTTCCGCGGCTTCGCTGATGGTGGAGGCCAGTTCCTCTGCACGTTGCAGTGTTTCGTTGGCGGGGAGTGTCAGCCAGGCTGAGAGGTTCAGCAGCGAGTCGTTCGCTCCTGCCCTGTCCACGGTGAAGTCGGCGCCGAGGCGCATGGCGAGCTGGAGGCTTCCAACTCGCTTGTTGGCGAAGGGCAGCGCTGAGTTGATGTCATACAACGGTGCCAGCCTGACGCTGCCGGGTTGGATGAGGATGCTGTAGTTGCGGGCGTGCCCGTCGCGGTTCACGATGATCCAGGAGTAGAGGACCGCATCTCGGAAGCTGCGGAGGTCTGTTTCCGGGTCGGCTGAGAAGCGTCTGATCGCGTCGCCTATCGCAGCGATGCCGGGGCCTCCTGCCTTCTCATATTTTCGGGAAGGGGGTTGCCCGAGGGCCTGGCACATGTCTTCTTGGTGTATGCGTGCCCACTCTCCGCCGGTCTGGACTCTGTCGAAGCGGGTGATCACCGCTGCTGGGTGCTCCCCGTACACCACGACCTCCGAGTCGGCGGCCAGCAGTCCAAGGCGCTGAGCCGTGGCCAGGCACAGGTGTTCTACCACTGCCTGGCCCGGGCGTCCGACAGGGGACGGCTTGAGGATGTGGGTGGTGGGGATGTTCCCTGACGGCCGCCCCCATTCGCCCACCTTGCGGTGCAGGGTAGTTTTGGCGTGGTAGCCGCCCAAGCTGAAGTACGCGTCCTCGTCGTCGGGCAGCCACCTGGCGGTGTCCTGAGCCATAAGGGCGACTTCTCGCACCAGTTCTTCTCTTGGAAGGACGGCCACATCTCCGCGTCGGCCCAACAGCATCTCCTCGTCGCCCTCGCGGCAGAACTGGACGGCCCCGGCGCAATCATGGCCGACCCTCGTGGCAATAAGGCCGAGCGGGGTGGGCGGCGACACCCCTTCGTTCGAGCACCAGCGCAGCAACACCTCGTGGTTGTCCGGCAGCAAACCCTCAACCCAGCGTCTCGTCGCGGTCGAGCGAAACGGCTCTTCCTGGAAAGGCAGCGACATAGACAGCGGAACAGCGGCGCGGTCGTTGAGGTACTCGTCTGCATAGGCGAATTCCGCGTGGGTGACGCCGTCGGTGTGCAGCGTTCCGGCGATCTTCCCGTTCAACAGCACCGTGACCGGTTCGACAACTGCCATCAGATCGCTGCCTCAGGTGGTCGGTCGAAGCGCAGTTCCAGCCCCAGGGCGCGAACGACCATCATCAGGTTGCCGATCTCGCCGCGCACATGCCCCTGTTCGCACAATACGATCCACTTGCGGGATACGCCGGCCCGCTTCGCCAGATCGGCTTGGGACAGACCGGCTGCTTTGCGCAGCCGCTTCACCTCCCAGCCGAGGTAGCCGACTGTGTTGAAGGAACGGAAAGAATCGGTTGCCACAAGCCGATTCTAGATGGGAGGGTTCCGTTACACAAACGAATTGTCACGGAACCCACCCAGTGTCAGAAAGTAACGACTCCGTATCACAGTACAAACTTCTCCCAGGGTTCGGCAAACGACTGCACCATAGAAAAACGGGTGGCTTCGGAGGTAGCGGAGACCAAAGACACCGTCCTACGCACCAAACACAGCAGCGCCGCTCTCGCCTACCGCGACCACAACTCCTAACAGACGTCTACCCTCACTGTTGGTGGGCGGGCTCGGGGGTGTCGATCAGACGGCAGTAGTGCTTCCGGGCGGCTCCGGCGCGGCTCAGGGAGGGAGCGAACAGTGGTCGTCCCCGAACCCAACCACTCTTAGGACTTCATCCAGTAGTTCGTTTTCGGGCCCACTGGCGGGCGTCGGGGCGGATTACGATGATGGGCGTGAGCCGCCGCGACGATGTGTTGGTGAAGCATGGGGCTGCTATCCGGGCCGCTGCTTAGCGGAACCGTGCCCGCGCCATAGCGTTGGTGGGATCGGTGGCTTGTGGCGAAGATTCCAGCGACAGCGACTACGACTTTTTGGTGGACTTCGAAAAGGGCGTCACTTTGTTCGATATCGGCGGCCTGGAGGCAGACCTCGAAGACCTACTTGGGGCCCCAGTCGACGTTGTTCCCCGGTCATGCGTGCGGGAGAGCTGCCACGCGATGCTCGACGATGCCATCCCGCTGTGACCAGAAAAGACGATGAGCGGATACAAGACATCCTCACTGCTGGGACACCAGCATCCACTTGTTGCCGCGGGTTTGAGGCTCAGCGTGCGTGGGCGCCACCGTGCCTTCGGCCCGGAGGCGGCGCAGCCAGTTCAGCACCGTCTGCTTTGAAGTGCCGAGCGCTGCCGCAAGGTCGGCGCTGCTGAGCGGCCCGGCTTCGAGCAGCCGGATCAGCTGGTCTGGCGTGCCCTTTTGTGGCTTGTGCGATGGCGCCTGCTGATTGGCGACGGTGACGACAAGCTCGCGTACTCGATCGTCGAGCTCGGGTGGTCCCATTCCCATCCGGTTGAGAGCCTGAACCGCTGCGCGCAGCCCCGAGCCTCGGTTCTCGCAGACGGGCCTGCCGGTACCCGGTATGACGACGTCTTCGAGCAGTCGTGCGAGCAGCGCGTTGCGGGTGCTGTTGATGCTCGAGTCGATGAGATGCGCGACGTCGGTGCGTCCCGAGTGGATGCCGTGCAGGCCGCCGGGGCTGGCGACCTCGAACCGGTCCGGATACAGCGATATGCGCACCTGCGTGCCATGCGCGTTGGAGTGGTAGTCGCGATGCATGAGCGCGTTTGCCACGATCTCGCGGATGGCCTCTGTCGGGTAGTCCCAGATGTCCTGGCGGCCGGCGCCCTCCACCACCGAGCGCCGTCGCATGTTGCGTTGCATTGCAGAGACGGCCTGCGCCACGATGGCCGGTATCGGCCCGTCGAGCGGCTGGTTGTCGATGAAGCGCGTTCCGTCGAACAGGGGCGACCCGTCAGTGCTGGGCAGCACGACGAACGAGGCACCCAGCTGGGGCATGAACTGCTGCGGGTAGCGGCCGAGCGCCAGCAAGCCCGCCAGCGTGACCGGGGAGTCGGGCCTCGGCTCTGCCAGCACGCCGAGCATGTGCAGCACTTCGTGGTCGGCGGCGTCGGTGAAGATCTCGCCGCGCCGCTGGCGAAGTCGTCTCAGCAAATCGCTCGCCAGTGCATCGTCCAGGTGCTCCAGGCGGGCACCTTCGACCGGCGCGGCATCGTCGTTCGGCTGGCCGCGACCCGAGACCATCACGTGTATCTCGTAGTCCGTCAGGCGCCGATTGCCATCGTGAACCCGCGTGTAGGAGCCCTGGTTCATGCCCTCGGACCGGACATGACAGGGCCGATGCTGGTGCGCCAGCGGCGGGATGCGAGCCGCGACAACAGGTCGGCCCTCGACGTCGCAGATGCCGATACGCAGCCGGACCTTGGGCTCGAGGTCGTCAGAGCAGGCCGAAGCCAGGTCGGCGGCGAGCTTGGCGGCGTCGATCGGCACTGGCCGGAAATCCGTATCGCTCAACCCGAAGAGGAGCAGGCCCCCTCGGCCATTGGAGAACGCCGATATTGACTTCAGCACGCTGGTAGGGAAACCGCCCGCCGCGGACTTGACTTCGACTGACTCATGATCGGTGGCCGCAGCCCGAAGCAGCGGTAGGGCCGCATCCAGTTCCACTTGGAGCTCTGCCGACGCGGAAATGAAGTCGGCACTCTTGGCATTCACAGCATCCCATGCTAGCGGAAACGCACACATTGTGAACATATTGTGCACAACGCAGCCCGCTCTCGAATAGAGACATTGGGCGCATTCGGATGCGTGAGACGCGACCGATGCCGCCACGAGCAACGATTCCAGGTTTTGCAGGCCATCTATACGGTGATTTGCAGGTCTTTTATATTGGACTTTGCAGACACATGGTGATGTTGTTTGCAGGTGAACGGCAGCGGCGCTCGACGCCGCGTTGGAGGAGGTAGCGTTGTCGCCGCTTGTTGATCGGCGTGGCTTCTTCGGGCGGTGAGGCGCGTTCGGATACCGGTTGCACGATAGAAGAATGGGTGGAGTTCTTGTTTGTGCTTGAAAACAGTCTTCACAGCCTGTTATTCTTTGGGCTATGCAAAGGTCTTTTGGTGACGGTTCCCCGCGCCCGTGGCGGCTCGGTGGTGTTGTTGGGCGTGTAGCCCCCGATAGCCGAATTCGGGGGGGGGGGGTATGCGCCGGGTAGCGGTGCTGCTCCTGGTTCTTTGTGTTGCGTGCGCGGGGTTGGCTGTGGCGTCGTCGGGGCCGGCGCTGGCCGACGAGAGGCAGTCCCCGGTTAGACCGGGTGTTGGGATGGTGCCGCCGGGACAGCCGGCGGGGTTGAGCGCTGATTCCGAGCCGGGCTCGCTGAGCGTGGTGGTGGATTGGGACGATGTGGTTGGCGCGGATTCCTATTTGGTGCGCTGGCGGAAGGGCGTGCGGGGCACGAAGCTGAACGAGGGCGTGTCGGTGGACATCTCGCAGGCCAAGATCACCGTGGCCGGCTACGGCGAGTGGGTGGCCAAGGTGTTCGCGTGCCGGGGCGATGTGTGCGGTCGGGGCAAGTCGATCCGGTTCCAAGTGGAGCCCGCCCCCGAGGCCACCCCTGTGCCGACGCCCGATCCGACGCCCGCCCCCACCCCGGAGCCGACGCCGGATCCGACTCCTGATCCGACTCCTGATCCCACCCCTGTGCCGACGCCTGTTGTGCCTCCGGGTAGGGCTTTGGGGCTGGATGCGGACGCCGCGGCGGGTTCGCTGGTCGTGGATGTGGACTGGGGCGACGTGGACGGCGCCGACGACTACCTGGTGCAGTGGCGCAAGCACGGCCCGGGCCAGGCCCTCAGCGCCGGGGTGCGCCCCACCTCGTCGAGCACCCAGATCACCGTGGCCGGCTGGGGCCGGTGGGTGGTGCGGGTGCAGGCCTGCAACACCGCCGGCTGCGGGCGGGCCTCTGCGGTGGCGTTCACCGCCGAGGCGGCCCCCGAGCCGCCCGACACCCCCGGACGGTTCGAGATCACCCGCGAAGGGCTCGATGTCGCAGCTACTTGGGACGACACCAAGGGGGCCACCAGCTACAAGCTGGAGTGGCGGTCGGTCCCCGACCCCGACGCGTTGCCGGGCTCGCTCGGCAGGTCGGTTCGCAACAGCGGCCTGCCCGGCGATTCCATCGAGACCGCGGACGACTCGGCGACGGCCACTGTCGCGGGGGCCGGGATGTGGCAGTTCCTGTTGTCGGCGTGCAACGACGGAGGCTGCTCAACCCCGGTGACGCGGTCCCTGAGCGTCCGCAGCACCTCCGACTACGACATCGACAACGACGGCTACATCGACGTCAACAGCGCCGCCAAACTCAACGCCATCCGCTGGGACCTCGACGGAGACGGGGCACCGGATGACGGCACCAGCACGGAAGACCAAGCCGCATACAACGCCGCGTTCCCCACCCGCAGGCCCGACATGGGCTGCGGCGACTCCGACAGCAACGGCAGCCCCGGCCCGTGCATCGGCTACGAGCTGACCACAAACATCAATCTCAATGTCAGCCCCTACAACACCGGCAGCGGTTGGACGCCCATCGGGCACGCCTCTGCCACCGACAACTGCACAAACTCCTATAACGCGAGGTTCGAGGGCCGTGGGTTCACGATCTCGAATCTGATGATCGCGCCTACTCCGCTGTCCAATCATGCGCAGGACTGTCTGGGGCTGTTCGCCCGGCTCGGTTCGAGTGCTGTGGTGCAAGACCTGGGGTTGATCCGTGCCAGCATCACCGCGCGGCCGGCGGCCAACGGCAACACTTCGGATCGTGTCGGTGTTCTGGCCGGGCGCAGCGACGGCTCGGTGGTGGCGTCCTACTCCGCGGGCACGGTGGCGTGCGGTTCCACGGCCGCCAACGCGAGGTGCTTCTTTGTCGGTGGTTTGGTCGGGCATCTGCACGACGGCACGATTCGCAGAAGCTACTCCTCGGTGGATCTGTCCCTGGTCCAGGGCAGCACGGGCCACAACGAGGCCGGCGGGCTGGTAGGCAAGATCGAAGAGACCAGCAGCAACACCGCGAAGATCGAGGCCAGCTACGCCACAGGAGACGTGACCGGCCAGAACGACCTCGGAGGGCTCGTCGGCAAGATCGTGGGCTCAGCCGAGGTCAATGCCAGCTACGCCATCGGCCGGGTCACCGGAACCGGCCAACAAGTCGGCGGCCTGATCGGCACCGCCCCCGCCAATACCGTCACCAACAGCTACTACAGCGCCGGCATGACGGGGCAGGTCGACACCGGGAAGGGCGTGCCCAAGACCTCCGGGGAACTGGTGGCGCCCACCGGCTACACCGGCATCTACGCCAACTGGAACCTGAACCTCGACGGCGACGACAACACCGACGACAATCCGTGGCGGTTCGGCAACAACAGACAGTATCCCGCGCTGCGGATCAACAACCTCGACCGTCGACCCGCCAATCCCGTGTTTATCGACTACGACCGCAGAGGCAACAACGGCCTGATCGAAGTCGACAGTGCCGCCAAACTCAACGCCATCCGCTGGGATCCCGACGGCGACGGCAGTGTGGCTGACGGGGACGCGGCCAAATATGCCGCCGCCTTCCCCAACGCCGCGGTCGGCATGGGCTGCCCCAGCTCAGGCTGCAAGGGCTACGAGCTCACCGCCAACATCGATTTGTCGAGCTACACCAACTGGGACCCGCTCGAGCTGAGTGGCCACACAAGCCGAACCGGCACTCGCGTCATACTGGACGGCAAGAATCACACCATCTCGGGTCTCACGATCAATTCGAGCGACCAACGTGTCGGTCTGATCGACCGTTTGAACTATCACGAGGTCAAGAACCTCGGAATCATCGACCCCGACATCCAAAGCAGTCATGCCCAAGGCGACGCGGTAAACACGCAGACGCAGGTGGGAGCGCTGGCGGGAATGTGTCACGGCTGCGTCATCGACGGCGTGTACGTCAACGGCGGCTCGATCCGGTCCACCGGCTCGAACAGCGCCGCCCTATTCAACCTCGGAGGATTAGTCGGAGCCGCCTGGGGATGCACTGGCGCTCCCGACGAACATACGAACACCTGCACCGGGGATAGCCGCGTCGAGGCCAAGATCGTCAACAGCTACGCGACGGCGTCGGTCGAGAAGACGGCCGGAAATGGCGGTTACATCAGGGCCGGGGGCTTGGTGGGGAAGACGCGGGACGCCTTCATAGCGAACAGCTACGCGACCGGCGCGGTGACCGTCACAACAAACTTCGGTACCCATGTCACTACTGGCAATGTCAATCTCGGCGGACTGCTCGGTTTCTCCCGGCGGAAGGACAGCACTTATGGGCTGGTCTCGGGGATAGCTGCCAGCTATGCCACCGGCGCTGTCACCTTCACCGGCACCGGTACTCCCCGCGTGGGTGGCCTGGTCGGTCAGACAGTCTATGAGCCCGACCTCAATGCCGAAAGGCGTGCGATGATTGAGGCCAGTTATGCGATAGGCGAGGTCTCCGTCACCGTAGATGGCGAAAAGGGCGGCCTGGTCGGTGGCCTTCACATGGGCGATTCGGTGATCGACAGCTATTACAACGTCGTCACGTCGGGGCAGGGCCACAATGCAAACGGCGTCCGCAAGACTACCGGGGATCTGGTGACGCCCACAGGCTACCGCGGCATCTACGTCAACTGGAGAGTGGACCTCGACGGCAACGGCTCGCTCGACAGTCCGTGGAATTTCGGCAACGACAGGCAGTATCCAGGGCTGCGAATGCGAAGAGGGGGCCCCGTCCATCGCCCCGCCGCCGCCGTCCCCGTGCTCAAAGACTACGACCCCGACAACGACGGCCTCATCGACATCGACAGCCCCGCCAAGCTCAACGCCATCCGCTGGGATGTCACCGGCGATGGTGTCTCAGACAGATCTCTCGATGGTGGGGTAACCGCCGAGGCGGCGGCCTCCTACCACGCTGCGTTTCCTGACCCGGTGGCGGGCATGGGCTGCCCCGCCACGGGTTGTGTCGGTTATGAGTTGACTGAGGATTTGACGCTCACTACCGCCACAGGTCCCGCCGACAATCCCAAAGGCGCCACCTGGGTGCCTATCTCGGCGATCACCGACCTTAGTTCCCTCTCCAACAACGACGGGGGCTTCGTGCTGGAGGGCAACTGGCACACCATCTCGGGCTTGAAGATCAGCGGCGGTGGGGGAAGCGTCGGTTTCGCCGCGAGTCTGACACGCGGTCACGAGATCAGGAATCTGGGGTTCATCAACCCCGATGTCGAATCGACTAACAACAGCGTCGTAGCGGATGTCGGCGTGTTGGCGGGGTATTGCAGTGGCTGCACCATTGTGGGGGTGTACGTCAGCGGCGGCTCGGTCCGGGCCACAGGCACAAACAGCGCTTCCATAGATGTCCGAGTCGGTGGACTGGTCGGCCGGATCATCCGCACCAGGGTCGCCAACAGCTATTCGACGGCGGACGTGGTGACGAGCACGCAAGGGGCAGCTAGTGTGATCGCTGTTGGCGGTCTGACGGCAGTGATGAGTGACTCCACGGTCGTCGCTAGCTACGCGACGGGCAAGGTGTCCTTCGCCAGCAGCGGTTTCTTGGACCGACATACCCAGCTGCATCTCGGCGGTTTGGTGGGCTACGTGCAAGGCGGCAACACCGGCAGTGTGGTCGCGGCGAGTTACTCGATAGGCAGAGTCGTCAGTACCGGATCCGAGATCGACTACGACACCAACACGGTGAGTGTCACCGGCGGAGCCGCTGTGGTCGATGCCGGCGCCAACACGGTGACTTTCACCCTCGATCGGAACCTGGCGGACCGTGCGCCCGCGGCGGGCCAGTTCAAGCTCCAGAACAGCTCGGGCAATGACTTGTCGACGCAGCCTTCTGTGACGACGGTTTCGGTCAAAGGCGCGACGGTCACGGTGACCTTCGGGTCGTCGATACCGACCGGACCGACCGGCGCTGTGAAGATCAAGTACACCGCCGGTTCGAGCAACCCGCTTCATACCGCCGGGGGCTACAAGGTGGACACGTTCACGCTCGACCTCCTGAGTCGCATCAGCTCCGAAGACTTTAATCGAATCTACTCCGGCGGTTTGGTCGGCAGATTTGAGGTCACCTCTGGCGGCCGCGGCGACGAGGTGGCGGCGAGTTTCTACAACAGTGACAAGGCGGGCCAGTCCGACGACAGCGGCAGGGGCAGGCCCAGGACGACCTCCGAGTTGATCACCCCGACCAGATATGCGGGGATCTACTCGGGGTGGAACGTGGATGTGGACAACGCCGACGGCGACAACGACCCCTTCACTGGTGGTGACAATCCGTGGCGGTTCGGCACTGCGCAGCAGTATCCCGGCCTTGAGTTTGGGCCTAGGTCGAACCGTGTGGTGCACCGTCCGAAGGTGCCGAATCTGGCTTGCACGTTGGGTCCTGGGCCTGACCGGTACAACCCGGACTCTCCTTGCGGGTCCGGTCCCGGTGACCGGCCTGAGAACTACAAGGACATCGACACGATGGATGACTGGGAGGTGTGGAATCCGGGTTGGACCTATGCGCGCAGAGTGTGGGTGAAGGGCAAAGAGGTCGACTTGAACGAGGTGCCTGATGTGCGGTTCGTGGATCCCGACAATTTCGACAGGGCTTGTGCTGCGGGTGCTGATCAGTGCCACGTCAGGTGGAACAAGATCGAGAAGCAATTCGGTGGCGAGATGCCCTCCCACATCTATCGGGTCTATCTGTTCGCGCGTCTTGAGCAGGACCCGTCGGCGGGCGCTGCCAGGTGCGGCACCCGCCGTGTGCTGGTGCCGGGCATAAATAATTTCAACTTTCAAACATCAGTTTCGTCGATCGGTCAGACCGCTGTGATTGTTACTGCGGGTGCTTTGAACCTCAGTTTGCCGGCCAACCGCCTGCCGGCGGGTTGCATGGTGGAATCATGGCTTGCGTCGGTGGTGCCTCGGGTGCAACGCGGCTCGCTCCACAAGTACGGCGCCGCGGCCCTCTCGCCGCACCCTGACCGCGCAGCCCCGCTAGCGCGGAGCGCGACGAGCACCGCCAACACGGTGACCATCACCTTCGACAAGGCCCTGGCCACCGCCGCGCCCGCAGCGAGCCAGTTCAAGCTCCAGGACAGCTCTGGCAGTGACTTGCCTGCAACGGCAACGGTAGTGACCGTCAGCGCAGCGACGGTCACCGTGACCTTTGGATCGGTACCGACCGGCGCTGCGAAGATCCAATACACCCCCTCAACACTCTCCGGCGACAACCCGCTCCAAGACACCACGGGCAACAAAGCAGCATTGTTCACCCACGACCTCGGCTCGTGACCACTCCTTCCTCCCGTGGGTTGCCGGATCCATAACCAGGCCCGACAAATCACAGGGAGGTGGCGCCAGGGCTGCTGCCAGCATTGGCCAAGGCACAGCCGCGGCATACAACCTTACGGTCATCGGTGAGGCACTTAACAGCCTCTCAACCGAGTTTGTCGCCCGCCAACGTGATCGACCAAGCACGGGATTGAACTCTGGTTCTAGCTATTCGAATAGGTCGGCGTGCGTGCCGGTGCGCACTAGGTGCAGCTCGGTGCCCTCCACGCGGTAAATCAACAGCCAGTCTGACTCTAGGTGCAATTCCCGATAGCCCTTCCAAGTGCCTCTCAGAGGGTGGTCGCGGTAGCTCGCGGGCAATGGTTCTTGGTTAATCAGAAGCTCAAGCACGGCACGCAGTTTGGCGGGGTTCTTGCCGCGTGATTTGGCTGTTCTGACGTCGCGCTTGAACTGCGACGACCGGACGGGGGTCAGCACTTTAGATTTCGAGGTCGTTTAGGAGATCCTCGGTGCTTTCGAAGCGGCTGCCCTTGCCCTCGTCTAGTTCGGCCATGGCCTCGATGGTGGTGGAATTGGGCACTTGGACCGCGAACGGTAGCCGCCTTTCCTCAGCGACGCGAACCATTAGCAGGCGGATGGCATCCGAAATCGACAGCCCCATTGCGTGGAGGGCCTCTGCTACTCTTGCCTTGGTGTCCCGGTCGATGCGGGCTCGCACGACAGCGTCAGCGCCCATGGTGATCCCTCCAGCCAGTGTCCTCTGTGTGGGTTCATTGTAGCTACACTTTCATTGTTGTTGCAATAGCCCTTTGGCGATATAGGTGGAGGCTTCGGGGCGGTTGAGGGTGTCGGTCCCTCCATTTCGATCAGTTCACGAAGGGATTGGGTCATGTCGGTGGCCTCAAGAAGTGGGTTCGTGCCAGCATCGCATGGATGATTCTAGGGAATCGGAATATGAAGTCGATTGACATTATGATGAAGTCAAGTAACTTGATTGACTTCACGTAGGCGGAGGAGTTCGGATGAGCCAGATCACTGCCCGGGTGCCCGATGAGCTTGTGGAGGCGCTGGATGCGGCCGCTTTGGAGCTGAAGCGCAGCCGGGCCGAGATCATCCGCCAGGCATTGGAGCGCTACTTGGAGGACTTTGACGATCTGGGCGTAGCCCTGGAACGACTTCGCGATCCGACCGACCCGGTGCTCGATTGGGAACAGGTCAGAGGTGAGCTACTCAGTTCGGATTAAGCGCAGCGCATCTGGAGAGCTGGAGCGAATCCCCCGCCAAGACCGTGAGCGCATCGTCTACGCCATCGATCGTCTCGGCGAGCAGCCGCATGCGGGCTATCCGCTGAAGGGCGGGTTGCGGGGCCTGCGCAGCATCCGCGTCGGCGACCACCGGGTGGTGTACGAGGTGCTCGACAACGAGCTGGTTGTCCTCGTCATCCGAGTAGCCCACCGCCGGGAGGCCTATCGCCGCCGGTAGGTGTTCTTTTTCTGTTGACATACGCGCAATTTTCGGAAGCCGAGCACGGCTCGATCAGTTTGGCGACATGATCTGTAGTTGACGGCGCAAAGGTGTCGCTGCTGGGGGGTAGGGTTGTGGCCGTGGCGGTTCCGTCGTTGTGCTATCCCAATGCGGTTCCGGCTGAGGACGCCTACCGAGTTTTCGGCGATGAGCCAGCCGCTACTCAGTTCTTGGAACAGGCCCGATGGCCTGGTGGCCCGGCTTGTCCCCGGTGTGGGACTGAGGCGAAGAACCGAGTTCCCGATGCCGCCGGGAGAAGGTGGTGCGGCCGGTGCCGGAGGCGATACAGCGTGCGCACGGGTACGATCCTGGCCAACGGCCATGCTCCTATGCGGGGGTGGGCAGTGGGGGCGGTTCTAACGGCCAATGGCCCGTTCACGGTCAAGCCGGGGGCGCTCAGCAGGCTGGAGGGGGTATCTCCAGGAGCAGCACGAACGATTGCCGACGGCATTCGCACAGTGTGCGGAAGCCGGGTCAGCCCCTACGACCAGCCCGGGCAGCTCGCGGCCCGGATAACGCGGGGGAACAGCGAGGACAGGAGGGTGGAGCCCGACCTGTCCAACGGGGAGTCTGAGCTGAACTGGCTGCACAGACCGTCTGGCCGCGAATTCGCGGTTCCGGCCAGTGCGGAGCGCTGGCTGACGCCCCCCGCTCCACCCGAGCATTTGCCGGCGTCGTTGCCGCCTCATCCCCGCCCTGATATCACCGAGGCGGAAGTGCTGGTGCTGACCGTGTTGCGCTCCTATCTGGGGGGTGCCGACTCGGCGGTGATCGGCGACACTGCGGGATTGGCCCGGCGCAGCGCGCAGCGGGTGCTGCGATGCCTGGAGGCCGACGGTTACGTGGGCTCTGCGCTTGTCGAGGTGCCCTGGAAGCATCGAACCCGGCGGATATTGAGGTGGAAGTTGGCCCACGGCGGCCAACTCGATGACCTGCGCCCCCACCTGCCGGTGATGCGCTGGGCCCGGCGCGCTCGGTGCCCCGAAACGCTGCCCGCAGATCTCTGGCACCTGTTCTGGTCGGGCATCGACCCTGCCGACATCCGGCTGCCCCGCGATGCTCTGCTGGTGGCCAACCGGCTGCTGAACGGGAGGCTGTTGGACTTCGACGCCCGCCGTTGGGCCCTGCGCTGTCTGCCGCTCGACGCTCTGGTGGCCCAGACCGGGATCCCAGGATGCCCCGAGAGCGTGGAGCTGGCCGTGGCCCAACTCGTCGAAGAGGAATCGGGCCGAACGAGCCGACAGGCGGAGTCTGAGGTCTGATGAGCCAGATCGACGATTGGCGGGAGGTGATCGGCCAGCGACAGCGTGCCGTGTGGCCCAAGGCGGCGGTAGCCGCGGCCTACTGCCGGGGAGTGCTGGTGGGAGGCACCGCGGTGGCCATTCACCTGAAACACCGCATCAGCGAGGACATCGACATCTTGGCCTCCGGTCCGTTCGACACTGTGGGAGCGAGGTCGCATTTGGAGGAGCAAGCCGATGAGACCTTCACGATGATCGGATTGAGCCCACATGAGGTTCATGCCCTGGTGGACGGGGTCAGCGTGCACATATTCGAAGACCCCAACGCCGATTCCCGCACCGCTGATGTGGAGGTGCTTCGCCACGGACCGACGATCGACGCGATGCCGGTGGCATCGCTGCAAGACCTCTTGGCCCTCAAGCTCGATCTGATCCGCTGGAGAAGCACGTTGCGAGACCTGATCGACCTTGCGGCCATCGACCGGCTCAGTGGGCACCGCCTGGAAGACGGACTGTTCTACTGGCTCCAAAAATTCGGCGCCGAATGGGACAACGCCGCCCTAGACCAGCTCGTATTCAGGCTGAGATTCCCCTCCGCCCAAGACGCCGACCCCCTCTTCGACGAATCCCGCGACCAGGTTGTCGCCTACCTCAAGAGTCGGGCCCCCCAAGTAGAACAAGCCCTGCACCAGCGCCGCACAGCAGCCCACTAGCAAGTCCCGACCCAGCCGCTCAGTTCTCTCGCAATCAGAGTTGAGGCTTCGGGGCGGTTGAGGGTGTAGAGGTGGATGCCGGGGGCGTTGGCTTCTAGGAGGGACCGGGAGAGCTCGGCGGCTGCTTCGGCGGCGGCGCTAACCCGCTCTGGGCCCGACAGGGCCTCCAAATCAGAGAACAGCTTCTCGGGGACGGTGGAGCCGTTCATGGCGGCGTAGCGGCGGATGCTCTTGGGCCAGATCACGGGCATTACGCCGGGGATCACCGGCTGATGGCACCCCAGGTCGGCCAGCTCGTTGCACAGGCGGTTGTAGCTCGAGGGGTTGAAGAAGAACTGGGTGATGGCGAAATCGGCCTCGTTCAGCTTGGCGGCCAGATGCCGCCGGTCGGAGACCCGATCGGCTGAGCGGGGGTGGACCTCGGGGTGGGCGGCCACTCCCACGCTGAAGTTGGCGGGATGGGCCCGCACCACCTCAACCAGCTCGGAGGCGTAGCGGAAGTCGCCGCTGATGGCCGACCCGTCGGGGGGATCGCCGGCCAGGGCCAAGATGTTGACCACCCCGGCGGCGGCGTAGTCGTCGAGCAGGGCGGCGACGCCCTGGCGGGTGTGGCCGACGCAGGTCAGGTGGGCCATGGCCGGGAAGGGCCGATCCCCGCAGATGCCGGTCACGATGTCGCGGGTGCGGTCGTGGCCGTCGCCCCCCACCCCGCAGGTCACCGACACGAACGAGGGGGCCAGACCGGCGAGCTCGTCCAGGGTGTCGTCGAGCTGCTTGGCGGCCACCTCGTCGGCGGGGGGGAAGAACTCGAACGACAGGGTGGGCTGGTGGCCCAACAAGTGCGCAATCCGGGTCATCAAAGGGCAGCGTATGGCCCGGTTCGCCTCAATTCGGCATCGTTTGCACCAACCCCACCAGCGCTTGCTGGTAGTTGTTTCCTGGCTTCGTTGGGGGCAAAGGCCCGTCGGTAAGCTCGCCTTATATGGGCGACAAGATCACAATCGGAGCTGGCGGGAAGCTCGACGTTTCTGACAATCCAATCATCCCGTTCATCGAGGGCGACGGAACCGGGGTGGACATCTGGCCGGCAGCCAAGCACGTTTTGGACGCCGCGGCAGGCAAGCATGGCCGCAAAATCGAGTGGATCGAGGTGCTGGCCGGGGAGAAGGCGTTCAACGAGACCGGCGACTGGCTTCCCCAGGACACCATCGAGAAGTTCACCGAATACCTCATCGGCATCAAGGGACCGTTGACCACCCCGGTGGGCGGCGGCTTTCGCAGCCTCAACGTGTCGATTCGCCAGATCATGGACCTGTACGTGTGCCTGCGCCCGGTGCGCTGGTTCACCAACGTGCCCTCACCGGTGAAGAGCCCCCATCTGGTGGACATGGTGATCTTCCGGGAGAACACCGAGGACATCTACGCCGGGCTCGAGGTGGAGGCCTTCACCCCCGAGGCGGCCAAGCTGCGCGACCTGCTCCACGACGCCCTGGGCTGGAACATTGCCGAAGACGCCGGCATCGGCGTGAAGCCGGTATCCAAGACCGGTTCGCAGCGCCTCCAGCGGGCGGCGCTGAACTACGCCGTGCGGCGGAACCGCAAGCGGGTCCACTGGGTACACAAGGGCAACATCATGAAGTTCACCGAGGGGGCGTTCCGCGGCTGGGGCTACGACCTGGTGCGCGAGGAGTTCTCTGATGTGGCCGTGGGCTGGGACGACTGCGGCGGCGACGCCGGCGACAAGATCCTGGTGCAAGACGCCATCGCCGACATCGCCCTTCAGCAGGTGCTCACCCGCCCGGCCGAGTTCGACGTGATCGCCACCATGAACCTCAACGGCGACTACCTGTCCGACGCTTTGGCCGCCCAGGTGGGGGGCATCGGCATCGCCCCGGGGGCCAACATCAACTACGTGACCGGCCACGGCGTGTTCGAGGCCACCCACGGCACCGCTCCCAAGTACGCGGGCCAAGACAAGGTGAACCCCTCGTCGGTGCTTTTGTCGGGCGTGTTGATGTTTGAGCACTTGGGCTGGGACGACGCGGCCGACGACATCATCAACGCGGTGGAGGCCACCATCGGCGAGAAGATCGTGACCTACGACTTCGCCCGCCTGATGGACGGGGCCACCGAGGTGAAGTGCTCGGAGTTCGCGTCGGCCATCGTCGACCGGCTCTAGCCGCCTGACGACGACCACACTCCTCAGTTCCGCACTCAGATCAAAGGAGACCTGTCGGTGAGCGATCCCAAACGAGTGGCGGTGACCGGCGCGGCCGGCCAGATCGGCTACAGCCTGCTCTTCCGCATCGCCAGCGGTCAGATGCTCGGTCCCGACGTGCCCGTGGTGCTCCAGATGCTGGAGATCCCCCCGGCCATGGAGGCCCTGGGCGGCGTGGCCATGGAGCTGGACGACTGCGCCTTCCCCCTGCTGGCCGACAAGGTGTGTACCGACGATCCCAACGAGGCGTTCGACGGGGTGGACTACGCCCTTTTGGTGGGGTCGCGGCCCCGGAGCAAGGGGATGGAGCGCCGTGATCTGCTGGAGGCCAACGGCGCCATCTTCACCACCCAGGGCAAGGCTCTGGCCGCCGGGGCGGCATCTGATGTGCGAGTGCTGGTGGTGGGCAATCCGGCCAACACCAACTGCCTCATCGCCATGAACAACGCGGAGGGGATCGCCCCCGAGCGGTTCACCGCCATGACCCGCCTCGACCACAACCGGGCGGTGGCCCAGCTCGCGGCCAAGCTGGGAGTGACCGTGGACGAGGTGAGCCGGATGACCATTTGGGGCAACCACTCGGCCACCCAGTACCCCGACCTGTTCAACTGCCGGGTGGGAGGCCAGTCGGCCGCCGAGGCAGTGGGCGACCGGGGATGGATCGCCGAGGAGTTCATCCCCGCGGTGCAGCAGCGGGGCGCGGCCATCATCGAGGCCCGGGGACTCTCCAGCGCAGCCTCAGCGGCCAACGCCGCCATCGACCACGTGTACGACTGGGTCCACGGCACCGCCCCAGGCGACTGGGTGAGCATGGCCGTGCCCTCCGACGGCTCCTACGGCGTGCCCCAGGGCCTCATCTCATCGTTCCCCTGCACCACCGCCGACGGCCAGTGGTCGATTGTGGACGGCGTGGACCTGAACGACTTCTCCCAATCCCGCCTCGACGCCACCGTGGCCGAACTGGCCGAAGAGCGCGACACCGTGGCCGACCTTGGTTTGATCTGAGCGGTGGCCGTCTCAGCGGCTATGCTGCGGGGCGGCGTGGAGGCGAAGTCCGGTTAGATTCCGGCACTGCCCCGCAACGGTGAACTGGCCCTGAGCCAGCGAGTCCGGTCGAGCTTTGCGCTGAAACGAGCCATAAGCCCCGAGGGTTGGGTTGGTTCGGGGGCAGGGCTCCTGCCGATCGAGCTTCCGTTCCTCGATCTACAGGAGGTGCTGAATGCCCCGACGTTTGTTCCGTCTTCTCACTGCGATGCTGCTCGTCCTCGCCCTGGTGGCAACGGCCTGCGGCAGCGACGACGATGCCGCTTCCGAGCGGCCCCAGCGCATTGTGTCGCTATCGCCGATGGCCACCGAGGTCCTGTTCGCAATCGGTGCGGGCGAGCAGGTGGTGGCCGTGGATGAGTTCTCCTACTTCCCCCCGGAGGCCCCGGTTACCGACTTGTCGGGATGGGATCCCAACGTGGAGGCGGTGCTCTCCTACGAGCCCGATCTGGTGGTGGTCGCCCACGACGCCAACGACCTGATGGCCGGGATGGCTGCGGTGGGCGTTCCGGTGCTGTTGAGCTTGGCCCCTGTCGATTTCGAGAGTGGCTACAACTCGATTGCTGAATTGGGGTTCGCGGTTGGGCGAACAGATGAAGCCGCTGCGCTGGTTGCCGCCCTGCGAGCCGAGATAGACGAGGCTCTGGCCACCGCCCCCGACGTGCCGGTGCGGGTGTATCACGAGCTGGACAACACCTACTTCTCGGTCAGTTCCAACAGCTTCATCGGCGCGGTGTACGCCGCCATGGGAGTGGTCAATATCGCCGATGAAGTCGATCCCGACGGCTACGGGTATCCCCAGCTCACCGAGGAGTACATCGTTGAGGCAAACCCCGAGCTCATTGTGATCACCGATCTGGTGGGCTACACCGCTGAAGACGTGGCTGCCCGGCCGGGGTGGGGAGAGGTGGCCGCAGTGCGCAACGGCAACATTGTGATGGTCAATGCCGACGTGGCCTCTCGGTGGGGACCGCGGCTGCCCCAGTTCATTCAAGCAGTAGCCGAGGCTCTGCAATCGGTGGCCGCACCGGCTTCCTAGGAGCGATCATGGCTGACGCGTCTCTCCCGGCAACCGCCTTGGCGGACAGCGATGCCGCTAATCCGGCAGTGGGGCGCGCCTTCGGGCTGTCGGCTTCGGCCACCCTGATCGGGATCGCGGTGCTGGTGGCGGTGGCGGTGCTCAGCGCCATCAGCGGGGCCGCGGGGCTGCCGGTAAGCGGAATATTCGCCTCTTTGTTCGATTGGATCCCGCTGGTCGGCGTGGAGTCGTCGCTGTCGGCCACCCAAGAGAGATCGGAAGAGCGTCGTG